>JAKPII010000342.1 GCA_029549885.1 Planctomycetota bacterium
AGAGTATTCCGAGAATTACGTGGGAGATAGCAAAAAATCCGCTTGATGTTTTCGGGCGTTCATGGCTCCTGTGTAATGTACGAACGAACATACCACCAGCGAGGAAAACGCCATGCACGCCAGTGACCTGACCTTCGGAATTGAGATAGAAACGATTACCCCAGATAGTGCTGTGCGCAACGTCGGCCGGCGGATCGGCCCCTACCCCCACGGAATCCAGGTGCGGTAGTTGCCGGTCGACCGGCGCGTACGTCCGGAGTCCGATTTCCCCTGTGTCGCGGTAGACAGAGACCAAGCCCTGGATGGCGTCTTGTTGCCAACACTTGCCCTCCGTCGGCTGGTACCCCTTCGTATCGATCGCTGGGCGAATGGGTAAAGCTCTTCCGCTACTTAGGTTTCGTCGCTCCTGCGCTCTCCTAGGTGGACAATCGAGCTTCGGCTCGAATTATCCCCACGGAGCCAGTGGGAACCGCCAAGCGAGCCCACAAGAGAACGGATCCGCAAGCTTGCAGGTTCACTGCGTTCTGCCGTGTGCAGGCCGCTTGACACACGCTTGGCCACGATGAAAATGTACTAGCTAACAGACCAACTTTGAGCGTGGCAGACGGCGCGTCCGCAGCGCGGCACATGGTCTGACTCGTGCTCCCCATGAGCACTAGGCGGGGGCCGCCTATCACGCCGGAAACTGCGCGACAATGGGACAACCGATTGATGAGACAACCGATTGATACAACGCTACTTACGACAATCTGGCACTTGCCTGTTAGGCGGCAACTTTGCCAACTACCGGTAATTGGCACAAACTTTTTCTAACAAAGTTAAACTAACATCATAGAAAGGCTGTGCAAATGAGAACACTCATCTTCTACCGAAGAGTCCTCTCTACACTTATATTTGTATGTATAGCTTCAATCACCGCTTCCGCCACACAACCGATTGACAACAAACGAGTCAACATTGTCTTTCGCTACGATGACTATTCAGCTACGAGCCCGACGGACATGGAGCTAAGAATCATTGATAGCTTCGGCAAGCATGAAGCTTCCATAACCTTCGGAGTCATCCCCTTTCGCTGTGTTCGCGACGCGCATGATCCATCTCCCCAGGATATTGTCCCCCTTACCTCGATAAAAGCCAATATTCTAAAGAATGGATTTAAGGACGGTATATTGGATATAGCGCTGCATGGCTATTCGCACCAGACAATTAGCGCTAAACAAATGACGCAATTCTCAGGTCTTGCTTACAATGCTCAGGTAGAAAGATTAGCCAAAGGGAAAAATTTCCTTGAAGGCATCATAAACGCTCCGTTCACTACTTTTGTGCCACCCTGGAACAAATACGATTTGAACACCTTACGGGCTCTTGAAGAGCTTGGGTTTTCAACTCTTTCGGCGGGCATGGATGGGGTGGCAACAGAAAATTCCAACCTTATTTTTCTGCCGGCCACATGCCATCTTTCTCGGCTTCGGGATGCAGTCAAGGCAGCAAGAACCTCTTCTGACACTCAACCTGTTATTGTTGTTTTGTTCCACGCGTATGACTTTAAAGAGATTGATGAGAAGCGTGGCAGCATTACCTATCAAGAGTTTTCCGATCTATTAAATTGGCTCAAGTCTCAAGACGACGTTTGTTTACTGTCAATCAGCCAAGCTGCTAAAGTCATTAATAACCTGAGTGCTAGTCGCTTTCTGCTGAACAAGCGAAATCGCGCGCTATCTAGGCTCTTACCATCGTCATTACGGGACGAAGAATCTATAACGATATATCAGGAATATCGGGGATACCCTGTTTCGCCAAAAATATTTCTAAAGGTCGGCGGCTTCTATTTACTCATCGTTATTTCCGTAACAGTGCTTTTTCTTATAATGGGGATTTTTTGTTTCCGAGATCTGTGTGTGTTATGAACATCGGTACATTTGGAAGCGTAGCACTGTCAATAATTGTACTCATCTATGCGTTTCATGATTGGCAGGTATCTGTTAGGGGCATGGTGGTCAGTGCTGGTGTCGTTGGAGCTTCGATTGGACTATGTTTAAGTTTTTTATATATCAAAAAGAAAAAGCGTTGGAATCGGAATTGTATTGGCGAAAAAAATCAAGCCTAACAACAGTATCAACACGGACGCACAGTTTGCCGCGCTTCATGCGCGCTGGTTATGCTGAGCGTTACGGCTGGCGTACGTTTTGCCGCTCCCACGCAACGAGTTACGACTCCACGCGGGCACCTATTCTGTCTTCTCGCGGGAAGAATGGATGCTCTTTGTCGTAAACGATCGCTCACAGGAAGTACAGACCGACCGCCTTCAACACCGGCAGGTAGTTACCCAGATTCGCGGAGCCGCCCCACGTGTAGAAGGCGTGTCCAGGCAAGAAAACCCGGGCCAGCTGGCCAATCCAGGCGGGGAAGAGCCAAGTGAACTGGTCGTCCGAGACGAAGTCGTTCTCCAGCGCCCGGTCCTTGGCCCGCAGCTTGCGGTGCGTCGGCTTCGACTTCTCGCGGTGCCGGGCCACGTCCATCGACTGGTGGTGCCCACGCCGGCGACGCCCGCCCT
>JAKPII010000346.1 GCA_029549885.1 Planctomycetota bacterium
GGTTCGCCGGAAGAGGTCGGTAATAGCCTGGTCCAAGCAGTCCATCGCTTTGTTGGTCAGCAACCGCAAGCTGACGATATGTGCCTAGTCATTGTGGGCCGACAAGCCAAGGACCGCGATGACAAAATTGTGGTTAAGAATGTTTCATAACATCCACAGGTGTCAGAAAGGTTTTCCAGCCCTTAAAAGCCGTCATCGCTACGGAAGTACCAAAACTTCAAAAGCCTACGCTCGTATTCGGCCCACGTGTCGCGGAAGACGTAAATAAGAGGTTAACCAACAATAATTCCAGACGTTGGATCGAAGGTGGGCAAGCAGGTGAAGAGGTCGATGCGGGCGGCATCATAGATGTCGCTTTCCATACCAGCGGCAATCAGCTTCTCTCCGGCGGCGCTGTTACGAAGCTGAGCGGCAAGCATTTCTGGCGGGATAGGTTCGGCACCCGATGAATAGGGCGGTGCGAAGGCGGCTCGCCAGTTTTCCCGCGCAGTAATCGCCTGGGCGTTGAGCTCATATCGCAGGCCACTCTTCCGTTCCAAGTGGTCCACCAACATCCCTGCAAATAAGGTGTCGTCGCGAGTGAATTCCCCTTCAATACCGGAACATAGGAGATGCACGGCATGGCTTTCTTCAAACAGGGCCTTCAGAACGGCCGAGGCATTCACAAAAGCTCCCACCAGTACTCGTTGGGCCCGGCGACACACTTGAAATGCCTGAGTACCATTCGTTGTCGTCAGAATGATAACGGCCCGAAACACGACCTCCGGGCGGTATTCCGACGGTGAATTACCCAGGTCGAATCCGGGAATCGGTAAACAATCGCGTTCACCGGCAAGTAACACGCTTGTCGTGTCATCGGTTTCATGGAGGATCTCGGCAAGTCGTTGGGCATCTTCCACCGAGGCACATGGCACGACTGCCGTAGCCCCGGCAGCGATGGCGTGAACGATTGTCGTCGTCGCCCGAAGGATATCGATGACAACAACCGTGCCTATCTCTAACTCCTTAGGGTCGGCGAGACTGGGAACGGCGTAAACATTGAGCTTTGGTAACATTGTGGGGCCTCAAAACCGGAAGGATCCAAGACGTAAAAATGTGCAAAAGGTCCGATATAATACAAAGTCAGGATGGTGTACAAGATTTTCACAATGCGAAGGATTTACCATACGAAAAAGGCGTCACTTTGACAAGGCGTCGATGTTGGCCTCCACTGGGTGGGTTATTTGCGCCTCGTAGTGCGCAGGTGAGGATTAAAGAGGTCGAAGTTCATATCGGCGAGGCGTAACAGACGAGCGTTCTTTGGGTCAGTTTCCGCGTGCATCAGTTGTCCTCACAATCTATTGACAAGCGAGCTGGGCGAATCCGGCGCATGTTTGCGGAGATCGCCCCGCGGTATGATTTGCTGAATCATTTGCTCTCTTTCGGGACGGATGTTTATTGGCGCGACCGGACGGTGAAGTCCTCAGAGGTGCTCGGAACGGGTCCCGTCCTCGATGTTTGTTGTGGCACTGGGGATCTGACCCTGGCTTTTTGGCGGCATAGGAGAAATAGTTTTCCAATCGTGGGCGTTGACTTCTGTCGAGAAATGGTGCAACTAGCAAAGCGAAAGGCTGATCGGCGTCACGCCCAAATCCATTTCATCGAAGCGGATGGCCTACATTTACCCTTTCCGGATGATACTTTTGCCGTTGTGGCGGTTGCCTTTGGACTCCGTAACATGGCCGACACCGGGCGAGGGCTTTCTGAGATGGTCCGAGTCTGTCGGCCTGGGGGAGAGGTCATGGTGCTGGAGTTTACGTTACCGACGCTCTTCCCAATCAACGTAATTTTTCGAGCGTACTTTCGTTTCTTGCTTCCAATCATCGGTCAGGCTTTGGCTCCCAATCGGCAGGAAGCCTATAACTACCTTCCGGCTAGCGTCCATGAGTTTCCTCAAGGGGAAGCTTTATTGGCTGAGATGGCCAAGGCGGGACTAAAAGACTTGGTGCTAAGACCGTTCTCATTCGGGATTGCTACGTTGTACAAAGGATCAAAATGAAAAGGCAGATTGTTGTCGCAATCACCGGCGCCAGTGGCGTGACTTACGCCATTCGTCTCATCGAGGTACTTCTTGCGGCTGCCTGTGATGTGCACTTGACCATTAGTCGGGCGGGTCGGACGGTGCTCAAGGAGGAGCTGGACCTCACCGTCGATCTGGATAATTTCCAGCCGTCGTCTTTACTTCTTGACAGTCAAGACAGTGCCGAGGACACCAAACTTCGGCTTCTTCGTGGAATGGCTGGGGTAGCAGGAGAATCGAGTCACGTCTTGGGGGTGCCCATCGGTGAGCCTGGAACGCTTTATTACCATCATTTCAAACGGCTGACGGCCCCCATTGCCAGCGGGTCATTTATCACCCATGGGATGGTGATTTGTCCGTGTTCGATGAGTACGCTAAGCACCATTGTTCACGGTGGTGGTAATAACCTTATCCACCGAGCGGCGGAGGTCCATCTCAAGGAGGGAAGAAAACTCATCCTGGTGCCCCGCGAAACACCATTGTCTTTGATTCATCTTCGAAACTTGGCATTGGCGGCTGAAGCGGGAGCCACAGTTCTCCCGGCTATGCCGGCCTTTTATCACAATGTGTTAACGGTCCGTGACCTAGTGGACTTCATCGTAGCCCGTATTATCGATCAACTCGGTATTGAAAACGAATTGATCCGTCGTTGGGGCACATAACTCAGAGTTTTTGCGTATGAGAGATAATGCGTCTTTCTCAAAAGACGTTGCGATGACCAATTTGGGAGGCGACCAGTTGGGCGAAGGTCTCGGATGTAATTTAGGAACAGCGTTTTCGCCAATGACTTGGTTGAGGAAGGTGCGTCATTTTCTTGAGTTGATCAGATTCAGCCACACTCTATTTGCCCTGCCCTTTGCAGCCTTGTCAGCGGCGATGGTGTGGAAGGTAGTGCCTTTTCAATGGCATCACCTCTTAGGTTTTTTACTTTGTATGGTCTTTGCTCGTAGTACCGCAATGGCGTTCAATCGCCTGGTCGATCGAAAGTTGGATGCAGCCAATCCCCGTACGGCGGGCCGACATATTCCGCGCGGAGTGCTGGGAGTTCGTGAGGTTTGGGGTTTCACTGCCGTCTGTGCCATTGGGTTTGTCTTATCGACGTTGCTCTTCTTACCGAATTATTGGCCGTTGGTAGCTTCTGGTCCTGTGCTGGCTTTTCTTTGTGGTTACAGCTACAGCAAACGGTTTACGTGGTTATCGCATTTCTGGCTGGGGACGGCGTTGGCTTTGGCACCGCCGGGTATCTGGTTGGCCATCCAAGGTACTTTAGCTTGGCCGCCGATCCTCCTCGCTTGTGCCGTGATCTTTTGGGTGGCTGGGTTCGATATTATCTACGCCTGCCAAGACTACGACTTTGATCGTCGCCAGAAACTGTGGAGCATTCCCGCTGTCTTTGGAATAAGGCGAGCCCTATGGTTGGCGGCGGCTTCTCATGGTGTGATGGTGGGATGCTTGGCAATGCTGCCTATTCTGTTTAACGAATTTGATTGGCTTTACTGGGTGGGACTTGCATTGGTTTCTGTGCTTTTGATCTACGAGCATTGGCTCGTCCGGCCGGACGATCTGCGACGAGTTAACGAGGCATTTTTTCATGTCAATGCGGTGGTGAGCGTTGGTTTGTTGATCATAGGAACTGTTGACATTTGGCTTCTGTAAAAACCTCTGGGAATCATAATCCTCATGCTAGACCAGAACATCGTGCGAACAGAGCGATTAGTTGAATCGCGTCTCGACGAGATTCGCAATAAGATCGAGGCGGGGCGTCGTTTGTCGTTTGAGGACGGGGTCTTTCTTTTCCAGCCCTCTGTGTCCTTGCACGTTGTCGGACAGTTGGCCGATCTTGTTTGCCGCCGCCGGCATGGTCGCACCGTCTATTACAACTTAAACACCCACCTCAACCCGACAAATATCTGCGGTTACCGATGCAAGTTATGTGCCTTCTTTAGGTCAAAAGGTGACCCTGATGCCTACATCATGTCGCAGGAAGAGATTCTAAAACGGGCGGAGGATGCCGATCAGGCAGGCTGTACCGAGTTGCATATTGTTGGTGGGCTACCCCCGGGCATCCCATTCGAGTGGTACCTTGGAATTGTTGAGGCGATCCATAACCAGTACCCGCGACTTCATTTGAAGGCCTGGACCGCCGTTGAGATTGCCTGGTTTGCCCGAATCAGCGGTCTTTCGGTGAAGGAAGTCCTTCTCCGTCTAATTGACGCCGGCTTGGGCAGTCTGCCTGGTGGTGGGGCCGAGATCTTCCACCCAGAGGTCCGCAGGCAGATTTCCTCCCATAAAGCAGATGGCAAGACCTGGCTCGACGTTCATCGGACCGCCCATAGCCTAGGATTGAAAAGCAATGCTACCATGTTGTTTGGACATGTGGAAACAATCTACCATCGTGTGGATCATCTCCTTGAACTGCGGACACTTCAGGACGAGACCGGGGGGTTTCAGGCGTTCGTTGCCTTGCCATTTCATCCGGTGAGGACGGCCTTTTCTCATTTGCCGAAGCCGTCCGCATTCGACTGTCTTCGAACAATCGCGGTCTCCCGGCTCTTGCTGGATAATTTCGACCATATCAAAGCGTACTGGGTAGCCTTGGGGATCGGTGTGGCCCAAACTGCCTTAGAATATGGGGCCAACGATCTGGACGGGACAGTGCGATATGAGAATATTTATCATGATGCCGGGGCCGATTCTCCCGATGTCCTATCGGTCGAGGAGTTGTGCGCGCTCATTCGGGAGACTGGACGCGAGCCGGTGGAGCGAGACAGCCTTTATCGCCGTGTTCGGCGCTTCGGACGGGAATGGGAATTGGAAGACAATCACCCCGATGTTCGTAATCGAGAATGAATCGTTCTGTCGGTGACACCCCTGCTCGGAACATTGCTGGGTTGTGCGAAGCCTGTCAGAATCATGATGAACGAGGGAACAAAGCCATCTACGATCTCGCCAAGGGATCAGGATCCCCTCCGGCTTCCCATCCAATTTGTAAAAGGCGTAGGACCACGGCGGGCTGAGATCCTGGCCAAACTGGGGATTGAAACCGTCAGCGATGCCCTCTTCTTTTTTCCGCGATCTTATGAGGATTGCAGCAGGGTACGGCCGGTGAATCAATTGGAAGAAGGAACCGTCCAGGCAGTTGTGGGTGTTGTCGAAGACGTGGAGAGCCGGGTCCTCCGGGGTGGCCAGACTGTCGTGGGTGTGCTGATCGCTGGAGAGGGTGGATACGTCCGGGCTGTGTGGTTTCAGCAGCCCTACCGCCGGGATTATTTTCGCGAAGGTCAACGTGTCATGGCGGTGGGAAAACCGCGGCGCAATGGGTTGATTTGGGAGATGGTTCATCCCCGGGTCATTGTTTTAGGAGAGGAGGAACAACCAAAACTAGCCCCTCTTCCTGTCTATGCCTTGACCGAGGGAATCCAACAATGGGAAATGCGCAAAATGATTGGGCGGGTGGTGGCCCAATATAGCGGATATTTGGAAGAGGTGCTTCCCGAGAAAATCCTCGCCCAACAGCGACTCTTGCCAATTCAGGAGGCAGTTCAGCAGATTCACGCCCCCAGTGATCAGCAGCAAATCCAAGCCGCACGGCGTCGGTTCATTTACGAAGAGCTATTCATCCTCCAAGTGGCCTTGGCCTTGAAGCGGTATCAGCAGATCACTAGTAAAAAATCGCCCATCCTTCGATTGACTCCCAAAATTGACGAGAGAATTCGTCGGCTCTTTCCTTTTAGATTGACTGCCGCCCAAGACCAGGCCGTTGCCGAGATTGTTCGAGACATGGAGCAGCCGATTCCCATGAATCGGTTGCTTCAAGGGGATGTGGGAAGTGGAAAAACAGTCGTTGCTGTTTATGCCATGCTCTTGGCCGTGGCAAATCAGCATCAGGCTGCGATGATGGCGCCCACCGAGATTCTTGCCCGGCAGCATTTTCAGACTATTAACCAACTGCTCGAGAAAAGCCGTGTCCGACGGACATTGCTCGTCGGTGGGCTACCGCCCCAAGAGCGATCCCAGATTCTTCGGCAGATCGCCGAGGGTGAGATCGATTTGGTGGTGGGCACACAAGCAATCATCCAGGAAGAAGTCAAGTTTCATCGACTTGGCCTTGTCGTGATTGACGAACAACACAAATTTGGGGTTCGCCAGCGGGCGGCTCTGAAAGGGGCGGGCGAGGAACCGCATTACCTGGTCATGACGGCCACACCGATCCCACGGACAATAGCGATGACCTTGTTTGGGGACTTGGATTTAAGCGTGCTGAACGAATCCCCGCCGGGCAGAAAGCCCGTTCGGACCTATCTGGCGACAAGTGATCGACGAAGCCAGTGGTGGGAATTCTTCCGCAAGAAACTTCGCGAAGGTCGGCAGGGCTATGTCGTTGTGCCACTTGTGGAAGAAGGTGATGAAGAGGTTCGCAGTGTCGTAGCCACTTACGAGGAGTTAAGCCGTGGGGAACTCGCCGGATTCCGATTGGGGATGATCCACGGACGAATGAGTGGAGAGGAAAAGGACAAAGTCATGGCGGATTTTCGGGAGGGACGAATCGATGTTCTCATTTCCACCTCCGTTGTGGAAGTTGGCATCGACGTTCCCAATGCCACATTGATGACCATTGAGAATGCGGAGCGATTTGGTCTAGCCCAGCTTCACCAACTCCGGGGGCGCGTCTCGCGGGGCAAGCATCCTGGTTTCTGCTGTCTGTTCTCGGACTCGACTTCGCCAGAGTCCCGTGAACGACTGAAGGCCTTTTGCAGCACGACGAATGGTTTTGAATTGGCAGAGATCGACTTCGCCCTTCGTGGCCCCGGTGAATTACTTGGGACACGTCAACATGGCCTGGCCCCGTTCCGCATTGCCGACATCCTCCGCGACTCGGATCTGGTTTTGGAAGCACGTCGCAATGCATGGGACCTGGTTCGTGAGGACCCGGGTCTGGCTCGTCCCCAGCATGCTCGATTGCGTCAAATGGTATTGCGTCGTTACGGAAAATCGCTCTCACTGGCCGATGTCGGTTAGTTTCCGGAAACTGTCAGCCGGTGTTTGGAACCGAAATGGCCGAGACTTCTCAAGGCTTTTGGGGATGCTTGAGGAGCTTCTGGTACGCTTCCACGGCCAGACGGTCACAGGTCTCGTTTTCAGGATGGCCGCTATGGCCGTGCACGTGATGAAACTCCACTTGGTGAGTTTCCAAAAGCTCACTCAGTTGGCGCCACAAGTCTTCGTTCTTGACAGGCTCGTTCTTTCCCCGCTTCCAACCGCGTGCCTTCCATGCGGCGAGCCATTCTGTGAGACCGCGTCCCACGTAGATGCTGTCTGTGAAGAGCTGAACACGACTTGGCTTACGCAGCGCTTGGAGCCCCTTGATAACAGCCATCAGTTCCATGCGATTGTTGGTCGTATCACGCTCTGCTCCTGATTGAATCAGCTTTTTGCCTGAAGCCGGATGATAAAGAATAAACGCCCAGCCACCAGGACCTGGGTTTCCACTACAGGCCCCATCGGTGAATAGCTGCACTTGGGGTCGATGGTTTTCCTGTTGTCGGCGAGCCTTCATGGCACCTCACAATTCCCCTCGAAATAACCGGGAATGAACGAGCTGTTTTTCCAGGATGACCCCCACTGGCCGTCACCGCGGACCTTTCTCACTGGCCGGCGTGGGTCGCAGTCGCTTACTGACACGATCACGATCGAATCGCATCTCTTCGGCATTTATGGGACGAAAATACGGTGGTTGATCTCCCTCTTCAGCGATCTCAAGCCGCCAAGGCAACCGAACCGTAAAGACGCTCCCCCGCCCCAGCTCACTTTCCACACCTACCTCACCGCCTAATAGCCGACAAAGTTCCTTTACGATGGAGAGGCCCAACCCTGAACCAGGGTATTCCCGTTTGAGAGGATCGCCGTCCGGCATGGCCGTCCGCCCCTGGCGAAATTTTTCAAAGATAATTTGACGATCCTCTTCGGCGATCCCGACACCTGTATCGGCAACACGCAAAATCAGGTCACCGTTATTATCGCGACGCACAATCACGCGAATGGCACCGCCTTCTGGAGTGAATTTGATGGCGTTGGAAAGGAGATTGTTGAGAATCTGGGCGACGCGATTCTGATCTTGGAACATCGGCGGTAAATTGGGTTGGATATCGACTGTCAATTGCAAGTTCTTCTTTTCTGTTAATGGCCGTGCCATGTCGCATTGTGCCTGGACGACTTGCTCGATGGAAAACTCGGTTGGGCGAATCTCCATGCGCCCTGCTTCCATCTTCGCAAGGTCCAGGACATTGTTGATCATTTCCAGAAGGATACGACCCGACTTTTGAATGTTCTGCACATACCGCCGTTGTTTCTCATCGAGAGACTCAATCGAGGCCAGGACTTCGCTGAATCCCAAAATGCTATTAAGAGGTGTCCTCAGTTCATGGCTCATGGTGGCCATGAAATCGCTTTTCACGCGATTCATTTCGTACAATTGCATGTTCAATTGAGCTACCTCATCGAGCTTTGCATCCAGTTCGGCGTTCACCTGACGGAGCTCGTCCTGAACTGCGACCAAATGGCTCAACATGCGATTAAAAGCATTTGCCAAAAGCTCGAATTCATCTCGCGTGTGAATATGCGCCCGTAATGCCGTATTGCCCTCAGTGATCGCCTCGCTTACAGCCCGCAGGTGCCGCAACGGTCGTACAATGACATAGCGGATTGTGATATAAAACGCGATCATTGCTAAAAAAGCCGTGACAATCGCGACAGCCAGGAGCATGCTCCAATACTTCATGACGGCAGCCTGTGTCGGCCCATTGGGGATCGTGACCTGCAAGATGGCCATCAGGTCTCCTTCACGAATGGGCGTCATAATGCCTCCGGACGTTGGGCTGTAGCCCGCACCCTCTAAAGCGATGTGGCAGGGAACACACGACTGTTCTGCCCAAATCGGCTGATAGTATTGATAGGTGTTTCCGCCATCGACTAATCGCTCAGCATAGAGTTGGGCATCAGGGTGCGACCGTTCCTCCTCAGTCATGGCCATGAACCGTTGAATGAGCTCGGATTCCATGGCGTCCAGGGGCGGTCCTGTATCTTCCGATTGATTCATCAGTCTGCCCGGCGGACGCACAAAACGCCACCGATACCCTTGTTGTGAACGGCTCTTGATGACGCCGTTCAAATAGTCTACGAAATCTTTGTTCGGCTCCATTGCTGCATAGTGCTTGGTGAGCATCACCTGGTCCACAAGCAGCCGTGCTGTATCCGGGTTTTGCCGCGTGACCACTTCCCCAGTGACCCGCCAATAGAGGAGAACACTGACGGCGATCACAAGAACCAAAAATACCCCAAAAAGGAAGAGGCATTTCACCTCGAGGCTGGTTTCGACGAGAGCACGATTCAATCGTCGTTGGGGCATCTTCGTTCTGACCCGAGACAACACATTCCTTATGGGGCTGGTAATCGCCGTTGTTGATCGGTTTTCTTCATCTTATTCAATTATGGGAGAATGCGAAACAGTAAAGCGTGGGTTGGGACAGGAGCGAAATCCCAAGCACCACCTCGATTAGACGCGATTTCCCGACGAACATGAGCGTTCAACGCCTCTCAAAGCATGTCGATCGGGTCAACGTCGATTGTCCAGGTTACACCAGATGGCGCACGGCACGTCTTTTGGGCCGTGCTAATGACGCTCAGCAGTTGTGGATAGTCACGTGCCATGACTTGGAGGTGGTACCGATACTTGCCGCGGAGCTTTGCCAAAGGGGCCGGCGCGGGGCCGACGATTCGTATTTTGTCGGTCAGACCGGCTACCTCGGCCTGGGTGTGGACCGACGCCGCGAATTCACGCGAGCATGCCTCCGCCGTCTCGCTGCTATTCGAACTGACCACAATGCGTGCCAACCGCCAAAACGGGGGATAGCCAAAGGCTTCGCGGACCTTCAGCTCCTGCTGAGCAAACGTCTCGTAATCATGGCGGATGGCCGCTTGAATGGCGGGGTGCTCGGGCGTGAATGTCTGTACCAAGACCTGCCCACCATGGGGGCCCCGACCGGTTCGGCCCGCCACCTGGGTGACCAGTTGAAAGGTACGTTCAGACGCGCGAAAGTCAGGGAAGTGTAAGGCCGTATCCGCGTTGACGACCCCCACAAGCCGGACGTTTGGGAAATCCAGCCCTTTTGCGATGATTTGTGTGCCCACCAAAATCTGGATGCGTCCTCGGCGAAACTCGGCAAACGCCCTTTCATACGCCAGGCGGCTTCTCATGGAATCGGCGTCCATCCGCAGACAGGTCGCATGGGGAAAGCGGGCTTTGATCTCCGCCTCAAGCCGTTCTGTCCCCGTTCCACTAAAACGGATTCGCGGCGAGTCGCATTGAGGGCATGTCCGCGGTGTTTCCACCTCATAGTCACAATAATGACAAACAACGCGATTTGCTATCTTATGGTGGGTGAGACTAATATCGCAGTGGGGGCAACGCAACACCACGCCGCAGGAGGGACATTGGACATGCGTGGCAAAGCCCCGTCTGTTCAGCAAAAGGATGACCTGGCCTCCGTCCTTGAGTACTTCTTCGATGGCCGCATGCAACTGACGGGTAATCACCCCGCGGGTCTCCCTTGCCCGTTTGGGCTCCCGCAGATCAATCGTCTTCACGTCCGGAAGGGGGAGGTTGGCGATCCGGCGAGGGAGTTGAACAAGAATCGCCTCACCCTGCTGTGCCCGATACCAAGATTCCAAAGAGGGGGTCGCCGATCCTAGCACGAGGGGAATTCCCTCGATTCTGGCACGCTGTTCTGCCACTTCCCGGGCATGATAACGAGGAGCTGACTCCTGCTTGAACGACGACTCGTGTTCTTCATCGAGGATAATCAGTCCCAACCGCGGGGTCGGCGAAAATACCGCACTTCGTGCCCCGACCACAACCTCCACCGCCCCTGAGGCGATCCATTCCCATTGTGCGGCCCGCTCGGCATCTGTTAAGTGGCTGTGAAGGACCGCCACGTTGTGGAAGCGACTTCGAAAGCGTTCTACCGTCTGGGGTGTCAAACTGATCTCCGGGACTAGGACAATCGCCTGACAACCGCGGCGAACGACCTCCTCAATCGCTTGAATATATACCTCAGTCTTCCCGCTCCCTGTTACCCCGTGGATTAGAATCGTTTTGTGCGTCCCCGAACGGATGGCGTCCACAATCGTCTGGAGCGCTGCACGCTGTTCGCTGTTGAGCGTGAGCGATTCGGCTCGAGGCGGCCTGTCATAAGAGATGGTCTTGTCTCGTACGTGACTGATCTCCCTTTCGATCAGCCCCCGTTTCACAAGATTGCCTAACACGGCCGAGGAACAACCGGCCTTGGCAACAAGGTCTTCCGCCGTCAATGGGCCGTCAGCGGATGCAAGGATTTCTAGGACCCGCTGTTGCTTCGCCGTTAAACGGCCGGCGTGTTGTAATCCATCTTTCGGATGGGCTAACCGGTACTTAAAGACCTTGCGCAACCCCACATTTTCGCGGACACACTTTGGCAGGACCGTCTCCAGAACCTGTCCCCAGTCGCAAAGATAATGCTCGGCAATCCAGCGGGTCACTTGCAACATGGCAGGCGACAAGAGTCGTTGTTCATCCACAATGGAATGGATTGCCTTCAGCTCAGACGTGACACAAGGCTTGTGAGTGACGGAGACGCAGTACCCAATCTGCAAACGGTTGGACTTGCCCAGCGGAACCCGAACCCGCTGTCCAGGCTCCAACACCGCCTGCAAATGTTTCGGAACGAGATAATCAAACTCTCCTTTAGGCATTTGGCCAAACACGACGCTGGCAACCATTGCCACCGTGCTTGGTTTTTGCGGCTCCGAGGCAAAAAAGTCGTCGAAAAGGGTCAGTTGTTTGAGGACCATGCAACGCCGTTGTCAGACCTCCTTAATTGTGCCGTGAGTCGCCCTTGCAGCCTACGAACGCTCGGGGCGACATCCTACTGGGCCATTGTCGGCTCATTGGCCAATGTCTAGGACTGCCACATCCTCTCCCTGCAACCGAATCGTTACCTTACGGTTCACAACGGTCAACGTGTTGGCTGTGACAAGTTCTCGAACTGTCGCCGGCAGGGTGAGATCGGCGTCAAAAGTGACCTCGGCCGTTGCCTCCTGGGATGCCTCGTTGAAAACGGTGAAATACCGATCGCCGAATCTTTCCACATAGACATTGGGGAGATTGCATTGCGCCCGTGTAATGGGTTCCCAGCCAGCCTCGGAGAGCCGCTGGCAGAGGGGCACATATTTTTTGAAAAGGGGTCGATCGCGATTGTACAGTTCGGGCCGGGTGAAATAATGTCCCCCTGAAGCATTGGGACTGAAGAAACCAGGGAACATGCCATAGGCGACACATCGTTTCATATATTTTTCAACAAGCGGGTAATCAAATCGGTCGAAATTGGTGTTCATCAGGAAACAGTAAGGTTTTTTGCCGCACAGGGCCCGTCGGAAAAGAAGCTCCGAGTCACTCATGGGCCGCCACTGACCGTTGGGGTTCCAGTCTGTTTCAGTGCCCATCACGTCCAGCAATGGTACAAGCCAACATAGATGTGATGGTGTCCCGTTGGCCATCATAAACTTGCCCATCGCGTGGACATCCTCGGCGATGGCGCGGACATACTCAAAAACAATAAGGCCGCGGAAGACCGCCGGCTGAAAGCCTGCAGCGTCATATGTCAACGGACGCTCGCCAACAAAGTGGTCTCGGCGGAAGTCGAGCTCATCGGTGACATACCCCTCGCTTGAGTCGATGTATTCCCCGTCCAAATCTCCTTTGCGATTTGGTCCGTAAAGGGCTTGGCGAATATCGGGATTCCATTTGAGCTTAAAATCGGTAATCTCGCCCTGAATCTGGGGGAGGGAATTCATGCTCCACACGGCCCCGTTACACCATGGGGTGTCTAGGAGCCTCAACGGGATGCGCCCATTTTCATCGCGAAAACTACTCGACAGCCACGCCTTCGCTTGAGGTCGGCCCTGTTGAGCCAACCGTTGCGCCTCGGCCACGGCGGCCTCGTATGTTCTCGGTATTTCAGGGGCCATGGGCATCCACCAAGTCATGGGCTCCGTGTAGCGGAACGTCAAAATGTCATGAGCGTCATCCCACTGTGTTTCGTTGTTGCCTTCTTTGAAGCGGAAACCAAAGTCCTCCCAATGTTCAACTTGCGAGATCTTGGCAAATGGCATCCATTGCCCATGTTTTGAAATTCGAGAGGAAAAATAATCAGGAAAGATCTCTATATAGCGAGCCCAAGCCGCCCGAAAGCCTCCATGCGGAGAAAAAGTGAAAACCACGAAGCGCAAATGCGCATCTGGCTTCTCTTTGGTTAGAGCGATATCGTACGCAACGAATAGTTGTTCGTAAGCGGCGTTATAGCCCACGCGGAAGACCGCTGGATAAATCATGTCAATCCCAACACCGTACCCCTGGGTGTCAGTTGCCACGGCTGCTAGGGGCCATCGTCCCAGCCGCTGAGTAGCCCCCGCGCGTGTTCGGACGGTCGTCGCGTACTCGCGGGTTGCCGAAACAGCCTCGCTGCGGCGGGGGCTTTGAAGCCAAAGAATTGGTTTGTCACCGGACGACGTGCATTTGACCGGCTCGACAAAGGCAACCGTTAGGGCTCGATCTTCGTCAGATCGACTCCGCAGGATAAGGTCATAGGTTCTGACGTTATCTTTTTCGGTGACGGTCCAGACGCACTCAATCCCCAAGGCCGACTGTTGAAGGGCCACAAAGTCTGAGTTTTTCGCCACATCACGAACGACCAACCCCCGGTAATCCCCAACGGCCTTGGTGCAGGGAATTCCGTCAAAGAGGGCAGTTCCCGGCGTGCTTATTTCGTACAAACGCGGATTTCGAAACATCGCTTTACCCCGATGCCCGCGGAAAAGCAAATAATAGGACAATCGTCGGATGGGCTTTTCCGGAAAGATGACGACCCTTCGCTCTTGCCAGTCGTGGGTGCCCACATCAAACGCCGCCGCCTGGCCCCAAAGGGGTGTTCCGTCGTTGTACTCGATATCAAGATATACGGAGTAATTGTTATCTCGGGCACCGTCCACGTCCTGGGCCGCACTTTCGGCCACGGCGACCAGAGGCCGTGGTTCTTTTTGGTTCAAGACAATCGACTGAACCGCCCCGGCACGATATCCCGGCTTATCCTTGTTTTCGCAGACGATAACACCCTCGTGCTCTTCAAATCCTTGTTCGTATTTTCCCCAAGTTCCTTCGGCGAGGAGATTCTTCCCTTCCTGCTGGCCCCGAATCACGGCGAAAATGACTTGCCCATCGCCAGCACTTTCGCCCACGGCGACGGTGGTTATTCCAAAGGTCACTAAAACTATCAGCATACCCTGCCAAATTCCGAACAAATGACATATTTGCCGTCGGTTATCAGGATATTGTCTGGTCCACATTTCTGTGTCCTTTCGTCCATTGGCATCTCGAAGATACAAAGGTCGCATTCCTACCAAGCAATCCGAATATCTAAGCTTTGTGCCTGGTGGACAACGACGGGTTCCTCAAAAACGCACGAAAATCGGCCTTCGTCACACCGCAGCACACACGGGATTTCGCGTTTTTCTAGGACACACTGAACTGTTTTCGGTGTGGTTCCGGCAGGTGTCGCCCCCTCAAATGTCTTGACGGCGAGTTGGCCGAAGCGAACACTCAGGCTATGGTTCTGCTCACCATCACCCCGCCATTGACGATAAACTCCCCAACCCTCTGCGGCTGTGAAAAGTGATACGTGGTCCTCCGGCTGCCAGACCGGAATAAACCCAATCCGTTGATCTGGCCCATCGTAAATCAAACCTTGACACGCCAGGAGGATTGACCACACGCTCATCGCCCGGGCATAGAACTTGCCACACTCGTCATCACCAAAGGGATTGCCCGAATACCCCCAATTGTTAAAATTGCCTGCACCAGGGAAGACCCGTTTCCGACCATCGTAACGAAGGGCAATCGCGCGACAGACCGTCAGCCCTTCTTTGAGCAATCCCGCCTGGATCATAGCGGCAGCCGCCGCGTACTCAAAACCCGTCATGACCTCACTGGCATACTTAATGACTTGACTCGGTTTTTTGGCCCCCTCTGGCCAGACGAACATCTGCATCCCCCCGTCCTCGTCAGCCACGAATTTTCGCGGCAATTGGGGCAAACCTTCCATGCGGCCTCGAAAATTGAGCGCGAAGAGAGTCCTTAGCGCCGACGTCACATGCTCTGGCGGATAAACCCAGCCCAAGTCAAGCTGATGAGCCCACCATTGTCCAAGCACCTGGTCGATGGCACATCCTTCCCCGTAGTCCTCGTGGGGCGTTGGATCGGAAATCTGAATGTAGTATTGCCCATTAAAGAGTAGTTCATCTTGTTTGGCCGCGCCTAATCTGGCTATCCGCTGGTACTTCTTGGCAGACGTGTTGTCACCCTCAAGTCGGGCCATTTTTTCGGCAGCGTCAAGAGCCGCCAGATAGAGACTTCCCAGCCAGGATGAATTCCCGCCTAACTCGCCGTCAAGTGTGTTCCATTGTGGCCCTGACAACAGTCCGTCCTGATCCGGGTCCCAGCGTTGAATCACGTAGTCCATGGCCCTACGAATCGCAGGCCAGTGTGAGTCTAGCCAACTCCTGTCCGACGACATCAGATGCTCCCGATACGAGTTAAGCACGGCACCGCATTGCCCATCAAACGCGGGGAAAGAATCTGGCTGCCGATGGGGGATCGCCCCGTCCGGCTTCTGATAAGTAAACTCCTGCTCCCGCATTTGTTTTGCGATTTCGGGGAACAATCGGGCATGGGCCTGGGCATAATGCCAGACGTGATTGCAATTACCGTGACAGCATCCTTCGTTAACGTTGCAACCTTCCCACCCACCGAAATAACCTTCTCGGCACCAAAAGACAGTCGGTGACCGCAAGATGGCCACTTGGGAGGCAATCCGGTCGATAAGCCAATAGGGTAGATTTGATTCATAAAGAGAGTCCACATACATTCTCGATGCTGCCTCAAGTTCAGGCAGGCGCTGTTCTAACTCGGCTGCTACCTCCTGGGCATTCTTCCACCAAGCCTCATAGCGCCGCCCTTTGCACCCCCAGGCCCCGGTGCCGGCAGGTTGGCCGGGTAAATACCACACTAAGACATACGTCACTTCACGCGTCTCCCCCGGGGGAATATCCACGCAACTAAACACCGCACCATTAACCGTCTCCCCTTCCCGCGAGGTCGCAGTTGTTACCTCCTGGAGTGACTCAATTTGAGAAGGGGCACGCAAGAGTCCGGTGAGCGATTCAGAGTCCTCCCAATTGGCCAGAACCTTTGCACGGGGACTGTCAACCATGAGGACCATCTCGCCGGCATCCGGCGCGTCCTGCTTTGTCATGCACAGCCAGGTGCCCTTATCGGTCCGCAGAACACTGTTGACATTTTTCCCAAATCGTTCGTACCGCCGCTCATCAATCGGTTTATCTGCTTGATAACCAACAACGTTGAGCTGTGTCCCCAGGATCGCGGCCGTGACCGGTTCGTTCATCGGATTGTGGATACCAATCCGATACACGGCGCAGGGAATGGCTGAATCCCGGGCATGCAACGGAATGAGCGGGTTGAAAGCTGTCAGGGTTACATGGCACGATACCTCTTCGTCCTGGAAACGATAAACAGCAAACGGATAGGGGGCTTCCAAACGCAGCCGTTGCATCGGCGGAATCCCGGCCACGGACGTGGTCTGAAGAGTCCGCACAATCGATCGCGTGGGTGTTGATACACCGATGGCGAAGAAGCTCTCCGGGATTTGGCGATAGGCCACGCTACCAAAAATCTGCCAAGCGTGACGTTCGGCGCGGCCATTCATGTGAATAGCACCCACGCCAATACCACCGATAGGAATGTCAATGCATTCCAGACGTTCCGCCTCATAAACGGTCGGCTGTCCCCGCGTGACAAGTGCTGGATCGTTCATCAATTCCATCCGCCGCTTTTCACGCAAGTCCGCAAGTCGGGCCTGCTCCTCTGCCTGTCTTTTGAGGATTTCCTGATATTGTTGCGCGAGGGCCAACCGCTCATCCCGGAAGCCGAGCTCATCGGTTCGTGCTGCCACTTGTTCCGCGGTCCACGCAGTATCATAAATGACAACATTGGCCAAAGCCCCTAAGAAGGCCTCATGTCCGGAAGGCTGAGACGCAGCAAGCGTGAGCGGACGTCCCTTTTCCTGGATATTGATCGTCCAAGAAGGCGAGTCCGTGATGCACGGGACCCCATCGAGATAAACGGTTGTGCCGGATTTTTGCGTCACGATGACCAGATGATACCACACTTCGGGTTTGAGTGCCCCCGCAGGTGATCGAAACACGGCAACGCTCTTGCCATTCCACAAGGCAATTGCCGAATAGTCGCCCATGATGTGAACACTCCACCGCGTTTGCCGGTGATCACCGGATTCTCGTTGAGCAATCAAGCACGGATTGTACCTCGCCGGTGCCGAGAACTGGCCCTTAAAACAAATCTCAATGGTCAGCTGCGGTACGTCCAGGTGAGACGCCTCTTGAAAAACGATCCAGGTGTTCCCGTCAAAACGGAGGCCTTTCAAATTCTCAGAATCGGAGACAACTTGTGGCGGTCCCCCAACGATTCGCCCGCCCGTCTGTCCAAGGGCCTCCAAATGCGCCGGATCAAGATAAAACAACCGGCGACCCTGAGCGTCCGAAACTTGCACCTCGGCTGTTCCGACCCGTGTGGCTAATGGTTCCGTGAAAGCCCAAGCTCCTGGTAAACAGACCGTAAGCAGGAAAAGCGGGATGCTCGAGATTCGTGATAACGCCATCAAACTGTCTCCAAATGGATGCAACTCCGGAGAGGACTGGGTAGGTCAGTCACGAGGTCCAATCCACATGGCCGAGTTTATGGTACCGCCCACGTTTGCTTGCATCAAGCGTATGGAAAAAACGATCACGATTGCGGCGCGTACCCTTCGCGCGCTACTGCCGGGCGGGTAGCATAGTAATAAGAAGCGACCGTAGTCGTGGTGGGCACAGTCCAGCAGAACTGGGTCGCTGCTGATGCGGTTTGTGCGCCCGTAGCTCAATTGGATAGAGCATCGGTCTTCGGAACCGAGGGTTGGGGGTTCGAGTCCCTCCGGGCGCGCTTGACGACCGTTTGCCGTAGCCCCGAACCTTCTGAGACGTGAACGCTGGGGTGGTCTCGCCATCTGGACATGACTCTTGGGGTTTCGCGGCTTCCGTTGGTTGCGCGAGACCGATGCTTTGCCCGGCTTTCGCTCCCGTTCAGCCTTGATCGCGCTAGATAATTTGCGGTGCGGCCTTCAGCTCATGGGCCGAACATAGATTAGTCCACCATTAGTCCGCCGGGCTTGTCACGAAAGACGCAGCTTACCCGAGCGATGGCCTGCACGGGGCCGTGGGCCTGCATCGGCTTGCTGAGATCCATCGTGTAACGGGACATCGCGTCTAAGCCCGTAAGCCACATATCCCGGACGATGATTACCTTGAAGGGAGCGTTCGGGTCACGGAAGCGCTTGGCGAGCAACTCCCGGCGCTGTTTGTTGGGGATGTGCGGCTGCCAGTCCAGCGGGTCGGAACCCGAGCCGGTCATCACCACCTTGAGCGTGCTGCGGTTCAGGGGTTGTTCGTTCCGGATGATGTATTCGTAATAGTCGGGTTACCGGACACCACGAACATTGGTGTTGGTTCGAAACCATTGGCCGACCCCCATTTTAGAACCGCTTGAAACCGCCCCCCATCGTTTTGGATGTATCACGTGCAATAGGTAGGGGCGAAAGATTTTTCGCCGCTACCCGTCTCCGCCGGTGGAGACGGCCGACAAGTTATACTTCTTGCAGGGCGTCACCTGTTGCAAAGAGAATCCAATCCTAACGCGAAAGAACAGGACGGGTATGCGTGTAGAGTGGTTATTCGTTGGGTGGGAGCGGGAAAAAGTGGTTGGCCGGTCACAGTCCGGATCAGCCTCGTTCACGAAGTGAGAAGGAAACCACGTCGCCTGCAACCCGTTGTTAGGTCACTAACTGTACGAGAGCGTGGTACGGACTTGACCAAAACCTGGCACCCGGGTATGATAAATTTAGGAGTCCTAAATAATGTCATTATTCAATCCGAAACACCGAAATGCGCTGCACAGTAGGATCACCATCGCACTTTATCGTATTACCCAGGCGATTGATAGCCTCTTCCGAGAGCGAGGCCGGCTTATGGGTCTCTCTCCCGCGCAGATTCAATCGTTACTTTTTCTCAAATATGCTCGCCCAGGTGTTCGTACAATTGGCGGCTTAACCGACCGATTAGGGGTCACCTATGCAACGTCAAGCGATGTTGTCAATGCGCTGGAAGCTAAACGGTTGATTAAACGGATACGATCGCGCGAGGATCAGCGTGTCGTCGCGCTTAGGCTAACGCCTAAAGGGGAGGAAAAAGTAGGGATGCTGGAGGATGTCTTGGATGAAATTGAAGCTGCGGTGAATGCCTTACCAGAGGCAGAACAGACTACCTTATTGCGCGCCACCCAAGCCGTTGTCCTTCGGTTACAGCACGCTGGATACGTCAAAGTATACGATATGTGCTGGAACTGCGACTTTTTTCAGAAAGATGCGCACCCCAACGATCCGCACGGACCGCATCACTGTGCATTCGTGGATGCTCCGTTATCCGAAGCAAACAGCTACTTGGAATGTCCTGACTTTGTTCCAGTGGAGAAACTAGAGTAGATAAAGCACGTAATCCCTTGTCCTTGTCGTTCGCTCTAAATGGTGCAACGTATCGCGATGATAATGAACATGGGCGTGACCACGTCCGGGAACTTGTCATTCTGTTTCGTGAAACGAACATTTATCACGATCCGGAAACTGAACGACCCGTCATCTTCTTCAATCGCGGGTATCCCAACACTCCTTCGCTCGTTTTTCGCGGGGGGGCGGTGCAAAATCATCGTGGCTGATCGACCAGGCGAAGAGCTTAATCAAGTACTCACACGAGTAGGTTACTTAATTCCTACATAATTTAGTCAGAGGAGGCACTCACATGACTAGGACAAGCATTTCTGGTTACACCTACGGGACAGACCAAGTGTCTCGTTCCCCACTCAGCATGGATGACCTAGAGAACCTGAAAAAGGCTGTTCTCTTCGGGCCTGAAGACGAGAAGTATCTACGTCTGGCGGGTGAGGTTCTGGCTGACCAGATCGAGAACGTCCTTGATGTATGGTACGGTTTCGTTGGCTCTCACCCTCATCTGGTTTTCTATTTCACAGATAGCAAGGGAAATGCCAACAGTGAGTACCTCGCCGCGGTACGCAAACGCTTTGGTCAGTGGATTCTCGACACTTGCAATCGCCCCTATGACCAAACGTGGTTAGATTACGCGCAGGAAATCGGCTTGCGTCACCATCGTACCAAAAAGAACAAGACGGATAACGTCGACTCCGTCCCGCACGTTAACTACCGCTATCTGGTTGCATTCATCTACCCCATCACGGCAACCATTAAGCCGTTTCTTGCCAAAAAGGGGCACAGCCCCGAAGAGGTGGAGAAAATGCACCAGGCCTGGTTTAAGTCGGTGGTGATGCAGGTTGCCTTGTGGAGCGCTCCCTACGTCAAAGATGGAGATTTTTGAGGATTGCTACAGAAGCACACCAAATCAGCGAGCTTCCTATGAGGTGTCGCCGGTTCGTATTTTGCCTATAACCGGATCAGAACCTACGCTAACTGTTGTCGGACAAAGGGCTTATGCTTAACTGGCGACCGTAAACGGCATCAGGTCTAAACGCTTGTTGGACGACAAACGTCCATAGAGAGTTCCTTCGAAACTTCCAGTTCTCACTCAAAAATACCGAGAATGTCCCAGCGATCCTTCCATTGTTCAAGCCTACTCTCCTCAATCGAGTGGTGCGTCGAATCTGGATTTACAGCACGTGTTCCGCCGTGTTTGTTTAGATACGCTTGGTGCGATTTATAGATATCGTCCTTAATCCACCATTCTGGCACGATCCAGTACCGTGGCGAGCTATTTATATCACCCAAATCAACAAACACCCAGAAGTTGCGCTCATCATCTTTAGGAGACATTGGCTGGCTACCGACGATACTTGAGTGCCATGTTTTTCCACCACGCTTTGTTTTGACTTGAATAAACACGGTGCGACTTTCATCGACGTTGCACGCGATGATATCAATCTTGCGCATTTTGCCGGCAATAGGCGCCGCAAACGCCCCGCGCTTGTTAAGTTCAGCAACCACAAAATACTGGCCAGCGTGCCCGACTCGTTGATTCCTTGCTGCGCGTGACTCATACTTTGCTGACATAAGAAATCCCCAAACCACTCAAAACCACCACACTTCACTTGTTTGTCGGAGCTTTCCATGTACCCCCATAGGCGAGAAAACTGCACGCTAACGCATAAGCGGCAAATGGTCCTAAGCGCCATTGTATCAGTGAGGTATGTCAACGTCACGTCGTTTAGGCGTGGTAAGCTCCCCTTGCCTAGCGCTCACCACATTGACGGTTCAGCCCATCCGCCGTGCTGCGGACGTAGGAACTAGCGAACCATTAACTACCGCACCTGGGTTCCGCGGCGGTTGGGGGCCGATCAGTGGGCCGTCATTGCGCGCGGCACTGTTTGAGCCGATCGTTTTGATCTGCGATTCCGAAGGTCAGGTCACTGGCGTGCATGGCGTTTTCCTCGCTGGTGGTATGTTCGTTCGTACATTACACAGGAGCCATGAACGCCCGAAAACATCAAGCGGATTTTTTGCTATCTCCCACGTAATTCTCGGAATACTCT
>JAKPII010000353.1 GCA_029549885.1 Planctomycetota bacterium
CAAATTGAGTTGGCCCTGATGAATTCCGCTTTGCCTGGCCAGGATTACCGGGCCGTTGCCTTTTGTCCTGATCCGAAAACCCACAATTGTTGTGGCCTGTCGGCCGGAACAAATAATGGCAGATTCATCCTGGTCAATCAGGGTCACCCCCGTGACCGTTGCGGCGGGTTGCGTTCCCCGAAGGTCCAAGCCATATCGCCCCCCGATGACTGTTATGCCGGCATGACTGCCGCCCGAACCGGCACCGCCTTCCACACCACAAAAGGCCCCGCGGGCATCGATCGTGCAATCCTGGATGCCTGACCCCTGGGCCGCCCGATGCGAAATGCCGATTGCCCCAGGGTGATTCGGCCCCAGCCGCACGTCCACACCCACGATCATCTGATTCATCGAGATATTTGGCTGGGGTTGGTCAAGCGGGGCCTCTTCACCGTTACCCGCGGCCCAAAAATAGACCACCGGCTTAGGGTGATCAGGATCATCAAATCCCTTGCTTTGTGGGGAAAGGACCAAACATGGGCGACGGCCGTCCCGTTCCATCCCCATCAAAACACACGGGTGGTTGCGATCTCCCGAACGCCTCGTAGGAGTCCGCAACGGCCGGTATTGCTCACAGACAATGGTGTCCGAAATCAGATATTCACCAGGCGGAAAGAGGCACACAAGCTGTCTCTCCCTCGCATAATTGATGGCCTTTTGAATCGCTTCAGTGGAATCGCGCTGACCGCTAGGATCGGCTTCGAAAGGCCTCGCGGCAACATTCACAAATCCCCACGATTCGAGGACGGCATTGTTATCAAGCGGCCAATCCGTCGCGAGAACTTCTCTGCCATACAACACAGCAAGAATGGCAAAAACACTTGGCCACAGCACACGGACAGTACGCATAATACCTCCCGCAGCATTGAATTGAGACTCGCAACCAATGTCTCTCAGATTGAACGTCTGCCCCATTGTGAACCATTACCCGCTTCAGGACAATCACCGGCCACTTTGTGCAACGATGGCCCGGGGGCCCGCCATTGCGGAAAACGGCGTTGATCGGCACGCCAAGTAGGCACAAGGTTCGCCCTTACCGGCGACCGGAACGCGTGTGCCGATTTAGAGACTATCCCATAATCTCCCTTCACGTGTTCGGCGCGAGAGGGGTCGGGGGTGAGGGTGGCTCGAATCGCTGCCGGATTTCTCAATCGATTCCGACGTTCGCTTGCCCTCACCCCAACCCTCTCCCGGAGGGAGAGGGGGGACTTTTTGGGATCGACTCTTAATAGAGGCAACTCCCTTGGTTGTGCCGGTTTGTTGTGGTTATGTGCTATGGTGCGGGCGTCAGCAAGCGCGTGGGCCTGCGTCTACGAAGTGTTTGGAAAACACATAGATGTCCACACACCCCACGTTAGGAGGGGTTCTCATTATCAAGGGTGCCAGGGCAATCCGTGGCTATGAATCACGCCGAATCAATTCGGCCACACACATAAAAGTCGTCACCAATCTTTTCCCAGGTGACGTTCCGCAGAATCTGGGCATGGGCAAGTCGTTCCACGCCAATTCCTGCCACGGGCGTTCGAGCGGTCTGCCCCCCGACGAACTTAGGGGCAATAAAAGCATGGACCTCATCGACGAGTTGATGATCAAAGAGAGTCCCAAAGACCTGCGATCCACCTTCGAAGAGGACATTCGTCATGCGTCGGCGACCCAGTTCGTCGAGAAGTGCCATGAGCCGTTCAGCGTACGATTCCCCGGGAGACTCGAAGACTTCGCAACCGTGGGCCTCCAATTGGCGACGAGCCTCAGCGGGGGCATGTCGGGAAACGGCAACCATAACGGGGACGTCACAGGCCGTCCGCACTAACTGAGAGTCCAACGGCAATCGCCCTGTCGAATCCAAGACAATCCGCACAGCGGTGCGCGGTCCCGGGGGACGGGCCGTTAGCAGCGGATCGTCTCGCCGCACCGTTTCGATGCCGACGACGATCGCATCCACACGACCGCGCAGTTGATGGACGCGGGAGCGCGAAAGTTCATTACTAATCCAACGACTGTCACCGCTATAGGTGGCGATCTTTCCGTCAAGGGTCATCGCCCATTTGGCGATTACCCATGGGCGCTGTTGCGTGATGAGCTTAATATAAGGGGCGTTCAGAGATCGGGCCTCTGCCTCCATCAGACCCACGCTGACCTCAATGCCGGCCTTGTTGAGTTCCGAAAGTCCTTTTCCCGCGACAAGAGGGAAGGGGTCCTTCATAGCCACCACCACGCGGCGAATCCCTGCCTTGATCACAGCTTGTGTACAAGGGGGTGTCTTCCCGTAGTGACAGCACGGCTCAAGGCTGACATACATCGTTGCCCCGGCTGCCCGAGACCCGGCCAAACGGAGCGCTTCAATCTCAGCGTGCGGCTGCCCAAAGGCACGATGCCAACCTTCTCCGATGATCTCCGCCCCCTTTGCAATCACGCAACCCACCATGGGGTTCGGCTCAACGGATCCCTGCCCGCGTTTCGCCAGTTCTAAGACGCGCCGCATGTGCCACGCATCGAGATCGGCCTGATCCATAATCTCCCCCCTTGTTTGAGGTGCCCTGGGACGAATGCAATACGGGTTAAAACAAATGCCCACAAAAGGCCATCCCTGCGATGCTCTTTCTCCCAGCTCCGTTAATTGTACTAATCTTGTCATCATTTTGAATCCAAGGAAGCTGGGCGTTTCGATTTTGGAATCTTGGGCAGTTGACACGGGCAGGTAGCAACGCTAGGATGGTCCGTGTTGGGCGTTGGTGTCCGGTCGGGCAGCTAGCCTGATCGGAGAACAGGGAATCCGGTGAGAATCCGGAACGGTCCCCGCCGCTGTAACCGAGCGCCACGAGACTTGCCCAGTCTCCTTGGCCATTGTCGCGGCAGCCAGCAGGTTCCTAATGGTCTAATCCCATGAGGAATCGTTGCGACGAGAAGGCCGGGTGAGTCCAGCTCGGAAGTCAGAAGACCTACCAACGCATGGCTGTCAGTCCTCTGCGTGGGACGGAGGCTGCGGAGTTCTGGACCTTACTTGAGGCTATCGAGCAGGTTGCAACTCATCAGCCACATTAAGTTTCGGCCACGCGTGGGGACAGTATGTTCCCAGTAGCGCTAGGGTTGCTTTCTGCACGATAGCGGCAGGAGGTTTGCGATGGACCGTCGCTCTGCCCTGCTTCGGAATAGGTGCGGCGAGAGGACGTTACGGCTATTTTCTCGCGTGATACGGAAAGGCTTCACACTTGTCGAGTTGCTGGTGGTAATTGCCATCATTGGGCTGCTGACAGCGCTTCTTTTGCCGGCCGTTCAAGCCGCCCGTGAAGCCGCCCGCCGCTCGGCCTGCACAAATAATTTGCGGCAGATGGGCATCGGCCTGCATAACTACCATCAGGCTTTAGGATGTTTTCCGCCGGGCGGGATTGAACATCGTGCCATGATCAATCCACAAACCAAAAAACCCTATGGACCGGCAGGGCGGCAACTAGCCTGGTCGCTATTTCTCCTCCCGTATGTTGAACAACAGCCACTCTACCAGAAAGTTGATACGAGTAAACCGTTCGACGCACCCGAGAATGCCGAGGCCGCCGCCACGATCTTGCCCCTCTATATTTGCCCAAGTGCCACAACGCAACGAGAGCTGCGGCAGGGTCGCGGACCATGCGATTACGGAGGTATCTATGGCGAGCGCATCACCAGTCCCAACAATCCCCCCAAAGGGATGATGCTCTATGATCAGGCGCTTACTGTGGCAGATGTCATCGATGGAACATCAAATACGCTCATTGTCTCCGAGGACTCCGACTTTCGCGATGGTCAATGGATCAACGGCCTAAACGTTTTTGATCAGGCCTATGCCATTAATAAGGCACCCGCGTTTGAAAACGATATCCGCAGCAAGCATCCAGGCGGTGCCAACGGCCTGTTTACGGATGCCTCGGTCCGTTTCTTGGCAGAGACGATGGATTTGAGCGTTTTGGCCGCCATCTGCACACGTGCGGGTGGCGAAGTGGTCACCGGGCTGTAAGCCGGTTTATCGAAGCAGGAACACTATGTTGGCGTGTTTTGTTGGTTTACGTTTCAACAAAGGAGGAGCATCATGAGTTCGCTTGCACAAACTCCCTTGGCCAGATCGTGCCTCTGGCTGCCTAGCCTGTTCGTTTTGGGACTACTGGTTCCCTTGAACTCGATCCAGGCCGGTACGGTCGATTTTGAGGATGTTGGGGCCTCCCTTCCGGCCAACAGTTACTGGAACGGCGCCCCCAATGACGGTCACAATACGTTCACTTCGAATGGATTCATCTTTCACAATAATTACACCCTGGCGTGGGACGTGTGGGATGGATTTGCCTATTCCAACAAGACCGACACAACAACTCGTGGGTATCTGAACCAGTATTCGGCCATTACGGGATCGGGGGCCGACAACTCTGCGACCTACGCCGTGAGCTTCGTCAATTTGTGGGGTGACTTGCCCAGAATCGAAGTCCCGGAAGGTGTGTCCCTCGTTTCCGCCCAGGTGACAAATACAACCTATGCCTACTACTCGATGCTCGAAGGCGATCAATTTGCCAAGAAATTCGGTGGCCCCTCAGGCAACGATCCCGACTGGTTCAAACTGATCATTTACGGAAAGGACCTTGCCAATAGCTTACTCGGGACGGTTCAGTTCTACCTCGCTGATTTCCGCTTTGAAGATAACGCGCAAGACTACATCGTGAATACCTGGCAAACGGTCGATTTGACACCTATCAGCACTGCCCGCATTTTGGAATTTGAGCTCGATTCCTCAGATGTGGGCCCTTGGGGTATGAATACCCCGGCGTGTTTTGCCTTGGATAATTTAGTCTTCCAGACGCCGGGCAGTAACGGTGAAGTCATCCCAGAGCCGACGAGCGTAGTTCTTCTTGGCCTTTCGACGGTCGCCATAGGCGGCGTATCCGTGCTCCGAAGGTGGCGTCGCCGTGAAAAAGATCAGGTGTGAGCCGATGCCTGAGTACCTTACATGACCTGATTGAATTTGGGAATCGCAATTAGCCCGACACAATTTCCGAAAAACCCCTCCGAGGACGTCCCTGCGACGTCGTCGCCAGACCCCGGGTTCCCCTCCCCGGGGTCTGGGTTGTTTTGGAATACCATTGGTCTAAGGCATGAGTGTAGCCCAAGCCCTTGGGCAGCAAATGACCTGAAATCCTTTTACAAACGTTAGTTACGCAAGCACGCCGGTCAAGTGCCACCCATCGTTGACCGCGCAGGAGAGGCCGGATAGACTAAAAGTATTGATGACTGGTCCCGTGATTGACGGCTAGCTCCTGGTCGTTGACTTCCGCGACGGACCACAGCCTTATCCGTCACGGTCATCGCGGGGCGGCAAATATCCCTGATATGGTGGCTGTAGCTCAGCTGGTTAGAGCACCAGACTGTGGATCTGGGTGTCGCGGGTTCGAATCCCGTCAGCCACCCTTAGGGCAAGTGTTAGTACCCTTTGGCTGGACCGCGTTGGCCTGGGCGGGTTTCTTCCATGGCGTCGATATAGGCCCGAAGCCGTGCCAATTCATCGGTCACTTGTCGCAGTTTTAGCATATTCTCAACGCGTTTGAGTAGTTCCAGCTTGTGAATCGGCTTGCTCAAGAAATCATCGCAGCCCGCCGCAACCGCCCGTTCGATGTCCCCCAACTCATTGAGTGCTGTCACCATAAGGATCATGATATCCTTGGTGGCAGGATCGCTCTTCAGCTTCTGGCACACCTCAAACCCGCTCATCTTGGGCATCATGATATCGAGAAGGATGAGGTCGGGGTGAATCTTTCGGGCCATGGCAAGGGTCTCCAGCCCGTCGCTGGCCACGGCAATCTCGCAATCGTAGTCGGCCAGATAGGCCTCCAATAGCTCGACATTCGTCGGGTTATCATCTGCGATGAGAATCTTATGTCTTTCTTTCATACTGACTTGTCCAAGTCGAAGTTAAGCCCGGTCCAAAAACATCGCCGAAAGTTCTAGGGAATCTTGAAAACCGCCTGCTTTGCCGAATTATAGAACCTCATTCTCGACGGCAAAAGGCGAATCACGAACCAGCGGAGGATTCGCCATCACACGAACTGAATGATGGCCAAAACGACGGCCGTCACAAGCCCCAAGGCAATGATAATCCAAATCCAAAAGGGCATCGGGGGTGCGCTGCGTCGGGCCCGTCCGCCAAGCACCAAGGCCAATCGTGGGTCTTCATCCGCAGGCA
>JAKPII010000357.1 GCA_029549885.1 Planctomycetota bacterium
CCCAAGGGTGATCCCTGAGAGAACGATGATCGCGCTTTTCCAGTTAAGCGAACTAGGGAACCCAAGTAATACAAGGGCTAGACCATGTAATCCTGGGTGCGGTGGCCAACGTCCAACTTCGACTACCTTTTTTATAATTTCTGCATGAGCGGGAATATCCGAACTAATTGTCCCACGGGCCATCTCATAATATAGGGGTGCAAAAATTGCCAACGTAATAGGCCCAATGGCGAGATAGGGGACAAGTGTCGATACTGACAGAGGGATGTGCGGTAAGCCTGGCCCAATCATCTCACGGTTCCCCCTGTGTCAATATCTCCCGGATTGTGTATTGCGGTTTGCGGTTGATGTTAATATGCACGCGGCCCAGGTATTCCCCGATAATCCCCACGGATAACATTTGCAGTCCACCCAGCACTAAAATGGCCACAATGATTGATGCATACCCGGGGACGGCAATTCCTCCCAAAAGCCGCTGGAGGATGTAGTAAAGACCGAGCAAGAAACCCAACACCGCTACCACAAAGCCCATGATCGAAACAATTTGCAGCGGCAGAATGGAAAAGTTTGTAAACAGGTTCATCGCCAGTGTCAACAACTTGCCGAGGTTGTATCCCGATCGCCCATGTTGTCGTGGCCGATGTTCAACCTCGAGTTGTGCTATCCGGTCCGTATTCCATGCCAGAAGCCCATCGACGTATGTGTAATTCAAATCATAAGTAAGGATCGCATCCACAACCTGCCGCCGCATGATACGGAAAGCACTAGGCGTAACGTTTGTCCGAAATACCCATTGATAAAAAGTCACGACCAACCACGATCCTAAATTCCGCCACGGAGCATGGCTACGTTCCTTAGGAACCCCATAAACCACGTCCGCGCCGCTCTCCTCGATGGCCCTTATGAGCTTGGGTAGCTCCTCCGGCGGGTGCTGTCCATCGTCGTCCATTGTCACGATGTATTCTCCAGTGGCGTGGCGCAGACCACACACGATCGCATTGTGTTGGCCAAAGTTGCGCATTAGGCGGATTGCTCGCACAATGTTCGGGAATTCTGCATGCAAATCCTTCAAAACCTGCCACGTCTCATCGGGGCTACCGTCGTCCACCAGAATGATCTCACCAGACATACCGGCGGCTCGCAAACAATCTATTACCCCTTCCACGACCGACGCAATCGTGGCAGCACCGCGAAAGACCGGAATGACAATGGAAAGATCCGTGTTCAATGTCTCGTACCGTTGCTCGGTTCGCGGAGCCACAGGTGAAAAACCACCTGGCGTTCGCATTCGTGGAACCCGACTCGCCGATAGAAACCACAAGCAGCTTCATTATCAGCTTGTGTGACGACGCGTAGCGTGGTAAGCTTTCGTGCCGCTGCCCAGGTTTCCGTGGCACAAACCAATGCTCGTCCGCAGCCCATGCTCCGTCTCTCTGGTACAACCGTGAGCAAGCCGATTCGCCCAATCAGACCGTCTTGCTTCAGAGTGACGAATCCTATTAAATCCCCGTCAGCACGGAAAGCCCCAAACACGGTGTCAGCTAACTCTCTTCGTACGCTCTTCTCGGCCCAGATTTCAAAGAGCTTCTGAGCTTTCCCCTGTGGGATTCGCGGGTCACGACTAAACCTTGAATATCGCCCTGCAAGCACCCCCAGCCGAGTTACCGAGTCCAACTGGCAGTTCTCGGCGGTCAATTCCATGATGGCTACTTCAGCCCCAAAATCGGCGTCGCGGTTGGACCCAACGGCTTTTTCAAACTCGACACGTTCAGACACAAAGACACCCACGCAGCGTTGGGTGGTCCAGGTAGGCAAAACAACTGAAGTTGGAGCAAAAAGATATAAAAGCGTCACCTGCTTATCTACAGCCCAATTAATCAGCCGTTGGAGGTCACTTCCCTCTCCTGACCAGTTCGCCTTTGCAACGGCAAAGCCAAAATGACGACTGTCCCAATCTAACACAATCGGGTTAATCGTATCAGTCGCATTTACTCTATTCTCGACCACTGCGACTATATCAGTATCTCGCTAAAAAGCTTTTCTAGGGTGACGACGACCCTTTCCTGATCGTGTTGTGTCAACTCGTAATACATGGGCAAGCGGACCAAACGGGCCGCAAGACTTTCCGTCACCGGCAGATCACCTTCTTTATAACCGAACGTTCGGCCCATCGGCGAGGTGTGCAGCGGTACATAGTGAAACACCGCGTGGATACCCTCCGATTTCAAATGGGCGAGTAAAGCGTCCCGAGTTGGCCCGTCCGGTGTAAGCACATAAAACAGATGGTGATTGCTTTGACACCCAGCCGGGATTCGCGGCAGACGCAAGAAGCCTTGCTCCTCGAGAGGCTTGAGATGCATCGCGTAATGCTGGTAAATCTCAAACCGGCGAGCCGCGATTGCATCCATTTGCTCGAGCTGCCCATACAGAAAGGCGGCCAGGATTTCGGCCATCACGTAGGACGATCCTATGTCGACCCACGTGTACTTGTCCACCTCGCCGCGGAAGAATTTCTGACGATTAGTGCCCTTGTCGCGAAGGATCTCTGCCCGTTCGATGAATCGCTCATCGTTGATACACAGCGCCCCGCCTTCTCCGCAAATATAGTTCTTCGTCTCATGGAAGCTGTAACAACCCAAATGGCCAATAGATCCGAGGGCGCGACCCTTATAAAACGCATTCACGCCTTGGGCGGCATCCTCTACCACCAGAAGGTTATACCTGCGGGCGATGTCCATGATGCGGTCCATTTCGCAGCTTACCCCACCGTAATGCACCGGCACGATGACCCTCGTTCGTTCCGTAATGGCTGCCTCGATCTTCGTCTCGTCAATATTGAGAGTATCAGGACGAATATCCACGAACACGGGTCGGGCGCCCACTCGCACAAAGGCACTGGCAGTGGAAACAAACGTGTACGACGGCATAATGACCTCGTCGCCGGGCTGAAGGTTGCACAGCATGGCCGCCAGCTCTAAGGCCGCCGTACCCGACGGGACGAGGAGCACTTTACGAATGCCGAACCGCTCTTCCAGCAAGCGAGAACACGCCTTGGTGAAATATCCATCGGCCGCTATATTACCCATGGTGACCGCCTGGGCAATGTAGTAAAGTTCCTTCCCGGCAATAAATGGCTTGTTAAAAGGGATCATGGGGCTATTCTTCATTGTGACGACAAAAGCTGACTAAAATATTTTATCGGACATTCCGAACAACAAGATAGGACAAAAGGTGAAATCACACATCCCGCCAATAATTGCTCCGGCGCAGCAACAAATATTCAGGGAAAAATATATACAAGCGCGTCTTGAAATAACCATAGGCGATAAGGCTATTGAATAAAAGAACACCTGCCACAATCCATAGCCCGACTGGGCAGAACAAGACATGAGTGGGATGCGAACAGTTCGGTATTTTCGCTACGGCACTCGCCCTGCAAGGTTACATTGTGCTGTTGGCCACGGCTGGG
>JAKPII010000368.1 GCA_029549885.1 Planctomycetota bacterium
GAGTGGTTGGATGCGTTCCATCATCACCTACTACGGCGGCAAGGGTTACAGTTGGCGGCGGATCGTGCCTCATTTCCCGCCCCACCACACATACGCTGAACCATTTGGTGGCGCAGCGAACGTACTGCTGAACAAGCCGCCTTCGGCGGTTGAAGTCTACAACGACATCGATAGCAACGTGGTCACGATTTTTCGTGTATTGCGCGATTACCCTGATGAGCTACGGCGCGCACTGGAGTTGACGCCGTATTCGCGTGAGGAATATGTGCGTTGCCTTGGGCCGCTGGACGGGCTCGACGATGTGGAGAAGGCGCGGCGGTTGATTGTGCGGTACCGACAGACGTTCGGTGGCAAGGGGCAGACGGCGACGCCAGGGCGATGGAGCTATGCTGTTACTAAAAGCAGTCGCGGTATGGCAGGTGCGGTATCTTACTGGCTTTCGGTGATTGACGAGGTTTTGCCATCGGTGGTCGAGCGTTTCCGTCGGGTGCAGATCGAGAACCTTCCTTGGCAGGACATCATCCGGCGTTACGATACACCGGAGACGCTGTTCTATTGCGATCCACCGTACCTACTGTCTACCCGCAATGGCTGCGTCGGTTATGGGCACGAAATGACGCTTGAGGAACACCGAGAGTTGGCTGAGGTGCTAAATAGTGTTAAAGGTCACGTTGTTCTTTCCGGCTACGCGTCGCCCGAGTACGACGAGTGGTATGCGGGATGGGAACGGGTCGAATTTGAGGCGACTATGTCCGCACGCCTTGATAAAGACCGTTCCCGCGACAGGCGCACGGAAGTTTTATGGATTAAGCCCACCGCCTGATAGGCGGCTTAAATTTTCTCCTGTCCTTTAAGCACCTTGCGGGGTGCTTTAATTTTAGGTTGCCGGCTCAGGCCGGAGGGTAAAATGTGGCATAATGCGAGGGGTGGGAGCAGCCACGATATTTAACGGCCAGGGAGGTGGGAGGTTGGCAGACTGGCACGATATAGCCCTAGACATGTACCTGAAACAGGGGTTGGGGGCGGACAAGATATCGCGCGAGCTTGGGCTACCCTTCGGCACTGTCAACAGCTTCCTCTACCGCTGGCGCAAACGAAATGGCGGAGCGCCTGAAAAAGACGCCTCTGTTGGTCTAAGCGAGAGGCTCTTATCCATTCTTAAGAAGAAGTTAGGCACGGAGTTTGAGGCGAGTGACCTATGTGATAGGTTGGGTGTGAGCAAGAGAGTATTGCAAGCGGCCATCGAGGACCTGCGCGAACAGGGATATATTATTGTTTGCCAGGATGACCATATCAAGCTGCACAAGGTAGCGCCTGAGGAGACGAATGAACACGTAGTTGATTGGCAGGGCGACCGGGTCATCCGATTTGGCGTGGTGTCGGATACGCACCTGGGCAGTAAGTGGCAACAGCTCACTCACCTTAACACACTCTATAATATGTTCGACCGAGAAGGAATAGATACGGTCTACCACGCAGGAGATGTCACCGAGGGCGTGAATATGCGCCGGGGACACGAATTTGAAGTGTTCGTGCATGGAGCCGATGCCCAGGTTGAATATGTGGTCGAGAAATACCCAAGACGCAGCGGTATCGTGACCAAGTTTATCACCGGCAATCATGACCACAGCGCCATAAAGCATGCTGGTCATGACATCGGGGTAGCTATTGCGAACAAACGTTCTGACATGGTCTACTTGGGCCGGTCCCAGGCTAGGGTTCACCTCACTCCTAACTGCGTGCTGGAGATCAATCACCCACTCGATGGCGCAGCTTATGCCTTATCGTATGGCCTGCAGAAGATGATTGACGCAATGAGCGGCGGGGAAAAGCCAAACATCTACCTAGGTGGACACCACCATAAGGCGATGTATCTTTTCTACCGCAACATACATGCGTTCGAGTGTGGGACAACCCAAGCCCAAACTCCATGGATGAGGGGCAAACGGATGCCCGCTCACATGGGCGGCTGGATCATCGAGGTTCATGTGGACGAGGAAGGGACCGTTACAAGGTGTAAAGGTGAGTTTGTTCCTTTTTATACAGCTCTGGAGAATGACTACTAGCAGGAGGTGAGCGCCTGTGTGACTCTCGAAGAAATAGTCAGGCTGGTCAAGGAAGAGAAGTTTTACAAGTCCAGCGCATGGGAGAAGAAGCGCTTGGAGATTCTTGAACGAGATAATTACGAGTGCCAGGTCTGCAAAGAAGGAGGCGGATTCGCTCCGGCTACAACGGTGCACCACCTCAAACACTTAGAG
>JAKPII010000400.1 GCA_029549885.1 Planctomycetota bacterium
AAACTCAGTGCATGGCTTTCCGAAGATGACGGCAAGACTTGGCAAGGTGGGCTGGTTTTAGATGATCGACCGGGCGTTTCCTATCCCGATGGTTTTCAGGCACCGGATGGGACCATCTACATTTCTTATGATCGCAACCGGGCCACCGACGGTGAAATCCTGCTTGCCCGATTTACCGAGGCCGATATCCTAGCCAAAAAGCTCGTCGGTCCTAAGTCCAAGCTAAAAATCCTCATTAGTAAGCCGCTTGCCCCAAAGAAATCGGCATCAAAGGTTCCCTAGGAAGCCAAGCCGACAGCTCGGAACGGGTTCCAGCCGATCATGGTCGGGTGCTCGTCTCTTTGGCGCGCTCGATTTCAGAGATGGACTTCATGATTCTCTCCCTCCACGTTCCTTGAAGTTTTTCCGGCTCTGCGCGATTGAGAATCCTCAGGGCCTCATCGAAAAATCCCCGACGGCTCAGAATACGCGCGGCGCCTTGCAAGGCAGCGTACTCGTCCGCACCGCCCACTTTTTGCCGGCTGTCGATGATCGCGCGATAAGCGGCCAAGGCGGCCTCGTCATTGTGAAGGTTTTGCTCACGGTTTTGTGCCAACAGCAACAAAATGGCATCGCGGGTCCGCGGCTCACTGGTCCATTGGAGGGCGGCGAGCAAGTCACGCTCTGCCTTCTCACCACTCTTCGTCATGAAATAGGCCCGACCGCGGGCATGATAACCGTCCCCTCGTTTCCAGAATGGCCAACTCATGAAATCTTCTTCGGCATAGCGGGCAATCACCTCACCTGGTCGCGATATTGCCAGCAAATACCGCATGTGTGCCGCTTTCTTGACAGCTTCAATCGGAATCTTCTCGATTACCGTCGGTGCAGCCGCGATGTCGTAACGAACCGCCTGTTCCAGCGCCGCGGACTTTTGAAAGTCGGTGACCCGTCCTGCCGCAAGTGCCAAGAAAGGTTCGGCTTTTCGCTGCTCTGTGGCCGCACGAAATTGCAAGGCAAAGTCGGTCACCTCCGGATCGAAGTCAAATTGATGCGACCGGCCATCGTAGAAATACGCAAACTTGAGTGGTTCATGAAAGCTCGCCGTACCCGTCGGTGAAAAGGCCGAGTATTCGGCTCCACTGGGGCGAATACATTGGCGGCAAATATTGACGAACCACGGTAGGCTCTGTGTTGGCTTGCGGCCGAGAATCTGATGGAGCGGGTCATTTTCGTCCTCCGTGACCGGCAGGCGAATTTCAACCGTCCAGTGGTCGTCGGCGATGTTTGTGGCAACCTCCGCTTTCGAATCCCAAGCGAACCACTGATCCCTTGGCAACGCGCGGTCGAGATCGGCCACGTGCCCCGCCGGAGTGATGGCAATCTGATAATAAGAGTGGGACTCGGTGGCAATGAGGATTTCCACAGCGTCACCATACCAGGTAGCCGGGTCATCATCGCGTGCGGAAGCGGAGATCGGCCTGTTTTCTGGATGCGGTTGGCGGAGGAATTCACCGGCCGGCAACGGAACGTCACCGGTGCTTTCATTACAACGGATGCCAAAAATGACGCTGTTTCCCTGCCAGCCCACTTTGAAGGTGGTCCCAAAGACTGGCGCACCACCGGTCTGGAGTTCACGGAGCCGACCCGTCGCCGCGCTCGGGCAATTCTGCCAATAGGGATCGTCCAATTTGCCATCAATGACGATGCCGGAGGCATCGCCAACAAGTCGCACCACGGGGAGCGGTCCCCGTTTTTGGCCGAGCTGCCGTGATTTCATCCGCACACCCTTCAAAAAATCGTCAATGAGGGCCAAACGTCGGCGATAGACGCTGTCAGAAGCCGTTTCCGCCTTGGCCTTCGCTTTCTCGAATAGCGCCAGGGCTTGTTCAATCTTCGCTCGATCGTTTTCCATATCCCGCCAGTTCGCAGCGCAATAGTCGAAAAAAGTGAGCATCTCCGTTTCGGCCGGGCCGTAAAAGAGGCGGCAATATTCACGTAATTCAGCATCGGGATCGTATTCTTTTCCACCCCAATAGGCACGAGCCGTAAAATAGACAAGGAAATGGTTAAACCCGATGTCCTTCTGGTGGAAGTCTTGCCCAATACTCAACCAGACATCCTCACCCCGGGAAAGACCTTTCGTGGCGTTCACAGTTTCACCCAAAGTCCGGGCGTCGAAGGCAGGCAAGTACCAGCCACGAGATGTGAAAGGATAGTTCTCAAAAATCAGCAAGGGATTGTCAGTTTTCTTCGCCCAAGCTGCACGAAGTGCCTCAGGAGCGGCTTCACCTTCGCCCTTTGGTCCACCCCGATTGAACGGTCGTCGCCCCCCAACAATACACACCACAACGTTCGGTTCCAATTTCTCGATCTTGAGCGGGGGCAGCGTGTAAGCCCCATACGCGCAGTTTAGGACCTTTGCTCGTGGATGCGTTTTGGCAATTTCGCGCGCCACACGATTGACAAAGTCCCACACATAATCGCTAAGTAACCCCCGTTCGCCCCGCTCGGGCGTATCTTTGCCGCGACACTGTTCGCACTGGCAAATCGCCACATAACCGTCCGGCGGCATAATAGAAACCGTTTCAAAGTCGTACGTGTCAAGCATCGCTCGCGCCCAGCGGACTGTCTCCTGGAACAGTTCTTGATTGGAATAACAAAGCTGGCACTTGGAATCGCCCGGCCTAAAGTCACGTCTTCCTCCATATAAGGCAAACCACTCGGGATGGGCATCGAAGACGGCTTGGCGGTTGGTCATTGTGGACATGCCGTGGGCAATTTGGAGGCGTTCATCATTTCGTAGCCCAAGCCGCATTGCCCAGCGGGCTGTCTCCGCACCCACCACGCCAAAACGGAAGTTCATTTGCCGCAGCGAGAAATCAGGCCAAACCGTCTCGTTAATCCTCGGCACCTTGACCGTTTTCAACGAGGGTCGCACTTCGCCTAGCTCGCCCGGCATATACCACCTGACCCCTAGCCTCCGCAAAACGTCACAAACGGCGTTGTAACTCCCCCGCTCATCGAGGCCCCAAACCTCGAACGCCTCATTCTTTTCCGTCACCGCCCCGTCGGGTTTGCCAATGTCTCCAGGCAATTTAAGCCGGTGCTTGTAAAGCCCAGCATTGGGCATTCCATACGGCGCGCCGACAATCTTTTCCCATTCCGCCTGTGCACGCGGAATATCACTGTTGCTGCGGGCAAAGGGCTCGGTAGGCTCAAAATCGGTATCATCGCCAATAAGGGCCAGCCAATCCGGCCCCGAAGCGATGCGATAAGCACCATAGCGCAACCCATCCGCTGTTATTGGATTATGTGTACTCGCCCCCACGAAAACTTTGACTGCTTTGCCCGTGGGCGCGGTCACAATCGGCAACCGGGCTCCGCTGATCTTTTCGATGGTCTCGCGTAGTTCGTGGGCCGCCATACGGGCCATTCGTGCGGGCCGGTCCGCGATTATAATCTCCGCCCGCGGTTGTCCGTTCTCGACCAACACCAGGTCATCACTTGCCCATAGAGACGATGGCAAAACCATCGCCAAAATGAATATCCAAGAGCCCTTCATATGTTGTCGCTCCCAATAAACATGCACTCATCGGCCAAGCCTAACGCCATGTTAGCTGGCGTCCGGGGACATTTCCACCGACCTTTTCATGTCAAAGGGGTTTTCTCCTGGTCATTACTCC
>JAKPII010000438.1 GCA_029549885.1 Planctomycetota bacterium
ACGGCCCGGTTGATAACTACTACCAACCCGTAGAAATCCGCGGACCACACGGCGTTCAGGTCTGTCTGGTCGAGTCGGGACAATTTGGTCAACCGCGGAACCTGCCTTTGACCGTAGGTTTGCTCGTCGGACGGGTCTATCGACTAAAGATAATCAACCTCCCGTTGGCTGAGGGAGCTGAATTGTTTCCGACATTGGAAATAATTGATCGACTTTATCCACCACCCGGCCAGGAACGCCATTTTCCCATCATTGTTGAAATCCACCCGCAAGATATTGCCTTTGCCTTGGAAGGAAAATTCGTTACTCGCGTGATTTACCTGGAGGATCCCCAGCGAGCCTTGCCGGCCGGGCAAGCCAATCAGGAGCAACCATGGTTTGAGGTACGGGCAGATCAAGACCCGCTCCTCGTAGCCGACACACTCGGTCGCCCCATGGCAATCCTCCGCCTCGGCGGAAGAGTCCCACTGCCGGAGGAGGAATCCGATCCCCGATTCCTTTTCGGCTCACCCTCCCTGGTGATCTTTCCTCCGCAGGTCAAATTACTTTCCGGTCCCCCGAAGGTGCAGGAACAAGCAATGGCTCGGGAGGTGAGTTCGGAGGTGGAACGACAATGATCGACGCTCCTGAGAATCGGTATGGACACGCGGTTTTACCACCGACAGTTCGCGTGTTTTTGATCTGTGTTTGCACCCTGATTTTATGCTCCTGTCGAACTGCCTCGAGAATTCCCGAAGGCAGCCTTTCCCAAGCTCCTTTACCACCGGCCCCTCCCCAGGCGGTTGACCACGGAATACCAACAAGCGCCTTCCCGGTCCCCGGCGTCAACCAGCCGGGCTTCGCGGGAGGAACGACTCCCATCCTGGTAGATGCCATGGGCAATCCCCTGCCCCGCGGCCTGCCCCCGGGAGCGCTCCTCACGGCGTGGAACCCACCAGGAATCAGCCCGCCGTGGCCACAGGATGAACTCTTGGCTGACGGTGGCGACTTACCACCGTTCGCGGGTGTTCAGAGCGAAAGCCTTGGGGGAATCAATCCTGAGGACACAATTGCTCAGTTCACCTCTGAAGACGGCCGAACACAAGTTCAGCCGTTCAATCGGGTCTTTATCTATAGTCCACGGTTTGCTTCCGTCCGTCAGGTCATCAACGTTCGACAGGACGAGCAGGCAGAAAAGCTTAGTGGTTTCTCCGCGCCAACGCAATTGTCCCAGGCAGCCGAAGTTCAACCCGTGGGAACAGGAACTCAAAACTACCAACCGGTGGCGGGAGTACAACAGCGTGGCATTGCCCAATTCCGAACTCGCCAATACGACGGTGCGGTGTCCCAGGCCCTGGGACCACGCGGCTTTGCTGAAGATTTCAAGCCCTATGAGAATTTCAGCCTCATTGTCAAAGGGATCGTGGAGACCGACGAAATGCCGCTACTTGCTAACGCGATTCAGGCGGCCATTGTTTGGAGTAGTGATCAGAACCTCCACGTGTTTATCGACGGAGAGCGGGCTGCCGAAGATGCAGCAGTATCCCGTATTCACTCAATCTACCGCGTGACAAGCCGATACGGTCAGGTCAACTTACGGCTGGTGAAGGTGGCCTCAAAGGCAAGTGCTCAGCCGGGCGAAACGGTCGATCTCACGCTCCGCTTTGATAATGTGGGCACGGTTCCCATCACGCAGCTTGTGATTGTGGACAGCCTCTCCACACGCTTGGAGTACGTACCGGATTCGTCACAATCAAGCATCCCTGCAAAACTCACCGTTCAACCCAACGAAGCAGGTTCCTCAACCCTGCAATGGGAGCTCGAGAATCCCCTTCCCCCAGGCGAAGGTGGCATCATTCGCTTCAGTTGCCGGATACGTTGACGGCCGGCCTGGACTTTTCCTAGGTGCGCCGGTGGGCGGTGGCCGCACTTCTGTTTGTGCCGCCGAAGGTGTGATTTGCCACAGCCAAGCGGGACGGTCCCTTCCGGCGATCTCCTTATCCTGCGAAAATAGTCAATTTGCCGATTGTGATAGGTTTCTCGGCTCTCCAACGCTGCAAATCGAGAGCACGGCATGACTTTCAAGACACTACCTCACTGCTATCTGTTTTAGGGACCGACGAAAATGGCTGTTGAATCGTGGATTGCCCATCGCATGAATCAGTTTGATGCCTCCGGCATCCGGAAGGTCTTTGAACTGGGAGCCAAACTCAAGAATCCCATTAATCTTTCCATTGGCCAGCCGGATTTCGATGTTCCGGATACGGTCAAGGAGGCTGCTATTTCGGCCATCCGCGAGGGCAAGAACGGCTACACTGTGACACAAGGCACTGCCGCCCTGCGGGATCGCCTCCAGGCCGAAATTGACCGCAGATATGGCCACAATGATCGTGAAGTTTTCGTAACCTCCGGAACCAGTGGCGGTTTGATGCTGGCGATCTTAACGCTGGTCAACCCCGGAGATGAGGTCATCATTTTCGACCCCTATTTCGTCATGTACGAGGCCCTCGTCCACATCGCAGGAGGTGTGCCGATTTTCGTGAATACGTATCCCGATTTTCGGATCGACCTGGATCAAGTAAAGGCGGCAATTTCTCGCAAGACCAAACTGATCATTTTGAATAGTCCGGCCAACCCAACGGGGGCTGTGGCCAGAGAGTCAGAGGTCCGCGACCTCGCGGCGTTGGCAGACAAGCACGGTATCGCGCTGGTTAGCGACGAGATTTACCGAGATTTCTGTTACGATAGGCCATTCACGTCTCCCGCCCAGTTTTATCCCAAGACCATTGTCGTCGAGGGCCTCAGTAAAAGCCACGGCATGCCCGGCTGGCGGGTCGGCTTTGCCCATGGTCCGAAGGCGATCATCCAACAGATGATCAAGCTCCAGCAGTACAGCTTTGTATGTGCCCCACAGCCTTTCCAGTGGGCGGCCGTTACCGCCTTGGATTGCGATATGAGCGCACAGTACAGTGCCTATCGGCGAAAGCGGGACATGGTAGTCCAAGGGTTACAGGGCTACTACGAACTACAAATCCCTGAAGGGGCATTTTACGCGTTCCCGAAGGCCCCCTGGGGATCAGCTACCGAGTTCGTTACCACTGCAATTGAGAAGTTTCAGTTGCTCATTATTCCCGGAAATGTATTCAGCCGGCGGGACACGCACTTCCGGATATCTTACGCCGCCTCCGATGAGACCATCCAAAAAGGGATTGAGGTTCTTCGCGAAATGGCCCAACGACCAGCGTGATCAATATGAGAGCCTATGCCAAAAAGTCCCCCTCTCCTTCCGGGAGAGGGTTGGGGTGAGGGCAAGCGAACGTCGGAATCGATTGAGAAAACCGGCAGCGATTCAAGCCACCCTCACCCCCGCCCCCTCTCCCGCCGAACGGGCGAGGGGAGACTAGGGGATAGGCTTTAAGCAGAACCTTAGAAACGAAACGACCTGTGATCGCGTCAAAAGGCCTCTCAGGCCGTCTTTTGCCGGGCAATGGGCCGACCCAACAGGGGTTTTCTCCCTTCCACAACATCCACATCGACCACATAGCGGAAGCCCGGCGGTTGGTCGGGCAATTGATAGAGGGCATCGAGCATAATACCCTCCACAATCGCCCGCAGACCTCGGGCACCGGTGCCCTTCTCGTAGGCCTTTTGGGCAATTAAGCGCAACGCCTCCTCGGTGAATTCCAACTCCGCGTTTTCCATGGCGAAAAGCTCTTCGTACTGCTTGACCAAAGCATTCTTTGGCTCGACCAAGACACGCACCATGGCGTCAACATCAAGGGGGCGAAGCGCCGTCACCACAGGCAATCGGCCAATAAACTCGGGAATCAGGCCAAACTCGACGAGGTCTTCGCTCGTCACGTGGGCCAAGAGGTACTCATCCCGATTCGCCTCGCCACCTTCGCGATCCCGACGGGATGACGGTACCGATGAGGCAAATCCAATCGACCGTTTTCCCATTCGCCTGGCGATAATGTCTTCCAGCCCAACGAAAGTACCCCCACAAATAAAGAGGATATTCGTGGTATCAACCTGGATGTATTGCTGTTCGGGGTGCTTTCGTCCGCCTTGCGGTGGGACATTGGAAATAGTCCCTTCGAGCATCTTAAGCAAGGCCTGCTGAACCCCCTCACCAGAGACGTCCCGGGTAATGGAGACGTTGTGACTCGTCTTGCGAATCTTGTCAATTTCGTCGATATAGACGATTCCGCGCTGTGCCGCCTCAATGTCAAAGTCCGCCGCATGCAGCAACTTGAGGAGCAAGTTTTCAACGTCTTCTCCAACGTAACCCGCCTCTGTTAGGGTTGTCGCATCGCCAATAGCAAAGGGAACATCCAGCAGCCGGGCAAGCGTCTGCGCCAAAAGCGTCTTTCCCGACCCCGTGGGACCAATCAGGAGGATATTTGACTTGTCCAACACGACATCCGAAGTCCCGTGGTGCATAAGCCGCCGGTAATGCGTGTACACGGCGACGGCCAGGACCTTCTTGGCCTCCTCTTGGCCAACAACAAACTCGTCAAGTTTAGCGACGATCTCGCGAGGGGTTGGCACTCGCGCAAAAAGCGGGCGGGCTGTTCCCTTGCGCTTTCTTTCCTGATCAAGAATGGATTGACAAAGGTCTATACACTCCCCGCAGATGTAAACATCCCCTGGTCCTTCGACCAACGGTCCTACATCACGGTAGCTTTTCCGGCAAAACGAACAAAAGGCGTTTTTCTTGCCACTCGTTGGACCACGGCGTCCTGATGTGAAGTCCCGTCCTGTCGGCATGCTTCAAACCCTGGGTGTCACAAAAAGTTGAAACGTCGAAGTCCAAGCCGCCAGCCCCCCTGCCCTCCCCTACGGAGATGATCGCCGCTGGCAATCCTCAGTCATTCCCCTGACATTGATTGGTCATCGGCGATATCGGGACAAAAACCGCCGTTCAACGCGGCGTGTGTCCTCCCTTTCGCTAATCATTACGCGACGCATCGCCCGAAGAGTTTCACGCAACCTTCGTCTTTTACCTAAATTCTACCACATAGCCCCGAAGCCCAGTTTTCGCTTCATCACGACGTGCGTCGTTGTGACGACAAGTTCGCCCGGATTACCTTGTACTCCTCTTCGCTAATCTGACCATCCCTGCGCATCTTAAAGAACTGCTGCGCCAGTTCGTCACTACTGTCACTTGAGTCCTGGTATAAGGCACGTCTCAGACGCTGAAGCCACCACGTTCCGAGCACAACGAGAACAATAACAACAAAAAGTCCTGGTACAATAAGGATTAACGAGTGCAGCAGACGTGACATCCCGCCAAGTCTCTCCTCAAACGGTCCAAATGGGTGTCAGACTCCGCTCAACGTGACATTCGCATGAGGAACGAACCGCCGTCGAGACGTGACGACCGGGCATCTCAGCCTCGGCGGTCCGTCATCATTATCGCGCGGTTTAGGACGATCGTCCAGCGACAGGAGGACTTTCGGCGGTTATGACCCTTCCGCATGTTCGAACCGGCGACCGAGTTGACACCCCCCGCGAATCGCAATAAGCTCAGGAGGAGCGTCGCAAGTACCTCAGTTTAACCAAGTTGCTGATGAGCTTTATATGATGGATAACCCACACCTTTCGAGTATTCTTTCTTGCGGAATCTGCGCCGTCATCCGTGCCAATAGTGGTGCCGTGCTGGGGGACGTCGCCGAGGCCCTCGCCGAGGGCGGCGTCACGGCAATCGAAGTGACGTTCACCGTCCCACGTGCTCATCGCGTGCTCGAAGCAGTCGCCGATCGACTGGGCGACCGAATCGTCCTTGGGGCGGGAACCGTCCTAGACCCAGAGACAGCGCGTATTGCTATTCTTTCGGGAGCCGAGTTTATCGTCAGCCCCACACTGAATGTCAACGTAATCGAAATGTGCAAACGCTACAGCAAATTGGTTTTTCCCGGGGCGTTCACACCAACCGAAATCCTAACCGCTTGGCAGGCTGGGGCCGATATCGTCAAGGTGTTCCCGTCCGACGTCACAGGACCAGG
>JAKPII010000454.1 GCA_029549885.1 Planctomycetota bacterium
TCCTCGGGCCTGTTCCCCAAGTTGAAATGACCATGGCTCATGTTCCCGCACGTACTCCCGAATTCCTAAAAGCAAGCGACGTCCATATTCATTCGACGTTTCGATTAGGAGGGCAATCCGCGGCAACCGATCGTGTTCAAATCGGGGCACGCTCGCCCCCTGCTTTTGCTTAGCTCTGTTCTTTTTTGCCATGGTGAGGTTGCGCTCATCGGTCTCGTTTCATAAAGCTTTTCTGTCGCCCTTTGGCCACCAACGCTTGCCCATTGTAGCCAGCCAGTTTGTTCGAAGACAGATGGTTGACAAGCGTGAAATGACGCATAATCTAAGAAAACATACGTATTTTTACCTGGACAGCAGCAAGCAGTCCTGTTTAAATGGTAACGGTGGGTGAGCTGGCACAGCTTTGGGTTCGTCGTCGTGTTTGTTTTAGGTCTTTTTTGGAGGCGATGCTATGAAAAAGGCAATTGTCGTCCGTTCGACTCGTGGCTTCACACTGGTGGAGCTTCTGGTGGTCATTGCAATCATCGGTATTTTGATCGCGCTTCTCCTCCCAGCAGTCCAAGCGGCACGGGAGGCAGCCAGGCGAAACCAATGCACTAATAACATGAAACAAGTTGTCCTGGCGCTGCACAACTACCATGATGTTAATAAGCAGTTCCCGCCGGCCGCGCTGGGCTGCACGGGAGCAGGTTTCCCTTATAGGGCCTTGGATACGGCAGCTATGGCGGGCAAACAACCGCGGAATACACTCGATACTTGGGGCGCAACATGGATCACGATGTTGTTACCACAATTGGAACAACAAGCGCTTCACTCCAATTATGATTTTCGCCGCCCATGCATCGATCCGGTCAATCAGCCGGTCGTCAAGACGCAAATCGCTACCTTAATATGCCCGTCAGACGCCTCGGATAACCGCGTCTTTATCCGTGCAACGGGTCAAGAGTTTGCCAAAGGGAACTATGTCGCGAACTGTAGTGCACGTCGTTACATGTCAGATCTAGATGGTTACACCACGTTGGAATATCGCGGTGTGTTCAACACTTGGGTCCAGTGGGGGGCAAAGATTGAATCCATCCTTGATGGTTCCTCCAACACCGTAGCAATTTCCGAGGTTTGTACATCTCCTGAAACCGCGGACGCACGCGGTGCGTGGGGCCATGTCTCAGGTGTTGCCTTCGGCGGTGGCATCAGTGGTGGTTCGACGCCCAAGGGCACGTTGACCCCAAACGCAAACGCCTTGGACGACAATTACCGAGATCTTATCGAACAATACTGCAAGGCGCCCAATAACGATCGGCGACTCCGTTGCGCGACTCCGGGAAACGCGTGGGATGCTCGAATTGGTGCCCGTAGTTACCATCCTGGGGGTGTCAATGTTGGCATGGCTGACGGATCCGTGCGGTTTATTCAAGAGACCATCGACGTGACAACTTGGGGGGCACTCCTCAGCTCTCGAGGCAATGAAGCAGTCACGTTGCCTTGAGGTGGAGCGTTATTTGTCGTGACAGTTTGGCACGATTTGGTGCGATTAAGCAAAAGCGTGAGGTAAGTATGAAGTCGGTTCAAAACGCAAGCAGAATTGTGATTAGCTTTCTTTTGGCCGGAGCCATCTTTTGGGCAACAGGCTGCGGGAGCGGTGGGCCACCGCCCAAGAAGGATGACTCCAGGAACCCAGCTTCGCATGCTCAGTACATCAAGAATCTCACGATCCGTACCCTTAAAAAGGTACCCAACTTAACGAAAGACGAAGCCGTGGGTCTTTTGCAAAACATGCGGGCGGGACTTGCCCAATACGAAGATGTTCCCATGGGAGAGTTCGAGGCGACTTATAAGGAGATTGTCGCGGGCACGGAGGAACTTCTTGAATTGTGCCGACAAGGCGGCGACAAAGCTCAAATCAAGTCGCGGGCGGATGCACTGATTGAAAAGGCCAATACGCTCCCAGGAGAATTGGAAGAGGAGACTACAGGCTGAGGGCCCAACAACTCGGCCCCCCAAATCCCTAGAACCCTCCCAATCTGAAGAGTGGCCCGACAGTCGTCGGGCCATTTCTTTTGCGACAGGAAAGGCCGTGGTCACTCCACGGCGCCTGACCCATCCGCCCCCCAATCGAGACCGATGTCTAGCCAAGGCGCCGCATGGGTCAATGCCCCCACACTGATGCGGTCAACACCGGTTTCGGCCACGGCACGAACGTTTTCAAGGGTAACGCCACCGGATGCCTCCAGTTCCACATGAGGTGCAAGCTGGTTCCGCAACAGGACTGCCTGTCGGAGTTCTTCCAGCGACATGTTATCCAAAAGCACAATGTCGGGGTTCTCGCAGAGTACAGTCTCGAGTTGCGGCAGGGAATCCACCTCGATTTCCACAATGATGTCGGCTGGGTCCTGGCCCGAGGGGATCGGATGGCCGGGGTAAAGCTCTCTGGCCCGGCGGATCGCTATCTTTGCGGCATCTTCTAGGGAACATTGCAACTCTTCAGCTAACCATGCCAAATGGTTGTCCTTAATCAAGATCGCGCGATCCAATCCCAACCGATGGTTGTGCCCACCACCACATCGCACGGCATATTTTTCCAGTCTTCGCCACCCTGGGGTCGTCTTTCGCGTATCGTAGATCCGTGCTTTTGTCCCCCGAACCGCAGAGACGTATGAATGTGTCAGCGTGGCGATCCCCGACAGTCGTCCCACAAAGTTGAGAAGGATGCGTTCCACCGAAAGGATGTCGCGGACGCGCCCCTGTAATCGGCCGATCACCGTTCCTTTTTCGAGACTCGCCCCGTCGGTTAACAAGCTTTTCCATTGGACGTCGAGTGACAATTCGGCCAGAATAACTTCAACGGTGAGCACGCCCGCCAGAATACCTCTCTTTCGACTCACCATGGCCGCTTTGCCGGTGGCCGTCTCGGGAATGGTGCATTGGACCGTCACATCACCGCGTTCCCCCCAGTCCTCTGCTATGGCGAGTTGGACCAGTCGCCGTACGTCGTCTTCGATTTGTTGGTCCCAGGACACTTGAAGAAAGTCCCGCTTGATCACCTGATGCTCCTTTCGCGAAAGCTTACCAACGCGATTATTTTCACTTAAGTTCGAATATACCACGGCAGGGAATAACGTGCCGTGCCCGTCAAGTTATGATGCCAACACCGTTTAAGTTCTGCTTGGTGGCAGGAATAGGCCGGGCGCGTTAAACTATCTCATGAAGACCGGAGAAGATGGCATGTTAGGACGGTCGTATTGAATTGGTGGATAACTCGCAGCTCTCGACTGGGAGGGCCCGCGCGATGTGGTATTGTCGGATCGCCAACTCAACCGAAGTCGTTGGTCCGCTTTCAGACGACCAGTTGCGGGCAATGGCTCGGGAGGGTCGTCTCCAGCCGTCAGACGCTGTCGCTCAAACGGCAAATGGACCGTGGTATCTTGCGTCTCACGTCCGCGGGCTGTTCCCGCAATCAGAAGTAGTGCCATCCCGAACTCCGGCGAGTCCGCCAACGACTCCTGTTCCCACCCCTCCGGTAAGTGTAGGGCCGCCTTCATCCACTCAGACTTCGGGGAATGTAGTAACCCCCGAACAGCTCGCAAAATGGCGGGCACAACGTCGGCAACGCGCTCGGAAGTTGACAAGGCTGTTACTGGGGACGGGTATCGGCCTGATGGTGCTTTTTATTCTCGTCCTGATGCGGCCTGTCATCTCCTCAATATTTCAAGCAGCAGGTCCGAACAGCGCGAAAGCCCGCCCATCCCGCCAGGTGACCCGCGATTCGCAAGATCCAAAATCGTCAGAGCTGGCTGCAAGTATTCCAGGACTTAATGAGGTCTTGGGACATCCATCGTCGGCAACGCAATCTTCCGGCCCACCTACAGAAACCAATCGGGAGTCGCGGGTAGCGCATCTGACCAGGCTTGTCGCTGCCAGTCAGGCCTTTGGGACAACGGCCCAAAAGGTCCAGGACTCTCATGGTCACGTGGAGATGAAAATTGAGGAATGCCAAATTGCGCCCGTGGCCTTGCGCCGGGGAAGCGTCATTTCCAAGACGGCGAGACCTTACTTGGCGTTCAAGCTGCGGGTTCGCAATACCTCGTCGTCTGAGACGGTGAATTACCAAAGTCCTCGACAAGGAGCTGAGGTGGCAGAAATCTGGTGGGACAAAGCCACTCAGACGACTCCACCTTGGCAGCCCAGGGGAATGACTCTTGAAGGC
>JAKPII010000494.1 GCA_029549885.1 Planctomycetota bacterium
TGGCAAAAGATCACCATTGCGGAAAAAGGATGGCAAACCGTATCTGGGGCAGTGGGTGACATCGATGGGGACGGTGATGTTGATATCCTGCCTGGTGCCCAAATCTGGTTGGAAAACCCTCTGCCCAAGGGAGATCCCACGAAGGGCCCATGGCCGGTCCGTCGAATTAGCAATGTTCGAACCCACGATGCCCTCCTCGCGGATCTCGACGTTGACGGTCGATTGGATATCGTGGCGCGGGATCAGTCGGGCTTCAATCACAATACGGGCAACAAGATCCATATGTGGTATCAGCGAGATCTCGATCGGTGGGATTATCACGTGGTGGATTGTCCGCATGGGGAGGGCTTGGCCGTGGCAGATCTCGACCGTGATGGTGATCCGGATGTGATCATCGCCGGTATTTGGTATGAAAACCCTGGTAAGGCCGGTGGTGACTGGAAGTCGCATCAGTTTACCGCGCAGTAGACCTGGCCCGATAGCAAGGTGGCTGTTGGTGATATCAATGGGGATGGGCGATGCGATATCATCCTGTCGCCGTCAGAATACAAAGGTCAAACATACCAAGTTGCCTGGTACGAAGCACCTTCGGATCCTGCCTCGCCGGAATGGGCGCAACACGTGATTATTCCCGCAATTGAATCGGTCTGTCATAGCCTGCAGGTGGCCGACATGGACGGTGATGGCCTGCTCGATATCGTCACGGCCCGAATGCACCAGGGGGCGCCACCCCAGGAAGTGATGGTCCTGCTCAATAGGGAAAAAGGCCGAAAATGGGAGAAACTGGTCGTGTCAACTCGTGGGTCACACGACCTGCTCGTGGCTGATTTTGACGGTGACGGTCGGCCCGATATTCTGGGGGCCAACCACGGCGGCCCTTACCAGCCAGTAGAGCTTTGGCTCAATCGGGCCAAGTAGAAAACGGGCACCACTGGAGTGGCGGCTAGAACCTCTCTCCTTAACGGGTGTCCCCGGGACTCCGCCTACTTACCTTATGATCTTCTCTCATGCTGAAAGCAAATGGCTGGGCGGGTTTGATTTTTGCCGATGGTTGTCAATGCTGGGCCTTTGCTTATGATGCATAAACGGTAAATAGCTATGTTTTCCTGAAACCTGCGGCGAGAGCCGGATTCTGGGAAGAGATTGCGACCGCAGGATGTTTTTATTAGCGGAGGCTGACCATGGTTTTGCTTGAGTTCTCGATGTATCCACTCGATAAGGGACCGAGTCTCAGTGCCTACGTGGCGAAAAGCCTTGAGATCATCGACAAAAGTGGTCTCGACTACCAGTGCCATGCCATGGGGACGATCATTGAGGGAGAGTTTGATCAGGTCATGGACGTCGTCAAACGGTGTTTTCAGGCGATGCAGGCAGAGTGCGACCGCATCGAATGCATCATCAAGATTGACTATCGCAAAGGGCAAAGCGGCAGGATACGTTCCAAGGTCCAAAGTGTGGAAGCTAAACTGGGTCGGCCGGTCAAAAAGTGATCAGCCATCTGTATGGCAATAAAAACAGCGGTTTTTGAACGGTCACGAAGCGTTTTGATGGGGGATTAGTTTTGTCAGGGCCTCGACGTAAAAATACTCGCCCCACATGACCGATTCGTCCACCCCCAAATTCTTTCGCGTGTGATAGACGCCATGCTTGAGGATGCCCTCCCAGCCCGGCGTTTCGATTGCCAAATATTCGGGCTGCGAGAGAGCCATCAGCATGACGAGGGCTGTATTGCGATAGACGACGCTTCGCTCCGGCGATGCTGTCTGCTGAGCCAGATCGAGCAATCCGCTGGCGGCAATAGCGGCGGCTGAGCTTTCCTTTTGCCGCCCCCAAGGTGGAGGTTGACTCAAATCGGCGTCAAAATCCCAATAGGGAACCTTGTCTTCGGGGAGATGTGTGATCCAGTATTCCGCGTTCTTCTCGGCAACTTCTAGGAACTCAGGGTTCTGAGTGAGGCCGTAAACCTTGCTAAAGCCATACATGGACCACGCCAATCCTCTGGCCCAACAACTCTCGGCACTCAGCCCCTGATGCGTACTTTGGCCGAGGAACTCCCCTGTCTCCACGTCGAAAAGCCCCTCATGGGCGGTCGAGCCATCTTCTCGCACGAGCCGATCGCGCGTTGTGCGACAGTGGTCAAGCGCAATCTGCATGAGCCTGTCATCGTTGGTGTGGATTGCTGCATAGAAGACGATAGGGACATTCATCATAATGTCGATGAAAAGGCTCTGGGGTCCGATAAACGAACACAAATACCGTCCCTTCGGTTGGTATCTCATGGCGAGGGTCCGGCCTGCTGTGATGAGGACCTCCTGAAGGGCAGGGTCCTTTGTCAATTCGTACCACGGCAAGTAGGTGTTCAAAAAGATAAACCCCAGGTCGTGGACGTTACGATCGTGCTTTCGATGTTCCAGGAGTTTGGAGTAATGGATGGCACGTTCTAGCCATTTCTCGTCCGAGGTATATCGGTAGAATCGCCACATCATCCCGGCCAGGAATCCGCCGGTCCAGTC
>JAKPII010000502.1 GCA_029549885.1 Planctomycetota bacterium
CATACCTCCTTGACACGGGCGCTTTCGGGAATGTGGAAGATTACCAGCTTCTCAATCCGGAGATGGCGTTTGTTTATGGACCTTTCTCTGTCCAGTCTGAGTATCTGGCGGCGTTTTACAACCGAGCTGGCGGAGAAGATCCGACATTTCACGGGGTGTACGTTCAGACAGGTTATTTCCTGACTGGCGAACATCGATTTTATAACCGCAAAAAAGGCGCGTTTGAGCGTGTCAAACCTTTTGAGAATTTCTTCCGAGTGAGGACATCCGACGGCAACGTGGAGACCGGCTTGGGGGCCTGGGAGCTAGCCTATCGTTATTCGTGGTTAGACTTGGATGATAAGGATGTCTTGGGCGGGACTATGGCGGACCACAGTTTTGGCATCAATTGGTATTGGAATCCCTACATGAGGCTCATGTTCAACTATGTGCATGCGCAGGTCAGTCCACCCCGCGATGCCACAAAAGCAGACTTCAATGTGTTTCAATTTCGTGCGCAAGTAGATTTCTGAGCGTCTCCATCGACCAGCAGGATAGTTTCAAGAATACCAAGCAAAGCGACGGACGCGAGGTTTTCCTCACGTTTGGAGATAAAAGAGAGATGCAGGCATGAACATGAAAACTGCTGCGGCTTGCGTGGTGTTTGTAACTCTTATTGCCAGTACCGGCTGGACGCTTGAATCGTCGCAAACCGACGTTTACGGTTCACCGGGCCGATGCGCCATTTGTGGCAAGCCGGGGCCATGCCAGCAAAAAATTTGTCAAGTTCAATGTGGTATTGAGAAGATCACCAAGCATTGTTGGGAAGTGGAGGTGCACGATGTATGCACCATGCTGCCCCGGTGCCCGTGTGGGTGTGGCAATCAACACGGCGGCAGGTGTGGGACGTGCGATCCCTCACTGGGCTGTGAGGGCCAAGCGTGCGACTCACAAAGTGGTGCCTGCCAACCCAAGGGCGTGCTTTCTCGTTGGATTGAGCAACTTACAGAAAAGCCATTGCCGATCATTGCGCCGCGACCGGGTCAGCCGCGCGCAGTCAAGAAACTGGTTAAGAAAGAATACGTGGTCGAGAAACCCGTCTATCGCACCGTGGTTCAATACGTCTGTGCAGAGTGCCTAGGAATCCGACGGAACGGTGCGTGTGATATATCAGAGTGCGACTTACCAAGTCCGGGCCCTTCCGAAAACGTATCAAGTCCAGAAATTCTGCCGTCTTCACAGCTCGTGCCAGTCTCCGCGGCGCAGATGACGACCCCAGCTCCACTTCCGCCGCTAGAATAACATCGCCAAGTACTGTATTACCGGGGTTAATTGAACCACGATTCCCTCATGCCTCCGGCTTTTTCCCTTCCGGCGTGCTGCCTGTGCTTAAAGAATCCGGCCTTGCGGGAGTGTTTGGCGGGGAGCTACTCGCAAGTGGAGATTCTCCGGAAAGATTGAATACCGACGTCATAATGAAGTTCCTGAGCACCTCGCTCGTCACGGCCTCCTCACTGATTACAATTTGGGCACCTGCCTTCATGAGGGTCTTGCGGGAAGACTGATATCGACACCGCACGGCAATCGTGCAGTTGGGGTTGATTTGGCGGAGATTGCGTGTGATCGTTCCGGCCACCGTGTCATCCGGGACACATATCATGGCTAGGTGAGCCTCTTGCCCACCTGCCCGAAGGAGAATCTCGGGATCGCGGGCATCGCCGCACACGGTCCGAAATCCCTGCTGCGCAAACGGTTGGAGATTTACAGGACTTTGGTCGATCAGGCCAACGTCCATACCGCGTAATTCCAGTTGCGACGCCACCATGCTGCCAATCGGCCCAAGACCCACCACGATGGCCTTGTTGACATCCACGCTCGGGACGTCGAATCCCATGCTCGTCGGTCGTTTTGACGAGTCGCTGCGCAACACACGCAAGCCGATCCGAAAAAGTTCGGGTGAGACGATCATAGATGCTAGTGCGACCATTAGCATCTTTTCGTATTCAGTGCCTGTGAGAATCTGGCTCCGGGCAGCTTCGGAGAGGAGGACAAACGAGAGCTCGCTCATGGGTACCAGCAGCGATGCCGCTCCCAGTGAGGTTCTCCAGGTGAGGCCGGAAATCCGCAAGGCGACCCCGCCAGCCACGCTCTTGAGGGCCAGGAGTAAAGGAATGGCTATCAGGAACCAAAGGGGATCTCGCCAGAGGATTCGCCAGTCAATGTAGCTACCGAGGCTCACAAAAAAGACAACACCGAAGGTCTCCCGAAACGGAAAGACCAGTGCGTCCAGTTGTTTCGTAAGGCGTGTTTCGCTCAAACTGACCCGGCCGCGAGGGCACCTAGCGCCGGAGGCAAACCGAATACCTGAGCCAGCCAACAAGCCATGAGGAGAATGACCAGGACGAAAAGCATAGTTAGCTCAACGCTCTTAACCCGAATCAGAAACGGGACAATCCATTTCTCAAAGACATAATGAGCGAGGGGCACAGCAGCAGTGAAGACAACGGCCATGCCGGTGAGAACCAAAGCAGAAATCAACCCCGTGGAGCGGGCGCCGGAATAGCACGGCATAAACAAGAGCGAGGGAATGAGTAGGAGGTCCTGAAATAATGAAATGCCTAGCGCTCGACGACCGATGGGCGAGCTTGCTTGCCCCCACTCCGTAAGTGTGCGATAAGCGAGCACTGTTGAGCTAATGGCAACTGCTGCACTCAATACGATGGCTCTTTCAATGGAAACTTCTAAAAGCAAAAACACCACGAGGAGGGGGACCGTCACGAGGAGCACCTGTGTGGTACCGGCCAGGACCATGTGCCGACTAAGGCCGGCCAATTCAGCCAGTGAGAACTCAATTCCCATGGCAAAAAGAAGCAAAAGCACTCCCGTCTGGGCAATTTGTTCCAATTCCTTGCCATGACTGGCGATAAGATTCAGCCCTCCGCGGCCAATCATGATACCCGCGATGATAAAACCGACGAGGCCAGAAATCCGCAATTGCCGGCAGATAATCCCTGAGACAAGACCGGCTAGCAGGATCGTGACAAGATCTCCAAAAATGGGTCCCATGCTACAACCTTTCGCCCTCACGATGCACGAAGAGACTTTTTGTCGGGAATATACCCATTCTAGCCTAAATTCCTTTTTGTCTGGCTCATTTTTCCGCAGGCTGGGCGGCTCGTGAGGCGATCTCCTCCGGCGTCAACACGCGGCTATACAGACGTACCTCATCCAGTTCGCCCACAAAGTGGGCCGCGTGGTCCACGTCATAGTTGCCCACAACGATCGGCCGGTTGTTGTTGCGGACGCTCCCGGATCGCTCCATCCTACCGACTTCGTGACCGTCCATATAGAGGCGCATCGTGGTCCCATCAAACGTGCCAGCAATGTGGACCCAGCGGCCTTGGGGTAAAGGCTCTTTTCCCACCAAATGATGACTCCAAGCCGTCACGGGAATCTGAAAACTGGGCCTTCCCCGGAGAATCCCCAAGCGAAATCCCGATGTCTCGGCACCGCCAAACACCCGATTGATGATCCACCTATTGTCCTGATCAGGTTGATCGGTGCGAATCCAACATTCAACTGACATCTGCGCCCAGTCTGAAAGCCGCTCATCGGTGGGAACGATCATGGAGCCTCCGCGGCAATCGAGAGCCGTCCCCCGCCACCCCTTCACGCGTTCGATCTGATGGAGTATCCCTCCCAGGCGATGCCCGGAATAGTCAAAGGCTGCCACCTCATCTTTGTTTTCGTCGAATGTCCAATAGGCGACCAAGGCTTCGTCAGACACGATCGGTTTCACCCAAGTTCGGGCCTTTTGCCGACTTTCCCGCTCCCGCTGGTAATACGCACGAATCGGCAAATCATAGGGACCAAGGCCGATATCCTCGGGAAGGAGATCAAGATGTGTTGCAGCGTTGCCGGCAAAAACACGACGGACAGCGTCCAGATAACCGAAGCCGAATTCTCGATGGGGGCCAATGTAATGTCCCTCGCCCCACTCGTTCCAGTTATCCAACAAGATGATGCGACTTCCCAATTGTTCTGGGGGCAAGGTCTTGGCGAAAGCTTTGGCTTCCCGCATCAACCTTTCAAAATCCTCCGGCGGCAGTTTCCAGATGGAACCTTCGTCGCGCCAGCCGCTCCATCCCTGGGAAACCGTAATCACTTGGGGCAAGATATTCAATTCCTGCGTCTTCTTGATGTAGTCCAGCTGGGCGCGGATTGCCTCCTCAGGACTCGGGTTATTGGGGACTGGCCACACGTAGGCAAACGTGTAATCAAGCCCCAGGTCTTTCATAAGCTGCAGGTGTTTGGGGTTTGTTCCGCGGTATTCACCCAAAAGATAAATCCCGTCAAATCCAGCTTGACGGCAGAGTTCACGGGCCTTGGCAAAGGCCTGGGCGACCTTCTCAACGCTGCCCAAGTCCTGGATGAGATACTCTGGGCGATAAATGAAGAGGAGAGGCTTTCTGTCAATGATCAAATAGTTTGGCCGGCGAAAATAATTTTCGATCCAATACGGTAAGAGGTTTTGCAGGAAGTCCTCCTCGTTGGCAATTCCTGCAACGCCCCGACGCTGATTTTCCCACATGATGGCAAATCTTATCTTGTCTTGGAATCGCGAATGAAATAGGGCTTCGTGAATGGCACTGGACAGTCGGGTTTCCACAGGCCCGCCTTGGCTGGCACGGTACCAACAGTAAACGAAAAACGAAATACCGTGTTCGACGGCCCATTTTGTTTCCCAGTCCGCGACTTCGGGCTGCTCCTGGCAGTAGAACCCCAGAGCCGGTGTCCTTTCGGGATGCCTAATGACGTTTCTCCAGATTTCGGGCCTATCTTTCTCCCACAGGGGACAATGATGCGCACCCACAAGGATGTCTGTGGCCACGGGCTGTGGATCCGGGATTCTGTCCGCTTTTTCGATGGTGACCGATGGCAAGAAGAGGAGGTTAAGTGTTTGCCGAACCGGCGACCCACTTACGGGTTTGACCTCGACTGCCAATTCGTGCCGGCCTTCCTGCGATGCCTGCACCGTCCAAGACAGGGTAAGCTCCCCTGCTCCGTCGCGAAACGCGAACGGGGTGTTGCGGTTTCCTTTGATAAGTTCCACAACAGGGGGCAAATGAAGTTCGACAGTTCCCTGCTCGTCACGAGCGCCGTCATTGCCCAGTGTCAGGTGCAAAGTGATAAGTCGTTCTGCCCGACAGACCGGTACATCCGGCTGAAATTCTAGAATCTTGATCTGCGCCGCTCCGAGTGCGGGGCTTAGTGAAAAGGCAAGGAAAAGGATAAACAACCGCGCTCTAGCGGGGGCATGACCAAAGCTCATTCTATGTTTCGCCACGCTCGTCATCATGATCGCGTTCCTTTGAGACTGCAATTCTTGAATGGCCGGCTTCACACTTAGAGAAAATGATATCCCCTACCCCACAGCGGAACCACATTAAAGGATTAACCTACGGTCCCGCTCCGAGCAGCAAAACTCCCCATGGATTTAAGGCGGGTATCTCGACACTAATCTCGGCGTTGCCATGCTCGGTGGGCGTGATTTTTCGAGGGGCCTGGCCGGGTAACAAGAGCAATATGTGTTTGGATACCCCACTTGGAAACTGCCTGGGGTCAATGCGGATCACGAAAGGAGAGGGAGTGTCTTGCCAACTGACCAAATGGATGACCACCGGGGCGGCTGGGTCTTGTGGCTTTGCCCGAACCACACCCATCACTTGTGTCGCATCCACGCGCAGAGGTGGATGGCCAGAATATCGCTCATCGTGAAAGCCATCGAAGACGAAGGCCGCCTCTTCATATTCGTCAAACCACTGGGCAAAATCTCGTACGAACTTGTAAAGGTCGGCATAATCTTCGGGCTTGCCGTAGTAACGCGGCTTCTGGGGACCAGTGTAAACATCCCAAGGTACAATGAGATGCCCACCCAGGGCATAACACGCGGCAATTGTCCGTCGGGTGATGGGGACCTCTGAGCCGTCGGCGGTTTGTGGGACAAGAGTGAAAATCTGATGCTTTCCCCGGGCGGCGGCTTCGCGGTAGCGTTCGTATAGTGTCATGGGAGTTGCCTCGCGCTGAGGGAGTTCGGCCATCCCCAGCTCAAACAGGTTGTACGGAAATTCCCAGCTCCCCCGGTAGTTGTTGGAAGAGAAGACGATGTGGCGACCAACCCGCCGATCGATTTCCGCCCGCACGTAGGAGAAGAACTGCCCCACAGACTCCGTTTGAAACTCAGTAAACAGCTTTTTCAACTCACCACCATCGTATTTTGCGAAGGCATCGCCTACAGGGGCCTTTCTCTCAATCAGGTACTGCCGATAGTCGAACGTATCGAGATTGCCGATTCCCCATTCCGTAGCCGTCTCCTTTGATACCCGCTGCTTGAGGAAGTGTCGGAAGCTCTCCATGCAATGCGGACAGAAACACGCACCCCAGGCAACGGCTGCCATGTTCATTCGAGGATCGTCCATCTGTAGAGCCGTTGCCCCCGCTTCGACGGCGCGAACCGCGTACTCGATGAAGCCTTCTCGATACTCCGGGCTGTTTGCGCAACCCCAAGCCGGATCGGCCCAGGAACGCATCCAGGGAGCTGTCACCGGACGATTTTCAAGATCGACGATTCTCCCGCGGAGGCGGCGACGAAAATCCGGAGGGTCTGGGACCATCGAATTCACGGCGAGGAATACACGATGGCCCATTTGTCTCAAACGTCCCACAAATTTGGGATCAAGCGAATAGGTCCAAACAAAATCGGTGGCATGAAACGCCTCGGCCGCTTTGAAAGTGTCATGAGGATCGTCGCGATTCACGGGGTGAAACCAACGGCTGGAAAAGCACACGGCACTGGCCGGGGGAATTTCCGGCAACCGTTCCCGACGCTGGGCAATCTGATAAACCGGAATAGGCTCGTCCGCCTTGACCTTTTGTGCTTTACCCAGGACAAGCGTGGACCACGCTACCACCACCGTGATTGCCAAGGGCCGACGCCAATCTTTTGTCAGCATTTTCATCAAGCCCTTTCGGGTCTTTTCGTCGAAGTTTTGGTAAAGGGATGTAAAGGAGACTTCGGGACACTCTGAGAATGGACCTGTCCCAATGTTGGTAGATCCCGGCCTCATTCAACAGGTCGGAGATCGGTCGGTTGACGCCACCACCCGAGGAACCCTTGGTTCTTGATGGGAAAGAATCGCTTTGAGCAAAGGTCGCGTCCTTCCACCAAAATCGTTTGGGTGGAGCACTGCGGCTAAAAATCAATCGCAACCTTGAGATTCCAACGAATCTGGGTTTACTCCGCTCTCCGATGCCACGCTCCTGTCAGTTGTGACGGTGCTTTCCTTTGGAGGCTCGCCTTGTGTCTCAACTTGCGGTTCCGGACGAACGCGCCAGCGCAATTCCTCTCGATGTTCCTCAATAAAGCGGCGGATGTCATCTCCGAACGCCAAAAGGCGGTGCCATTGGTCCGCGTATAACGTGACGGGCATCCTTTGCAGACCGTACACGCTCACCGCGCCCTTAGGGCTTACCTTGCAAGTGAGCACGGCAGACTCAGAATCCAACTCGGCCAATAACCGGTCAGCTTCCTCCGGCGTTAGTTCGCCCGCCGCCACCTTTGCGAGAATCTCTTTTCGTTGCATGGGTCATCGTCTCCTTCACAGAATAGGTCTTCCTCTGCTAACGAGTTCCTACATCTCAGTAACTCTTAAGCCGCCTAGCTCCGGCCATGCATCGGTCGCCTCTCAAACCGCCACAAAGAAAACGGCCGTTTGGCCACCGCAGCCTCAGAATCCAAGACCTTTTGTTTTGGTTTTCACTCGCAGGAGGTACATATCCGCAGTGATATAAAGAACAGACCCGTCGTTGCCGAAGGCACAATTTGCCGCCGGAACTGTGATGCGAATCCTTCCCAGAAACGTCCCATCCGAAGTGAAGACATTCACTCCCCCCGGACCCGTTGCGAAAATATTTCCGTGGACATCAACCTTCATCCCGTCGGGCAGTCCTTTCAATCCTGCTTCCAGCCACGGCTTGGCATCGAAAAAGACCTTCCCTTCTTCCAATGTTCCATCTTCCTTCAACGGAAATGCCATCCAAAGAGGACGCTCCGGATCGGATTGGGCCACGTAAAGCGTCTTCTCGTCGGGGGAAAACGCAATGCCATTCGGCCGGGTCATGTCGCTGACAAGGAGCGTCAGTTCGCCCGTTCGACTAATGCGATATACCCCACAGAAAGGTAAGGCGTTGGGATCGCGCCGTGATTCCGCCGTCATTCCGTAAGGTGGATCTGTAAAGTAGATGTCGCCATTTGACTTGACTACCAAATCATTGGGGCTATTGAGTGGCCGCCCTTGATATCGGTCGGCAAGCGTGACAAAGCGGCCATTTTCCCACCGGGCAACCCGACGATCGCCGTGCTGACACAAGAGGAGTCTGCCTTCGCGATCCAGGGCCAGTCCGTTGGACCCCGATTCGCCCCCGCGTGCGACGCTCCCGGTATAACCTGACGGTTTGAGAAAAACGTCGATGCCCTGCCCTTCCCTCCAGCGATATACAACGTTTTGTGGCACGTCGGAGAAAAGCAAACAGTTGTCTCGAGGAACCCACACAGGGCCCTCTGACCAGTCGAAGCCTTCTGCCAATTTCTCGACCACGGCATCCGAGTCAATCAGGGCATCCAAACGCGGGTCAGCGCGTTCAATCCAACCAAGTTTCTCTTCAGCTCGCAAACTTTGATTGCTACCTCGAACGTCCCATCCGCCAGTGATGACAAGAAGCCCGACGATCGCTGCTAGGGGCATAGTCCCTCGGTTTCGCCATGGTATTGGTAGCATCGCACACCTCCGGCTCTACGCAAGCCCGACAAGATACTGACGATCGACGTGAAACACTCCTTCGTGCTCCAGGACAAGTTCAACATTTTGCGGAAAATCATAACCCTTCCGACTTGCGTAAGCAACCGGTTGGTAGTAGGAAATTGTTGACCCCGGAAACTGGGCAAAATATCCAGGAAGAGGAATGAGGGCCAAGGCTACTTGCGTGCCGACGTCTTGCATCGGCTACGGGTATTCGGTGGACGATATTTTTGAGCCCACGCGTCCCAACTCCAGGCGGGGCCGCAATCCTATTGCCGCAAAAGGACGTGGTCTCATTGACTACCATTTTATGCGGCTGGGAATTGCTTCCAACAAAATCCCGATTTGCGTACTCCACTTCCCCGTCCGCTGTGGCTTATCTTGGTCTGCGGAGGCGGTAAATATGCACCGCCAGAGGGGCAAAGGTATCGGTGAATTGTCCATCCCGTAGGGGCAAGCTACGATCCTCGTCAATGACTTCCACAGTTGCTGATTGCGAGTCATCTACAGAAGGGATGTGAAACGTCACTTCCGCCGTCTTGAGACCTGAATCGTAATTGACTGCGAACACATACATGAACTCTTCATATTCCGTGGAAAAGGCGGCGATGCGAACTTCGGGTGAAATGCTTAGTCGAAGTTCTCTTGTGTTTCGCTTGCTCAGAATAGCGGGTGCCAGACGGGTCAGTTGGTCATTGATGGCCCGAAGTGCCACTTGGTTTTCTTCCGGGACGCCAAATTGCCGATAGGATGGCTTCCAAATATGGGTGAAATAGCCGATGGCTGTCGCGCCACCGCAAAGGGCCATCCATACTTCCGCGCGAATGTGTTCGGGTCGCACATCTTTCTGTCGTTCGAGGTCCCCCGTGTATTGCCCGCCTTTACTCGTCTCAATCCAGGCATAAACTGGGCGATGACCCCCCAAGGCTGTGAGTTGTTCTGTTGCTTCATAGACCAAATGGATCCACTCTGGCTTGTTCCATCCGTAGATGGGATAGATGTCAAACCCCACGACGTCCGTGGCCTGGATGTAAGCAGGATACAGATTCTGTCGTTGTTCGTCGCTCCATTTGCCAAAATGGGGATGAAAGTAGCCGGTGAACGTCATGAACATACGCCGCGAGGGATCAGCAGCCTTGACGGCGCGATAGACCTTCAGCGTCTCCTCAGGCATCGCCCGGGGAACCCAACGTGGCGGGCTGAGGAAGACGTTTTTGCCTTCGGCCGTGTAGGCCGCAATCTCACTGATCGAACCCCAAACCTGCTCGCCAGGCTTAACTTTGGTCACCGTAAAACGCCATTCCTGGGCGGTTACCGGGGAAGGAAGCGCAAATTCCTGCTTACCCCGTTTTGGCTCAAGGGAGAATCGCCCTACCTCTTTGTCCTCGGCGGAAAGAACAACTTCTTCGGGCAAACTCAGGCCCGGTGAAACCGTGACCCAGATGGCCACACGTTGCACCGTCTCTGGCTGGTTGAGTGTGACTGTCCATGTGGCGTTCTCCAGGGGATCCAAGACCGACCAGGAACTTTCGTCCCCATCAACCATTCTCCACAAAGGTGTGCGAGCGTTGATCCGGAGGCCTTCCCCCGGGGTGACCTTCGCATCGCTCACCTGTCGCGGGAGATCGGGCTCGTCATCGTGGATATAAGCTAAAAGATTCGGATGGTTGTGAAGTGCCGGATGATAAGGCATCACGCCGTAGAGGCCGGCTTCTCGAACTCTCGTCATATAATCCGCGACGTCTTTTGTTCCACCGGACCCCGGCCAGTAACCGGCTGTCGTGTTGATTCCACATTTTTTCAGAATTGCGAAATTATCCGGCGGCTGGAGCCAGGCCATGATGGGTAGAAATGGGCGTCCGTTCACGACGATGACGCGATTCGGGGTGGTGGTAACAGACTCAATGGCGGGAAGGTCGCTCAAGGCCAGATGAGGACGAACGAACAATAACAACGTTAGCAGAACCGGCAGCGACCAATTTCTCATACGGCATTCTCCTTATGGAAGTGCAATCCGACTCATTGATTGGCACATCTGATGTTTGGGGTAAGCTTAGCCCACGGCGAACCTCTCGTCACGATGTCAAAGCTCTCATAACTTGGATCTGAGCATGTAACGACGAGAATTGTACCCTGCGGCGTGCCGATTCGGAACACGAGGACGACAACCTTGGCAAGCCTCGGGGACAACTACCAGGACATCTTTCAGGCCGAGCTTGCCGCTGGTGGACGTGAGGATTACATTGACGATTTTGCCAACGTTCGTGTTTGCCCGTTATTGGTGGTTACATCCGTTGTATTTGCACGACCCAACGGAGGGTTCGAGATGGGAATAAGACGGTCACCGGCAAATCTTATGATTGGGAACAAGTGGTTGTCTGGATTTGCTGTGCACGGGGTTCCGCGCCTGGTGTGGCAAATGCTCGTACTGGTTTTCTTGGCCGCCGCGGTGTTAGGGGGGTACGGTTCTTCACAAGCCTGGGCGGCAGAGCCGGGAGTCGATGCCACAACGACTCTGAAGGTGCAATTGTCAACAATGGATTTGATCATTGTGTTCGGGTATCTCGTTGGCATTATTGTGTTGGGATGTCTGGCTGGCACTCGGCGTCGTCAAGCGAAGGGGACCGATTACTTTCTAGCAAGCAAATCCCTTACCTGGCCCATGATTGGGATGGCACTTTTTGCCACGAACATCTCCACGATTCACCTGGTCAGTTTTGCCCAGAATGGTTTCACATCGGGGCTTACTTACGGCAATTACGAGTGGATGGCAACGTTCACGTTGGTTATCCTTTCCCTCTTTTTTGCCCCGTTTTACTTGAGGGCGAATGTGGCAACGTTGCCAGACTTTCTGGAACGCCGTTACAGTCGTGCCTGTCGAGACTATCTCGCTATTTTGTCCATATTCTCAGCCGTCGTTGTTCACATCGGATTTTCATTGTTGACGGGAGCCATTGTGTTGGAGGGGACGGTTCTTCCCGCATTTGTCAACGGAAGTCCAGAGGAATATCGGTTCCTGACCGTTCTCGCCATGTGTGGTGCCACGGCCATTTACACCATTGTCGGGGGACTCTTGGCTGTGGTCTGGACCGAGACGATCCAGACGGTTGTCCTTCTCGTCGGAGCGGCCTGTATCACGTTCATTGGGATGCGGATGATCGGGGGCTGGGAAGCGCTGCAGCAGAGTGTTCATCCCGTAAATCTAAGTATTCTTCGATCCAGCGCGGATCCAACGGGTGTAACATGGTATGCCGTGTTTTTGGGATACCCCGTGTTGGGGGTGTGGTATTGGTGCACAGATCAGACCATCGTGCAACGGGTGCTCGGGGCCAAGGACGAGAATCACGCCCGAATCGGCCCACTGTTCGCTGGTTTCCTCAAGATTTTGCCTGTGTTTCTCTTTGTATTACCAGGTGTGATTTGCCTGGGGCTCGTAAACACGGGTAAGCTTCCCCCGCTGCCGACAACCGCCGATGGCCTGCCCGATACCCAAAAAACGTATACGCACATGATCAACACGATGCTTAGCCCTGGTTTTCGGGGAATTGTGGTGGCCGCCCTGTTGGCAGCCTTGATGAGTACGGTCTCGGGCGCCCTAAACTCCATCGCGACGTTATTTAGCTACGACATCTACAAGCGATGGGTGGGCGAGGTGAGCGATCGCCATCTGGTTTGGGTGGGACGGATCGCCACCTTTGTCGCTATGTGTATTGCCATTGCGTGGACAATGGCGTTAGGACGCCGCGACACGACCATCTTTCAGGCCATGGTCGATGTCTTCCCCGTGGTGGCACCTCCCACTGCCGTTGTCTTCCTTTGGGGGGTATTTTGGCGGGGGACATCGGGCCGTGCGGCGTTTATCACACTTGTGGGCGGTTCGTTGATTGGCCTCCTCGTGTTCTATCTTACCGTGATCAAGGTCATCACGATCAATAGTCTTTTCATGGCGTTCATCCTTTTTGTGGTGGAATCGGTTGGAATCTTTCTCCTCTCGCTGATCTTCCCCCACCATCACACGGCGGAGAGCGAAAGCCTTGTATGGAAGAGACCCTGGGACGCTTTGCGGGCTGAGAATGCCTGGCGTGGCCTGATGGATTTTCGCGTCTTTGCGGCCTTGCTGGTGATCACCATGGTGGCCCTCTATTGGTGGTTCACAAGTCCCCATGTCTATTATCCCATTCGGGCGAAGATCCTTGTCGATGGTCAACCCGCTCCCGGGGTTGAAGTCACACTGGATGCTGATGACGATCGCTTAGACGACGTGCTGGTGGCTGATGCTGACGGGAGCGTCACCTACGGGACGGTCATGCGAGCCGGAGGAGCACCGGAAGGAACGGTCTTCCGAGTCGCTGTCCGACCCGCCAGAGATTACATCGTTGAATTGAGACCAAGGAAAAATGGGGAGGGGATACACAACGAGGACGTTCTAATCTTGGCTGCATTGCCCCACGGAACGGAGGTCGCAGAAGAGTTGGCGGGAGAATATAAGGTTTATCGATGGGAAGCGGAGGGGCAAAAGAAGGAAATTCGCGTCCCTGCCTCAGCCAAAGTAGAAATCCGTCGATCGCCCGATATCCCGGCGCGATATCGTGATCCCAGCCAATCGGGGATAACCGTGGTCGCGTTGCCCGAGGTCCAAGTCCAGGAGGTTAATATCTTCACGCGGGAAGTCGCCCTCGCAGAACGACCGTAAATCTCCCTATCAGAGAGGCGTGTTCCGGCGAGTTGCTCCCCTTGTCGGAGGCATGTCCCGTTTTTACGATTCTCGTGGGGCTGATTTGGCTTTTCCTGGTACGGGAGGTGCGGTTATGGTTCAGATCGATCTCTCCACCGAAGAATGGCAACTGATCTTGGAGCTTCTGGAGCGGGAACGCGCAGACCTCCATTGCGAGGTCCGGCACGCTCGGTTCTACGACGTCCGTGAGCTGCTCCGCCAAAAGCGCGAAGCCGTCGAGAAGTTAATTGAGAGGATCGAATCGCATCTTGGCGGTTCCGTTGAGGTGGCGGCCCCTGAGGCGGGTTGACTCCGTTAGTCTTTCCAACGTGGGCCGCGACAAAGCCGGGTAATGCTCTTTTTGTAATTGCCCCCACTAACTTTTGATCGGAGGGCCGGGTGTCTCTAATTCTGCAGCGAGGCAATCATTTCGAAGACACCTTTGCGGACCATCATCACGGCAATGGCCCCAATGAACAGGGAGGCTATCTTGGACAATGCCCTGACCCCGTTTCGACCTAAAAGTTTCTCGATGTTGGCGGCCCAAGAGAACGCGATGGCGGCAAGAACCACGTTGACGACAGCGGCCGTTAAGGCAGGAAGCCGTCCATAGGCATTGGCAAGGAGAAGGACCGTGGTCAGCACGGCAGGCACAACGGTGAGGGGGACACCAAGCGGTACGGCCCCTAGCGATTCGGTATCTACATGCGGCCGCCCCTTATCGACGACGAACAGATCGCCCATCGCCACAATGAAAAGCATTGTTCCACCGGCCACCATAAAATCCGAGATCGTGACACCCAGGAAATCGAGAATCATCCGTCCAATAAAGACGAATGCCACAACAACGAGGATTGCAGTCAAGAGCATTTGTCGGAGAACGCGGAACTTGACTGTGGGCGACAAGCCATCGGTAAGGGCCAGATAAAGCGGCAGTAGCCCTGCTGCATCGACAGCCGCAAAAAGGGGAACAAAACAGAGCATGAATTTGTGTAAAAATTCCAGGATCAAATCTTGCACAGGATGGAACCCTAGGTGATTTTAGTCCGATGTCAGGGTTTTATGGACCAGTCCGGCACTCCGAAAGTACATGCAAAGAATCTCGAGATCTACCGTTTGTTATTCTGACAAATGATAATCACAATGGACGTTATGGAAAGGTGGGGAAGCGGGGAAAGCGTGATCATAAACGCTCGGGTTTTTGTCACTGTCATCCGGAATGCCCGGAGCGCAACGAGGTCGGCCGGGAATGATGCTCGAACCAGGGGACGCTCACGATTCGTCGGTGCCACTACCGGACGGTGGTCGTCGTGCTGTGCGGTCGCCGCGAACATTTGAACGCTCGCCGACGACGTTTGCGCGATCACGAGAGAGCCTGAGTCGTCATCCGCTTGACGCAGCTTTGGCGTTTCTCCGCTGGCGGTTCGGAAGTGAATTTCTTCGTTCAAGTGCGCACTTGTTTCTTATCTGTGGGAAATATGGCTTACTGGTGGGCGCCGTTTTGGTCGTTTTCCAATGCCTTCAGAAAGCCGGTGGACAAGCGTGGGCAATCTTAATTGGGATTAGCCTTGCCTTGTTGATTCTTGTGTTTCACTATATCGGCGGGCGGTTCCTGTTTGTCTTAGAACGATGGGATCGGCAAATCAATGGGTATCTCAGTTCCTCCGTTGTTCCCGATGCCCTGTCCCTTTTGTCGTTGGTCGGTTCATCAGCTATGCTCGTGGTGGGGGCTATCGATGCCTTGATCACTGGGTCATTTGAGCTGGTGTTTTGGGGCGTAGCGGTGTTCATTTGGGGACTATTTGTCGCGTTACAATCTCTCAACCTGGAGGGTATGAACTTGCAGGTTAGCCCGGAGCTATCGCCCGCGGACGAGATCCTTGGTTTGATCCAGTTTGGACTAAAAATCCTTGTGCGGTTAACCCCGGTCGTGTTCGGCGTCATGGTTCTAGTGGGTAACCTGCAACTGGTGATGGAGATCATTATTGACGGTCCGGAGTTGAACCGCCCGGAGGCCTACGCCGCAGTTGGCCAGCAAGCTTCGGATGGAAAGCTGGTTCAAGCTTCGCTCGACGTTAGGGAACCACCGTTTCGCGTATTACGGGGACGAGAAACGCTGGTGATGGCGGGTGTACTCCCTGGGGCAATGTACCTTATCTATGTCCTTGGGCATTTCGCCTCGGCTATTTTTTCGGTCTTTCTCGCTGCTGTGCCAGAAAATGCCCGCGGTGGAATGATGACTGATCATCCCGGCAAGAACGATTCGACGGGGTAATAACCCTCGAAGATTGCCGTCAGCGTTTGATTCGCGAGTCCGTTTCTGGACTAGCCCGAACCTGCTTCCTTGTTACGGATTCTTCCTGCAGGCGACGCGGTATCTCTCGAAGCCAACGTCTTGGCTTGAACTATTGAAAGATTCAGAAGCGACTATCAGACAACGAGTTGCAACAAACAGCTAGGCATGTGGCTAGTTCACGGATGCACCGACGAACGGGGCACGCTTCCACCTCCATATTGCAGGGACCAACGGCGAATGGGTATCCTGGGGTTTGCAAAAGCCGGAAGATACGTCTGCCGCGTGTTTCCCGAGCAGTTTCCAAACCTTGATGGCGTGAATCTGGCAGTGTGTCCCACCTTGTAATCCTTTGGCTTTTGGAGGGAATAACCATGAAGCTTTCTTACCTTAGCTTGGCGATGTTGTTATCCTTCGTAGGGCTCTCGGCTAATGCGGCACAGGCCCAGCCCGTTGTTTGGATTGAGACGTCAACCCTCCGAATTTGCCGCAGCGAAACACCCCCGCCCTCCCCTTCTCGGGAAGTTAATCTGACGGCAGCGCGCAATGAATGGGTGAGTTTCCAGGTGTTTCTGCGGAGTTCACATCCGCTTCCCGCTGTCGGCGTGGAATTGTCGCCGTTGGAAGGCCAATCGGGAGGCAACATCGACTCGGCCTGTTTTCGTATCTATCGAGAGCATCAATTGGAGTTAAAGGAACCAACATACCGAAACGATGCCTTTCGGGCCGACTGGTATCCCGATCCCTTGATACCGGCACGGCATCCTCTCACAGGTGAACCCCTTTCCGGGCCGCGTTTCACGGCTCAGCCCTTTGATTTGCCTGCCAATGAGACACACGGATTTTGGGTTGATGTGTTTGTTTCTAAGGACGTACCACCGGGAACCTATCGCGGCACATTGAAAGTAATCTCCCAAGAAGGGCAGGTCGTAGCGATGCCGGTCAATCTGGAGGTTTGGGATTTCACGTTGCCGAGGGTGCCTAGTCTAGTGACGGCATTGGGTTCGCCAGCAGAACGGATGAGAGCGTACTACGCAAGACAATCCAAGGAGGGAAAAGAATCGGAACAGGTGAATTGGGCCACCGTAGAGAAACAGTGTGCTCTCTTGGCCCAAGAGCATCGGATCAATGCTTACCCACCTAGTGATTGGTTGAGGCTTGAACGTGAGGGAGAAGAATTTCGCTTGTCGGACGAGAATGTCGCACGGCTCCGAGAATGGATTGACACGTATTGCGTCAATGCCATTCAGGTCCCGAGCCCGGTCGGAATCGTCAAAGACCCACAGGCAAACAATCAAGCGTTGCAAGCGTGGGCGAGGGCATGGGATCGTGCCATCGAGTCCATCGATCGACCGCATGTGGTGTACTATATCTACCTGAAAGATGAGCCGAACGACCCGGAAGCGTACGAGTTTGTACGTGTGTGGGGAAAGGCCATCCGGGCTACGAAAACCAAAGTCAAAGTAATGGTTGTTGAGCAAACGCGGACTCAAAACCCGGCTTGGGGAGACCTTTATGGAGCCGTGGACATTTGGTGCTCGCTCTTTCCACTGTATGACGAGCCCACGGCCCGAGAACGACAGGCACTGGGCGAAATCATGTGGGCTTATACGGCTCTGTGCCAGCTCGCCAAAACGCCTTGGTGGCACATTGATTATCCGCTCCTCAATTACCGGGTGCCGTGCTGGATGTCTTATCGCTACGATATTCGTGGGCTCCTTTATTGGGGTGGCATGAGTCACTGGTCGCAGGTCGAAGATCCGTGGACTGACCCCCGGACCTATCGCCCGGGACGTTCGAATCGGCCACTTATCTACAATGGCGAGGGGACGTTGGTTTATCCCGCGAAGCCGTGTGGCTATGACGGGATTGTCCCCAGCCTGCGTTTAAAGGCCTTGCGCGATGGGATTGAAGACTATGACTATTTCATGATCCTGCAGCGTGCTGGCCAAGGCGAAAAGGCCCTGAAGATTGTCCAGCAGCTCGCCCCATCATGGTTTGAATGGAATCCCGACCCACAAGCCTACGAAGCGGCCCGGCGGGAATTGGCGAAAGCGATTCTCTCGTTGCCGAACGAGGTTCGAAATCCGACTTGGTAATAACTTAGACGTTCTTCAGTAAAACGCCAGTACCTTTTTCGGCAGGATATCTCCTGCTGATGTCGTAGCCGTTTAGCCCACGGTTCGGCTGAGTCGCTGGCGGGGCCGGTATTGCGAGAGAAGTTTGGGTTGCTGGTCCTGCTCCTTGGGGCTGAACCAGTTGGAGATAAACGTCTCGAAAACGAGGCCGATAAGTACCATCGTCAAAAACAATTCGGACAGGCTTCGCCCGTGCCGGAGGAGGGCAAAAGTCGGGGCCAGGTCTTCGGGATTATCTGCGAAAAGGACCGTCGTCTCGGAGAAAGCCTCTTCTAGTTGTTCCCGAGAAATCTTTTCTGGATCACTTTCGTCCGGGTCTGGGTTGACCGCATAGAGCTTCTGGATAGGTCTTACCGAGGCCAGCAGTCGAAATTGGTAAAACCCGACCGCGTGCGTGTCCACGTAGCGAAACTCAGGCGTCTGCCCGCGTTCCAAATTCAGTCGTAACAGGGCGCCGTCGGGTGGAACGACCTCAACAACAGATGGGGGAATCTGACCCTGGTACGGGATCACGATCGGTTGTCCTGCCAGGACCTTCAATCGTTCCGGTTCCGTTCCCGCCAGGTAGAAGGCCAGGCGGGTCATAAAGGGGACGAAAAAGGGTCTCAAGGGAAGGTTCGTCCAATCGACATGGACGCTCGTCCCCACCCAAACAACAGTCCCCTGCCCTACCGCCCTTTCGAGAATAAGGGGATCTCCAGCGCCGTCCAGGCGTGCCAGAACCCGGGCTCCACTTCCCACGGGGTTATGAGTCTTAATGAATTTGTAAACGAGAACCGATTGATGGAGGGATGGCGGGTCGTTCAAACCGACCAGAGCAGGATGCTGAACATCGATCCAAGCGATCTGCCAACTATCTCGATTCTCTTCCGTGCTTGCCGCCATAACGCTATCGAGCGCTGCGGGTAAGAGCTGGCCATTGACGGCCTCGTTGGCGGCATTGTAGGAGGCCACTTGTGTGTCCTGACCGCAGATCCAAACGAGCTTGCCACCGCTCTGGAGGAACTCCACCAATCGCTGGGCCATCGGTCTGTCGATTTCCGGCAAATTCACCAGGTAGATGATGCGATAATTTGACAGGGGATCACTTGTCAGTGCTGCGGCTGTCAAGATGGATGGCTTTAATGCCCACGATTCATCCGTGACGGGCTGAAGCGCCTTTTCGAGATAAAAGGAGTCATTGAGATAGGGGATTTCATGCCTTTCGCTTGTGACAATGGCAACCGGGATGGCAGGATCCACCTCCAGGGAAAGAAAGCGGCGATCGTCATAACGGGCTCCATCCTCACCGCTGAGCCGAACCTCTGCTCGGTGTGTTCCACCGCGGTCTAAGGTAAATACGATCTCTGTGACGGCCGTGCTCTGCGGGGCCAGGGATACTTCGGGACTACTTCCGACTTTCGTGCCATTCATATAAAGTTCTGCCACCCGTTGTTGCGGAATCGACGAGCTGTTAAATAGCTCGATGATGACCTTCATGGGAATACCAGCCACGGGCAGGATCGTGGACAGCTCGACGTTACGGATGGCCACATTGGGTTTCGGATTTCGCTGGCAATCGACAATGATGATGGGAATCTGTCGCAAATGCGGGTCTTTGGATTTCTCCACTTCTTGATCCGCGGTCTTCTCTGCGGTGCCCTCGTCCATTGACAAATCTTCCCAGGCCACCGCTTGGTTGTCGGTGATGACAAAGACGTAACGGTTGGCGGCCTTCGACTGGAGAAGCTGATAACGTGCCTCGCGCACGAGGTGTCCCAGTTCACCCCGTTCGAAGGTGGGGCCGCGCTGCGCGATCTGCCCCAGTAATTGACGAACTTTCTCGTGAGTGCGATCCACTTGGCCCAATTCGGGGTAACGAGGGCCACTTGTAACCCAGAGGGTGACTTCGTCGCCGCCTTGGAGTTCATTCAAAATCTGATTGGCGGCGTTGATGGCCCACTCGAATCGGGGGCGTCCCTCGTCGATCCACCCCATGCTTGCCGAGTTGTCGAGGACAATCGCAATCGCAGATTGCCCACCCCCCATAAAATTCCGAAGTTTACTTAAGGTGGGGCGGGCAAGTCCAATCGCAATGAAGATGAGGACCGCCATTCGCACGAGCATAAGAAACAGATCGCGGATTTGTCGGCGCCGCCTTGTCTTTTGAACACTGATCTTCAGGAAACGAAGTGTACTGAATGGCAACTGCTTGGCCCGTTGCCGGTTGATCATGTGCAGAATTGGCGGAATGATTGCCGCCAAGGCTGCCAACAGAAATGCCGCCGCACCGAATGTCATAATTGGTTACGTTTCGTCAAATACCGCGAGAGCATGAAATCATACGGGACCGATGTATCTGTCATCACGTAGTCGATGGAACTCTCCAAGCAAGCGCGTCGATACTCCGCGACGAACTCGCTGAGCAATTTTTGATATTCTTCGCGGACGTATAAAGGATCAACTTGGATTTTTTCATCCGTCTCCAAGTCCTGGAAAACGACCAGGTCATCGAAAGGGAAATCAAGTTCCGCCTTGTCAAAGACATGAAACACAATGACCTCATGTTTTCGGTGACGAAAGTGATGAAGCGCTCGGATCACCTTGTCCACGTCGTCGTAGAGGTCGCTGATAAGGATAATAAGACACCGTTTCTTGAAACGATTGGCAAGCTTGTGTAATACCTGGGCCAGGCCGGTCGTCTTGCCCGGTTGCAAGTTTTCGAGTTGCCGCATCATCTCATTGAAATGCCGAGGCGAGCTGCGGGCCGGCATATCAAGGCGAATTGTGTCATCGAAGGCCGTGAGCCCTACCGAGTCCTGTTGCCGCGTCATCATGTAGGCCAGGATGGCCGTCAAATAACATCCGTACTCGAGCTTGGTAATTTTGGCCTCATAACGATAGTTCATCGATCCACTCACATCGAGCAGGATCTGAACACGCATGTTCGTTTCTTCTTCGTATTGCTTGACATAAAGCCGCTCGGATCGAGCGAACATGCGGTAATCGAGATGACGGGGGTCATCGCCGGGCACATATTCCCGGTGCTCTGCAAATTCCACGCTGAACCCCTTGTACGGGCTGGCGTGCAAGCCCGAGATAAACCCTTCCACGACACCTCGGGCGACAAGCTGGAGATTCTTGACCCGTGCCAAGGCCGATGGTTCTACGTAACGATACGCACTCTGCGGGCTCATCTTAGCTGGAATCTCCTGCGGAGGACCCACTCTGTGGTTACCAGAGCGACAAAAATGGCCCAAAATAGAGGCGGCCAGAACAGGGGTTGTTCCACGTAAATACGTTTTTTGCGCTCTGCCTGGTTGAGTTGGTCAATTAATTGATCAGCAGCCGAAATGTGGGCATACCGACCACCAGTATCGGCGGCAATTTGCGTCAGTGTTTTTTCGTCAAGGTCCAGCTTTTCAAATTCGAGATAGGGACGGCCAACCTCGACGATCAATTTTTCAGCGGTGAGCTTCTCATCCTCTAGCTCCGCTTGAACCTCGATTTCCAGTGTCCCATGGAATCGCGGCTCGTAGCTGGCCGAATAGTGACCACCTGGTCCAGGCGTACTGACCAGCGCAACCTTATCGAAAGCACCGGATGGGGCACGGATTGTCGCCGTGACCTTGGCCTTGTCGGTTCCTTCGCCCCGTTGGTCTCTGACTACGGCAGAGAGTTGAATAGGTTCATCCGGCTCATAGGCGGCCTTGTCGGTGGCTGCTGTGACGGACGCCTTGGCCTCCAATTGTTCGGACCGCCCTGCCGCCCATCGCACGAATTGGCCCCAAAACTGGAGGAATGGCGACTCCTGGTCGAGGACCCGAGGGACCTGCTGCCATTTTCGCGTGGTATCACCCGTAAAAACCGCAGTTCTCCCATTTTCTACCGGCATGACGGCCAGGACGGGCATTCTTTCGCCCGTCAGGGGACAGATCGCCAATACCGTGGCTGCCGCCCGGGCCGGTCCCACCCGCGTGCAGCCATCGAGTGGCGGTAACTGCTGCTGCTCGGCGGAACTACCGCCAGTGGGGAAGAAACGTGCGATATTGGCGAAAATAGGGTGCTGTCGGCCATCGGGTGTCAATTCGGGCAAGAAGGGATCGGTCAGTTGTCCGATGTCCCGGTCGCCCAACTCCACGGGGAGGATTTGGCCGATGGGCGTATTGGCGTAGCCACCCGGCCCCAAACTGTGGTAACCGCCTAACATAATGAGCCCGCCCCCATTCTTTATGCGATTCACAATGGCCTCCTGTTGGGCGGAGGAAAGAAAACTACTATCCAAATCACCGATAATAAAAACATCGAATTGATTTAGCGTGGCCTCATCGGAGGGGATGCTCTCCAGTGTAAGGCCTTCCATATTTGTCCGCTTCACAAAAGTGTTTTTCTTCACTTGTACCAGGGCATAGAACTCGATGTTGGGGTCTTTGGAGAGAAAGCGATCCACAATGGCACCGTATTCTGCGCGCAGGGTCCCTTCCAAGTAGAGAACCTTGATTTGGGCCTCGACGACCAACGCGGGTGCCGAGCGCTCATTGTTTTCGGGGATTTTCTCTTCACTCAGCGGATCGATGCGGACCGCGTAAACGTGCCGTCCCTTCACCGGAGGCCGATATTCGAACATGACCTCTTGCGGGCCGGGTTGATCATCTAGAACAAGCTCCTGCTCCTGAATAGTTTGACCATCTTCCAAAAAAACAACTTTGACCACTCGCCCGGCCAGACCAACTGCTTCCACGAAAGCCTTGATTCGGGTGAGGTTATTAAGCATCATGCGTGACGGACAGTCCAGGCCTGTGATTTGAATATCTTTGAAACTGGCGTCTGTTTTCAGACTGGTTCCTACGCCGATAGTGAAGACGGGGACCTGCATCCGGGAGGAAACTTCCTCCGGTTTTCTGGCGGAATTGTGGATTCCATCAGAAACAAGAAAGATGGCCTCCATTTCCGATCGGGGCGCTGCTTTTGTGGCAGCGACAAGTGCCCGCGAAAGCGATGTGGCTGGACCATCCGGAGACAACGTCCCCAATTGGCTGATGGCGATGGTTTCGCCCGCCCGTTCCGCAAAAGGAATGACCTGCAGCGCAAAATGCTCTTTCAACCTTTCTGCCCAAAGGAGGATTTTATCTCGCGCCTGGGTAAATCGAGGAATCCCTGACACATCGTCAGCGATCTTCATGGAGGCCGATGTGTCCAGGAGGAAGACAACGGTGGGCTTTTGTCGCTCCTCGCGGTAGAAGTGAACGACAGGGCGAAAGAGAAGCAAAACCACGATCACAACGGCCAGCAGTCGCAGAAGGAGCAATAACTGCCAGCGACCCCGTTTCAGTTCGCCAAATTTCCGGTAATAGAAAACGGTGACTAGTCCCGCTGCTACCGCGAGCACTAGTACCAAGCTGACGATACTTGCGCCATTAGCTAGGGAGATTTCGACCACAGAGAAACAGGCACCTCTTATTGACAATTCCCGCTAGGAACAACGGAGCAACCTTATGGGCGACTCTTGGACTCGGACGCTTCTTGGGACGTCGTGCGACTTGATGTGCTATGACTGCCCTTCTTCTGTCCCTCGGCAAGAGCTTCTTCCCCCAGCTTTACCACCTTCACATAAACCAGAGACTTAAGGTCCGAGCCAACAGGGCCTTTGTGCGTCTTATAAAGGATGAACCGCTGGGGTTCAATGGCAGCTTGCTGGCCGCGTGAGGATGATCCGCTAGGTTCAGGCTGGACATAAATGACCTCGGAAAGCGGACCTTCAATCGTCCTGCCGTCGTCGAGGGTAATGCGGTGGAGATACTCTCGGGTGGGATAACTCCGGCCCGTGTATTCTTTCACGTTGGAAGTTGTTTCCCTGAACCGCCATTCCTTTTCCATCCGCTCGCTTACGACGATGCACTCGATTTGCTTGATTCTGTTGAGAGGGATTTCCCTTTGCCGCTGGAGCGTGCTATCAAATACTTTGACGCGTTTGTCCCGTGTCATATAGACCTTGCCGGCAATGATTTTCCCATCAGAGAGCTCCACGTATCCCGGCACGGCGTCCTCCCGCTCGCTGACCGGCGGTCCAAACGGATTGATAGCGGCTGGCTCTGATGCGGTTGCTAGGTCCCCAAACCACAAGAATCCAACTGCGATCACTGCAGCCATGAGGCCCGCGATCTTGCTTATAAATGGTAACTGCACAATGTGACGATCTGTCAAAACGTATGAAAAACACCTCGGCCGCATCGTCTCGGCTCCTTTTTCAACATTTACCCGTTTCCGCACCAGTGGAAACCCTCGCACGAACTTTTTCGAACCGAGTTTCCCAACTTTTCGTTGGCTTACGACCAGTTCCAATCAGTCTTGCGACATCGAGCGCCATTTGAATTAGCCGAACCCTTTTCTATTATCCATTGTTCATGATTTAGGACGATTTTCCACGGGCATCATTTTGACAAATTCCGCGGCGGGACCTGGAAGCGATCCCTCTTTGCTTCCAACCCCGAGAAACGGAATATCGAACACTTTGAAACCTCGGCAAAGAAAAGAAATGGCGACGCAGAATCCCGATAAACAGTGTTGACGTCCCCCCTACCGGTGGGAACAATGATAAGTGAGAGGTGATTTCGCCTAAACTTCTCAGTCTTTCGGAAACAGGGAGAGGACGCATCATGATGTCACCGGCGGCTGAAGGAGTTATTCGTCGGCTGGACGCGACGCGTCAGCAGTGGTGGTTTTTTACGTTGTTGACGAGCTGCGTGATGGCGGTCTCGGTTTCACTGGCCACCCTGCTAATCTTAGTGTTGGCGGATGCTTTGCTTCGTTTGTCGCAGCCTGTGCTTTTGGGGGCTTTCCTCGTTTGGATGGCGGTGAATCTTGGGCTGCTTGTCTGGGTCGTTCGGCGTGTGGCGAGAAGTCACCGCAGTCTTGAGGCCACCGCTCGCCGGATTGAAGATCAATTTCCTGAGCTTCAAAATGCCCTCATAAATGTCTTGCAGCTTCTCAACGATCCACGACAATGTAATCCCGCCTTTTGCCTGGCAGCGGTCAATCATGCGGCTTCCCAGGCCAGCCGGATTCGCTTTGAAGAGGCGGCTGCGCGGCATACCCGTTGGGAGCGGTTTTGCTACGCGATACATACCTCTCGGGACCTATTGGAGTGGACGGGCATTTTGGTGAGTTTGATCCTCCTCAGCGTGCTATGTAGCTTGATGCTCCCGAACTGGGGGTCCGCAGCCACCCGATTAATGCAACCATGGCATTTTGTGCCGGTTGTGGGGAGGGTCCAGATTCTGGAAGTCTCCCCCGGAAATACTGAAGTCCTTGTCGGAAGTAATGTGACGATTTCGGCCAAGGTTCGTGTGCCGGAGAAAAAGCCTTACGATGCCTTTCTCTATGTGATCGAAGATGGGAAGAAGGAAGAGCGCTTTCCGATGGCTGTCGATAAGGATTTAGAAAACTATAGCTTCTCGCTTCCCTCGGTTTTGAAGCCAGTGAAGTACCGCGTGGAAGTGGGTGACAGTCAGTCCCCGCTCTACCGGTTGGGCGTCTCCGAGATACCGTCGATCGCAGAAGTCGAAGTCACTCTGGATTATCCGCCCTACATGGAAAAACCCCGCGATACGTTTCGGCAGCGAGTGGCCGATTTGCGCGCGCCGCAGTTTTCCGAGGCGACGCTGAAAATCATTCCCTCGGTCCCGATCGCAGGAGGAGAAATCACGCTTGACGGACAGCCGTTGATTGGGACCACCGAAGACGGCGGTCGTGCCTTTCTTGTCAAGTTTCCGCTACTTCGCGACGGCGAGTTCGCCGTAAAGTTACGAAACATGGCCGGTTTAACGGAGCGTGCGCCGCGCATCAATCGCATTACGGTGATTCCGGACCAGCCGCCGACTGTGGAGATTGTTAAACCAACCAGCCAGTCTTCAGCAGCGATAGGCGACAAGGTACCTATCAGGGTCCGCGCATCCGATGACTATGGTCTGGGGCGAATCAGGTTAGAAATGAAGATCCAACAAGCGGATGCCGACGGAGCTAAAGGGAGTTCGGACGAAGCCGAGCCACTCAAACTTCAAGACTGGGATAACCCGCCCGGGCCTTTCGTCGATTACGAATTGGTCCTTTCGCCGGAGCGGTTCCAACCGGGTCAAGTTGTCCTCCTCCGTGCGGTGGCTTGGGACAAGCGCAATCTGGGCAAGTTTGGGTTGGATTTGCGACCGCAAAAGGCGGAATCCCCTTGGGTCATGATCCGGCTGATTTCGACGGAAACCAAAACGACAGAGGAACTTAAGACACTCGAAAACTTGAGGGCTGCCATCTTCCGCATTTTAGAAGAACAGATTCGAGCTAAGGGAGCATTGGTGACTCTGACAAGGACGATTGAGGATAATCCCGGACAGTTTTCCGGAGGGATTCACGCGATCCGGGCGCGACAAGTTGAGATTCGCAGCAGCACGGAGGCCGTGGTCAAGTCGATTCTGGACACGGATTCAGAGGAGCGAAAAATCATTAGGCGGGTGCTAAGTAATCTCGTTGCCAATGAAATGCTCCAGGCGGTACAGGAATGCGATCGGCTGGTCAAACTCTCTGACCTCTCAAAGGCTAAGGACGAAATGGTGCCTTTAGGGCAGCATCAAGATCAGATCATCGAGACATTGCGAAAGATTCTTGATGCCGCGCGTATAGCCCAGACAGAGCTCCTCAAAGAGGCCGAGAAACGAGCGGGTGGTGATCTGCCTGATGACGTCAAGAAGAAACTGGAGGAGATTCATAGCAAGCTCCAGGAGTTCTTAGAACAACAGAAGAAGGTCATCGAGGCCTCGGAAGAATTGTCTAAGAAACCTGTCGAAGACTTTACCGAAAAGGAGGAACAGATCCTTAAGGAGTTGGCCGAGACGCAGGATGATTGGTCCCGCTTCATGAAAGAGGCCCATACAGACCTTAGCAAGCTGCCTGAGCAAGACTTTGCCAACGCCACACTTTGTCAGGAGCTTAACGAAATTCAGACGGAATTGAAGATGGCCGAGGATGCCTTATTGAAGAAATCAGTTGACATCGCTGTTCCGCTTGAACAGCTCGGCTACGAGATGGCTAAAGAGCTGACGACTAACTTGGAAAAGTGGTTGCCTGATACGCCCGATCGGGAGAGGTGGAGTCAAGAAGAGTCATTGAGTGACCAGGATAAGGAAGCACCGATGGCGGAACTTCCTGGTCAGCTCGAAGATTTGATCGGCGAACTAATGGAACAGGAGGAAGACCTCTTTGACGAGATGGAGGATATCTCGTCAAGTGCTGCGGACTCGTTAGACAAAGGGGCGGGCTGGGATGCTGCAGATGGTCCGATCTCGAATATGAGCGCGAAAGGCGTCACGGGCAACCGATTACCCAACACAAGTGAAATCGGTGGACGTTCGGGTGAGGGTCGCAGCGGCAAATCGAGCGGTGAGTTCGTCAGCGAGGAGGCTGTGGGCAAAGGAGGTCGGAAAACGCCAAGTCGCTTGACCCCTGATCCCTATATGAAGGGGCAAATTAAGGATTTCAGTAAGGATCCGACAGGTGGCGCAACGGGCGGGGGAAAGGAAAGTGGCCAAGGCGGGCAGGGACTCGAGGGTCCAACACCGCCGCCCCATGGTCCGAGGGAGTTGCAACGACTGGCCGGCAAGCAGGCTGAGCTTCGCAATAAGGCAGAATCTATCAACGCCCAAATGCAGGTCCTCAACTACCATCACACGGATATGGAGCAACTGATCGAGCTAATGAAGGAAATTGAGCGGGATCTGTTGGCCGGACGATACCAAAATGCCCTCCGTAAGCGCGAGGTCGTCTTGCAGGGATTGCGGACCCAAAAGGAGTACGTGGGCGGTGAATTCGAGGTGAAACAAGATGCGACTTTGAATATCCCCAAGGATGTCCAGAAGGAAATCCTGGGAAGTGTTCAAGAACCGGCCCCGGCCGGGTGGGAGGAAATTGTCCGCGGATACTACCGACAACTGATCGGCACGAGCACTGGTACCGGTCGTCCGCAGTGAGGGAGACAGCGTCTGAGATGATGAACCGATTGATGCGACTAGTTAGCGCACTCATGCTACTTGTTTGCGGCTGGGGCACGCGGTTTGCCTTGGGCCAAGAACGGCAGAAGGTGGTCATTCCCTTTGACTTCGAGTCCCGGTTCGACGGGGGCCGCTACGGTCAAATGGTCGGGGATATGATTTGGCAAAAGCTCCACCGGGAGGGTGGCTTTGTCATCCCGGATTCGATGGCCGATGTTCGGGATTACTGCTCGATGAACCAAATCAAATTGGGTGCAGAAACGCCTCTTGAAGATGTCCGCAAGATCGTGAAAAGAGACTTTGATGCCGATATTGGCATTTGGGGTTCGATCGAGCGAGCCCCTGGCGCTTCTGGAGAAATCTACGACATTACGATCAAGTGCGTGGATTTTTCCAGTAGTGCCGAGCCGAAGGTAATTTACGAAAAATCGGCCAGGACGAACTCGGTCAGCGAGATTCCCCACCTATACGTGCAAGAGATGTTAAACGCCCTATATGAACGAGAGCCAGGGCGTGTTGCAGCCGTGAACCCCATAGCAGAGGAAAACTGGCAAAAGAATCCAAACCTTATATTAGGCGGAGACTTTGAAAGGGCAATTCGTGGGGTTCCCGTGGGATGGGAAGACCGTGCCGGGCAAGATCGCGAGCCGCTCGGTCGCCTCGTTGCGTGGGTCCCAGAACCAGAGAATCCGAGCAATCACGTGATTCGTTTCACCTTTGATCAAGGGGTTGGTGATTCAACTGGCGTTATGTACTATAGCCTTCCGTTCCAGGTCCAGGAAGGGGCGACGTATCGTTTCCAGTGTCGCTGGAGAAGTGATGGCCCGGCCGTTAAGGTATTTATCAAATGTTACGCGGAGATGCCAAGTGAGTATCGCGTCCAGGGGACACAACCCGGTCCTGGATCGCCGAGCTCTTCTACAAGAGGAGGTGCCACGGGGACCGGGAGTCCTTCAGCACGGAGTGGAAGGACGACTGCCCCCGGATATGTGGACTGGAGCCAGATGCGAGAATGCTACCGCAGCCAGCAGAATCTCAAAGGGCCCCTTAATACTTGGAATGTGCATACGGAGGACTTCACCCCACGACATACCCAGTACACGCCGACGTGGGGGCGAGTGATGCTCTATGCTTACCTTGGGGCCGGCAAAGTGGAATTCGATGATGTCGTTGTCAAGATGATCATGCCTGCCTCTCCAGGGGACTCGAAAAAGGACCCGCGTCGCTCCATGGAAAGCTCTGTGACGATCAAAGAAATGGAAGAGCGAGAACGTGCGTCCCGGTCGGGATCAAGTGGCGGAAAGTGATGCTGCAGAACCGGCCCCTCTCTGTCAATGGCATAGTTTAACTCGTCTCGCACTCTATAATTTACAAGCAGACCTGTCACCTAAAGTTTTTTGAGACAGGAACCCATGTTTCCAGCCTCTTAATTGGGAAGGACTGACGGATGGATGAGGCGTCAATCGGGGCCAAAAACATAACGCGCTTTGCCGACTACAGCTACTCGGATATCGTCACCAGTCCGCTTATGTTCTACTACGAGGTCACGCAAGCATGTGACCTCGTTTG
>JAKPII010000011.1 GCA_029549885.1 Planctomycetota bacterium
TCAGGCGTTGAGCTGTTATGGCTATGGACTTAATCAAACGCCCAACCTCGATCGCTTGGCAAAAGAAGGGATGCGCTTCCAGAATTGTTTTGTGACCAATTCGATTTGTGGTCCAAGTCGGGCCGTCATTCTGACAGGAAAATATTCCCACCTCAATGGGTTCGCACGAAACGGCGACGTCTTCGATGGCACCCAGCAGACGGTATCCAAGCTGCTGCAACAGGGCGGCTATCAGACGGCGGTCATTGGGAAATGGCATTTGACCAGTGATCCTACGGGATTTGATTTTTGGGAAATCCTCTTTGGTCAGGGGCCGTATTACAACCCACCGATGAAGACGCCGCAAGGCCGCGTCCAACATGAAGGCTACACGACGGACGTGATCACCGATTTGGTTCTGGACTTCCTCAAGAACAAGCGGGACCCAAATCGCCCGTTTTTTGTCATGTATCATCACAAGGCCCCGCATCGGAATTGGTGTCCCGGCCCAGAGGAGCTTGATCTTTTCAAGGACGTGACGATTCCGGAGCCCCCGACCCTCTTTGATGATTACGCCACACGGGGTCGTGCCGCGCGGGAACAAGAAATGACTATTGCCAAGCACATGACGCCTCACGACTTGAAGCTCGTGCCCCAGAATGAGAAATTCACCCAGGAACAGGCGGAGCGTTTTTATCAGGCCTACGCGGCGGAGAACGAGGCCTTTCAAAAAGCCAATCTTCAAGGCGAGGACCTTGTCCGCTGGAAGTATCAGCGCTATATGAAGGACTATCTCCGTTGTATTGCCGGTGTTGATCGCAACGTGGGGCGTGTCCTCGACTACCTCGATGAATCGGGTCTGGCCAAGAACACAATTGTCATTTACACCTCTGACCAAGGCTTCTACCTCGGCGAACACGGCTGGTTTGACAAGCGATTCATGTACGAGGAATCACTGCGAACGCCGCTCTTGGTCCGCTGGCCAGGGCACACGCCGCCGGGAAGTGTCTGCAAGAAGATGGTCATGAATCTAGACTTCCCGGAAACGTTCCTCGACGTGGCCGGGCTCCCCATTCCCGAAGACATGCAGGGGCGGAGCCTGAAGCCGCTCCTGGAGGGGCAGGACCCGCCTGACTGGCGCAAGTCAATCTATTATCGGTACTATGAATACCCGGCTGTTCACATGGTCCATAAACACTACGGCGTACGAACAGAGCGCTACAAGCTCATCTACTTCCACGAGATTGACGAGTGGGAATTGTACGACCTAGAAAAGGATCCCCACGAACTTAGGAACGAATACAACAATCCCGCTTATGCCGAGATCGTGAAGGAGTTGAAGGCCGAACTTGCTCGATTGAAGGCCTTTTATAAAGACGACGACACCATCCGGGGAAAGCCGATTCAGCCGGCGCCCGCCGCGGCCAAGAAACCCTAGTACCCGCGGCTAAGCGAGCATTTCGCGTGGTGTCTTAGGTCACTTGATGCGTTCTTCTAGAACCGTGGCTGCATAAAGAGCTGTTTGACGGCGTCGAGAAACTCCGTTGTTTCTCTTGGCGCCGTTTTACCAGAACACAAAAAAGCCTGCCGCCAGGAATGGGGCGGCCAGGAGAATCACTGCTGCTGTCCGCAACCGCCAGCGATAACGGCCTTGGGTTCGCAAATCGAGTCGTAAATAACCCCACGCAACGGCCATAATCCAAACAGTGGTCAGAAGCCCCAGGCCAATGTTCTTTAATCGTTGCAGCCCGACAACCTGCCGCCAAAGCTGCCTGATAAGGGCATTTGTCTCTTGATTGAAACTTAGGAGCAGGTGGAGGGTTACCATCTCGCTTTGTTGCGAAGATGTAAGCTGGAAAAGTCGCGTCTCCTGAAATCGCTCCCGAATGACGTTTTGCTCAACGTAGGACCAGGGGAGTCGGACGTGCCCGCGGGCTTTTGGGCCAATAAGCTGTTCAACGTAATCGTCAATGGTCGCTTGGACGATCGGATGGAGATTACTTTCGCACTCGATGACGGTCGCGTAAGGCCCAACATGAATGGGGATTTGATACTCGCCGTTCACTCGCTGAGGGCGGGCATCCACCCACGACGGCGGCTCGGCTACCAACACTCGGCTAGCGAGGGCACACATGATAAGCAAAACCCAGAGGTTAACTCTCAACATCATGACGGCGTCTCCTATGGATGAGCCCGCTGCGGGAGTGACCGCCGTTTCCGCCGTATCGAAAACCACGGGGCAGCCAGTTGCACTGTGATCCCCATAGCCACGGCTGGCCATAGGAGCCATTGCCCGGGAAATACCCAAATAGCACTCACCAGGATCGCGGCAATGGCCGGTCCGAGGACTCCCCACAGGCAGAAACGACTTCGCCGCAACGGATCGGCCAACCGCCACCACCGCACGAGCAGAAAATGGGTCCCAAACGCGGCCATCAGGGCAGGCAACATCGGCTGACCGTCTCGGTAAAATGACGCGGGAGGTTGCCTTGCTGGCCTTGGCAGTCTGTTCGGCGATAGCTGACCGTCTCGGTAAAATGACGCGGGAGGTTGCCAATCGTGGAAATTCGGCCAGCGGGCGTCAAATGTTAAGTCCACCTGGAGGTATTGCGTCAAGCCAAAGCCCACAATCCCCAGCGCCAAACCGAGGACCATCATCACAAAACGCCGTACGATGGCATCGCTTTCCCACACTTGCCACACTTTGCTGACCAGCAAGATGGTCCAGCTTCCCAGGATCGTGATCAAAAAAACCCAGGATGCCTGTGTCAGCGTCATCGTCTTCCCATAGAAACTCTGCACCAGGTAACCGACGACAGCTAGGACACCCGCGATGAGAAAGGCCGCGAGAAACGACCCCAGTGTTTCCGCAAGGTGGGCACGGAAGGACATTTGGCTCATATACTGACGGAACGCCTCAGCCCGAGAAGGCTCGGGAACGGGTGGCGGCGCACCGGCAGCAACTCGCTGGGGCCACGTCGGTTGCGCCGGGGCAGCGACCAATTCCGCAGGAATAGCCGTACCACGAACCACATGCTCCTGGCCCATAGTCGCAATCAGGATAGCCCGAACGGTCCAATACACCGCATAAGCCATCAAAAGCCCGAAAATGACCGGCCCGAGGATTCCCACATGGGAGATTACCAGGAAAGCGACACCGATGAGAATTGCCACCCTTAGTGGCGTAGCCAAGCGCGAATTATTCCAGGCCGTACGCAAATCCCGAAAGGCTTGAGTCACCGCGTGCCAAATAGGTTCGGGACGATTCGATTCCTCCGCCAGTTCGGCCATGACCGGTTCTTCTCCGTGACCCATCTTGGCTGAGCCAGGCGACTGGAACTGCTCCTTCTCCTCCTCGGTCGAGCCACTTGCCACTTTCGCAGTACCCATCTCAACGTAAGGCGACTGTTCCATTCCTGGCAAAAAAGCCACCATCTCTCGGACATCCTGAAATCGACGTGCGGGGTCCTTTTCCAGTGCCCGGCCGACCACGCGACGGACTTCCGGCGGAAGCGGCGTGAGGTCCGGCAACTTCGTCAGATGTTTCATCAAAACTTCGGCGACACTCTCTCCCTCAAACGGAACATGGCCGGTCAGCATCTCGTAAAGCATGACCCCCATCGCGTAGATGTCGATCTCTTTGCCATAACGGCCATGGGCGATCTCAGGCGCCATGTAATGGACAGTA
>JAKPII010000013.1 GCA_029549885.1 Planctomycetota bacterium
AATACCCCAGAAAACGGTCGGGAAATCCCCGGTTCGGTCATCGGCTGAATTTCAGACCCTGAGTTTCCGGAGGTGTGAGATGGATCGGGAAGAATCACAAAGCACCTTTCTGAGGCATTGCGCGCTCGTAGAGGCTACTGCCGAGCGACTTGCCGCCGAAGGGGTAGGATGGACCACCTTCTTTCGGGAGCTGCTTGGACCGGAAGGACTTGTTCGACAGCTTTTCCCCACACCCCAGCAACTTAGCGAATTCGAACGGACAGATACCTACCAAAAGGTCCAGGAAATCCTTGCCAAGCTCCGCCGACTCCAGGAAGGCCGTTCCGCACCGGACGAACCATTGACTGTGATTACCATTAGGGTCCCGCGGAGCCTGCACGAGGCACTGGCAGAGGAAGCTCACGCTTTGAAGACAAGTATCAACCGCCTTTGTATTTCAAAACTGGCCCAATTGATCGACACGCGATTTGTGCCGCCAATGCGCCACTTGGACCGAGAGGCATCCCACGAAGAACAAGAGCTTACGCAGCCGCCTTCTCGTAAAACACGGAAATGAAAAAATGAAAGACGAGGACAAGGGCGGACGGTAAGCCGGGTTCTGTTCTTCGAGAAACTCGAAGTGATGGCCATTTATCTAGGAGGCCGATTGCTCGACCCCTCAAGCGGCCTACCCGGAAGTGATATAGCGGTCGGGATCACCCGCAGGGCCTCACTTGCGCGAGGCCCACTCCTTCCTGCTCGGCCTTGCTCCCGGTGGGGTTTGCCTAGCCAGGCCGGTCACCCGACCTGCTGGTGAGCTCTTACCTCACCCTTTCACCCTTACCGCGCGGAAACCCGCGAGGCGGTCTCGTTTCTGTGGCACTTTCCCTAGCCTTTCGGCCGGTGGGTGTTACCCACCACCGTGATCCCGTGGAGCCCGGACTTTCCTCTCGCCGTCACTTCTGAAATGACGGCCAGCGGCCATCTCGTCCGCTCTGTCCTCGTCCACATGAATCATATGACCAAGACCCGATGGAAGAAAGGAGTGTGCCTCGCTTACGTACTTCCGCACTTATTTGGGCTCGAAGAAAGGCCGTCCGGCTGAGTCGGCCCCTCGCTGAACCGGCATCCTTGATATGTATTACGGAGTTCTAGTTGTTTCCCGATGAGCGAGATCGTTTCACCCTTCCGACGACACCAGTCTGGTGCTATGAGATAACCCGGATCTGTCTCCGCCGTCAGTCGTTCAATCACGATGTGCGGTGGAAGCCTCTCGAGGGCATCGCATACCATGTTCACATAGACGTCTTGGGAAAGCGGCTCATATTGGCCAGCCTCGTAAAGCTTAGCCAATCCTGTATCTTTTGCGACGTAAAGATTGTGTATTTTTACGCCGTGGATCGGCAGTTCCGCAACCTTTTCGGCCGTCTCCAGCATCTGTTGGTAAGTCTCACCCGGAAGGCCAAACATGAGGTGAACGGTAACACGAATTCCCTCATTCGCACAACGCTGAATGGCGTTCACAGCGTCTTCCCAGGAGTGGCCCCGATTAATCCGCCGAAGTGTAGCATTATGCGAAGATTGAACCCCGATTTCCACGGTTAACCAGGTTTCCTGACTGAGTGTTGCAAGCAGCTTGACCACTTCTTCCGAGAGGCAGTCGGGACGGGTCCCAATCGCCAAACCAACCACGTCAGGCACGGAGAGCGCCTCCCGGTATAGCCGCTCGAGCTTATCAGGAGGACCGTAGGTGTTCGTTCCCGGTTGAAAGTACGCGATGATCTTCTGAATTCCACGTCGCTCTCGCAGGTGAGTGGCGGCTTGCAGCAGTTGTTCCCTGATGGTTAGGCCAGACCGCCGTCGGCTCGGGCTAAAGCTGAGGATATTGCAGAAGAGGCAACCAGCGTGACTGATGGTTCCGTCCGCATTGGGGCAGTGGAAACCGCCGTCCACGCTGACTTTCCAAGTTTTTCCCCCGAAAATACGATTGAGATAGAAGCTGAGACTATAATAACGGTAGCCGAGCTGCCGCCAATTATAAGAGGAGGCGGAATTGATTCCGAGTCTTTTGTCCGGGTTCGTGCCCATTTGTTGACGGCAAAGTTAACCAAGCTTACACTGAAAGACGACGTTGTAAACACTGTCATCCTAAGAGGAAGAATATTTTGCGACAAGGAACTGAGAACAGGCAGAACTCATGTACGGTGAGCTGATCCCGCTGGGTGGGGGAGACCCCATACCTCTCTTGAAGAAACGTCTCATTGTGGGGCGGCGAGAAAGTTGCGATATCGTCCTGCGGTTCTCCAACGTGTCCGCGCAACATTGCGAACTTTTCGTAATGTCCGGATACTGGTACGTGCGGGACCTCAATAGCACGAATGGTATCAAGGTCAACGGGACTCGGGTTCGGGAGAAACGCCTGGATCCCGGTGCCGTATTGTCAATAGCGAAGCACCAATACGAAATTCGATATAATCCGATTGAGCTGGGCGCCGTCGGCCCTCCACCGCCGGACACGCTAGAACAGGACATATTCACACGTTCCCTCCTGGAAAGGGCTGGCCTCGTCAAATCGAAGCCGGTCCCGGAGCCAGAGGAAACAGAAAAGACCGAACCGCCCTCAGGGGACGATGGGAAACGGTACGACATTTTGGAGGGCTTCCGGAAGTCCGAATTCAAAAAGTCCTGGACGGAGCCTCAATCACCGAAATGACAAGGCCAAGAAACCCACGAAACCCGCCGAATAACAGGGAGAGTTTCCGCATGCTCCTGCCCGCAAGCTTTTGCCGGGTGTTGTGAATGGGAAAAAAGAAAAAAATACGTGTCGATTTCAGAAAAAATCGGACTTCAAAACCTCGCCAGAAGGATCTCACTGATCGTGTTGTCAGCCGTGATGAGGTCCTTGACGAAGATTTGACACGCGAGGAGCGGATCGGCGGACGAGGGGAGTTGACCCGACGAAGGACCGTCATCGGCCAGGAGACCGATGATAAATCCGGAGTCGCGACTCCCCTGCCGGTGATTCTTGAGCCACGTCACCCGGATAGTCGCCTTGGTCGCGTGATTGCCGTTCAGGGTCTTATATGCCAGGTTGAGGACGCCGAAGGGCAGGCTTATCGTTGTGTAATCCGTCGCCTCTTAAAACGCCTGGCAACGGATCAAAGGAACGTGGTCGTCGTTGGTGACCAAGTTCATTTTCACCCGTTACCGGGCTCAGATGGCGAAGGAGTGATCGAAACCATTCTGCCGCGGCGCGGCGCCCTTGCGCGGACTTCCAAGGGCAAGCACCATGTCCTTGTGGCAAATGTCGATCAGGCAATCATCGTTAGCAGCGCTGCGATGCCGCGGTTGAAGCCACATCTTATCGACCGCATGATTGTGGCCGCCGAAAAATCTAGGATCGAGCCGGTTATCTGCATCAATAAGATTGATCTGGTTGATCCAGCCGACTTGGAACCGCTGGTCGGACTTTACAGTCAATTGGGATACCGCGTGCTGCTGGTCAGTGCGATCACGGGGTTTGGTCTTCCTGCACTGATCCGAACACTCAAGGACAAAGTTAGTGTCCTCTCCGGACAAAGCGGGGTGGGAAAATCCTCATTGCTCAACGCGATTGATCCATCGCTTCGAATTCCTGTCGCGCCGGTGAGTGAAGACACGGAAAAAGGGCGACACACAACGACGACTGCTCGGTTGTATCGGTTCCATTTCGGAGGATACGTGGCAGACACTCCTGGTATCCGGCAATTTCAGTTGTGGGATTTGACACCTGACGAGGTGGTCAATTATTTTCGGGACCTAAGACCTTATGTGAATGGATGCCGGTTTCCCAACTGCCTTCATTTGGAAGAGGCAGATTGCGCCGTGAAGGACGCCGTGGCTGACGGTTTGATTGATGAACGCCGCTACGAAAGTTACTGTCATTTGGTACTGGATGAAGAGGTTGAGGAGGAAGAAGAGTAATCACGCAGGAGAGTAGTGTTCAATGTCGTGTTCCGCTTGGAGTTTTTGACGGCTAGAACAAAACTGTCACAGCCCTATGCGTGGGCAGAACATCGAAATCGCTTCGAGATCACACGGATATTTGGGAGGACGTGTACCCCGGAAAGGTGTTCGTAACAACCGTAAATAGCAATCGGAGGTGTGACGACATCGTGAGGCCCAGAAATGGCAGTCAACCGCTTGGTGAAAAACCGGAGCGAGGGGTCCTGGTAGGTGTGCAACTTCCGACATCCGTCCTTGAAGATCCGCCATTGGCGGAGCTAGCCGGCTTGGCAAAGGCCGCCGGGGTGGAGGTCGTGGGTCAAGTTACGCAGCGGCGGATGGCCCCTGATGCCGCCACTTACATTGGCAGCGGAAAGCTCGAAGACCTGAAGAAGCTAGTCCAATCGCAGAAAGCGGACGTTGTCATTTTCGACAATGATTTGTCTCCCGCTCAAGGCCGTAACATCGAAAAGGTGGTACGGGCTCGCGTGATCGATCGGACCCAATTAATTCTCGATATTTTCGCCCGACGTGCTCAAACGTACGAGGCCCGATTGGCCGTTGAGCTTGCCCAATTGGAATACACTCTGCCTCGACTCAAGCGAATGTGGACACACCTTGAACGCCAGACAAAAGGTGGCGTGGGCCTGCGCGGTCCTGGTGAAAAACAGATTGAAATGGACCGCCGCCTCATTTCTCATCGCATCCATCAGTTGCGGTCCGAGCTGGAGGTTGTTCATCAGCGGCGTCGGCGAGAAGTCATCGCGCGAAAGGAGTTTCGGACTGTTTCCCTTGTTGGATACACAAACGCCGGCAAAAGCAGTTTGATGAATGCCTTGACCGACGCGGGCGTGTATGTTGAGGATGCCTTGTTCGCCACGTTAGATACCCGCACGCGCCGCTGGGAAATCCCCGGTTGGGGCCCCGTACTTTTGAGCGATACCGTTGGATTTATTCGCGATCTACCCCATCACCTCATCGCTAGCTTCAAAGCCACACTGGAAGAAGCACGTCAGGCTGATCTGCTTATCCACGTGGCCGATGGCAGTAACCCGGCCGTATTCGAGCAGATTAGCTCCGCTTACAAGGTCCTTGCCGAGATCGGAATCGAATCGAAGGACACTATTCTCGTCATTAACAAGATCGACCGGATTGATGATCCGTCACGTCTCCACTGCATCCTAGATCGCTACCCCAATGCCGTGCTGGTGAGCGCGAAAACCGGCGAGGGTTTGCAACGCCTGACGCTGATGGTGTCCGAGTTGTTGGCGCGACAGTTCGTCGAAGTCGATATCGAAACGAACGTCGGCAACGGAAAACTCATTGCCTTTTTGATGACGCACGGCGAACTCATCCACGAGCGCTATCATGATGGGGATCGTGTGACGTTCCGCTGCCGTTTGCCGGGCCAGTACTTGCCGATTGTGGAAAAACTGATGGAGTATCGCCCTGACGGGAACGACCAATCGCAGTCGAACCGGGAAATGGCGGCGTATCAAATTCACTCGGCCGGCATGGTCAGCGAATGACTCAAGCTTGAGCCTACCACCCCCTCCGAACGTTAAGGTTTCCAGATTCGTGGCACTACAAACATGTCCCACCGAACATTAAACGGAATTCGTGGCGTTGTTACCGGGGCGTCCAGCGGAATTGGTCAGGCCTTTGTCAAGGCCCTTCTTCCCTTTCGTCCCCGCTTGCTCGTTGTGGCACGACGCGAAGAGCGACTCCAGCAGCTTTCTCAATTAGGAGCACAGTACGGGGCCGTGGTGATCCCCTTCGCTTGCGACGTGAGCCAGCCGGAGGCCGCCAAACGAATCTGCGAAGTGGCTCACCAAAACTTTGAGGGAATTGATCTTCTCGTTAATAACGCGGGAATTGGTGCCCTTGGTCGCTTTGAGGATTCGCCTCCAGAAGAGCTTCGCCAGGTGATAAATGTGAACCTCTTCAGCCTGGTCGAGACCACCTATTACTTGCTGCCATTGCTTAAGAAAGGACGACGTCCGATCATTGTCAATGTGAGTTCCATTCTAGGACATCGCGGTATCCCGTGGCGGAGCTATTATTGCGCCAGCAAGTTCGCAGTTCGGGGATTTAGCGAAGCCATTCGAGCGGAGTTGGCCCGGCATGGGATCGACGTCCTCGTCGTCAGTCCAGGGAGGACTGCCACTGAACTTTTTGAGGGACCCCTGGAGAAAGGCAAGACCCCCGCGTGGCCCGACCCGAAGCCAGTCAGCGCCGAATACGTGGCCCAGCGAATGCTCCGGGCAATTCAGCGTGGGCGGCACGAGATAATCCCCCATCCGTGGGGGAGACTGATGGTCCTAGTCAGCCGCTTGGCCCCGCGGTTGATGGATTGGATTCTGCAAAGGTACGGCTAATTTTTTCTTGCTTATTCTGCGCATTTTGCGTACCTTATTAATAGCGCGTTATCCGCGAGTCCAATTTTGGTGGTTTGTCAACTCCCTAGTGGAGATTACCCTGCACAAAGGTAGGGCCACCCATGAAGCCATTCCCCAGTCGCGCAGCGAAGGTGAAATTGGCCATCAGCCTAGCCGTTTGTCTGTCGGTGGTCGGATTTGCTTTTCTTTATGCCCAAACACGGCGAGGTGCCAAAGAAGGAGCAAAGCCGATCGTGGATCAACCAACGGTTGAACAAGCTGGTGGTGAGGATTCCGCAGGTAAAAAGGTGCGCACCGAGCTGGTACGGCGATTGCTAGCAAAGCTCGATTCTCTGGACGACATTAGCGCAGAGGATAAGAAGAAGTTGGAAAGGATTCTGCTTGAAGCCGATGCAGAGCTTGCCCAAGCTGCTGACAGGCCGCGAGCAACGGGCCGTGGCTTCCGCTCGGGCGATCGCCCCACTAAGGGGCAACCTCCCCAGGTTGGCCAAGAACCCTCAAGGGAACAAGGAGCAGTAACAGCCCGTGGTGCGCAGACACCGTCCACACAGGCATCCGAGGGTCAGGGGCAGCCTGAAACTCCCACCGAGGCCGAGACCCCTATGGTTCGGGCACTTCTCAAGCTTCTCGACGAAGTCATTGCAGATAACCTGGCGGATAACTCTGATGATTCCCAGTCGGCGGACGCGCTACGCGAAAGCCTCCTCCGGTCCGATCAAGTGTTGCGCCAATATCTAGGCCATGCCGCGCGCGCCAGAATTGAGGCGGCCAACCGTAAGCCGCCCGTGCCACAGGTGTCGAATCCCCGGAAAAAACCATCGTCTGATGTAGAGCAAAAATGACATCGGGCGGGTTGCGTATGGAAATCCCTCGTTTTGATTGAACTTATCCAAGACGATCATTCGATACCATCAATACGACCGGTACATTCTCGGCGACCTTGCCCGGCGTCTTTAGCTGTCTTCGATAACGCGCTACCGGCCAGGTAGTACTTTGTGGTGCGATTTACGGGGCCTCTGTGTGCGGAACTTCTATCAACGCCCTACCGTTTCATGAGGAACCTCGGTGTGACTCGCCAAACTCGGGGATATCTTTCTATTCTGATCCTGGTCTGCTTCGTTGTGGGATGTCGTTCGTACCCCTGGAGTCCTGAGTCGGTGGCTCAAGGCCCTCTAGAAGGCCAATCAAGATCAACTCTTGCTTACGACGACCAGTCGAAAACGGCACAAGCGGCCCCTAAAAAGGGGTCGAAAGCGCAAGCGGAAGAAGAAGCCGAGTATGCCCGCAAATTGGCGCAGGGGCGTTCTTTGGAAAGGCTAGGCAAGCTGGATGAAGCACGCAAGACCTATGAAGGATTAATCGCCCGCTTCCCGACAAGATACGAGGCCTACCACCGGCTAGCGGTTGTGAGCGATCGCCAAATGCGCTATACGGAGGCCGAGGCACTTTACGCCCAAGCCATCCGTCTCAATCCGACCAATCCAGACCTATTCAACGACCTTGGCTATTGTTACTTGCTCCAGGGAAAACCTGAGAAGGCGGAGAGGGCCCTCTTGAAAGCCGTCGGAATGGCTCCTGCCTCGGAACGGTACCGTAATAACCTGGGATTGGCGTATGGACTCCAGGGCCGCTACGAAGAGGCCATGGAGCAATTTCGCCGTGCCAATGGAGAGGCGGACGCCTGGTACAACCTGGCGTACGTTCAATGGATGCGTAACGACATCCATCTATCCAAGCAATCCTTGGAGAATGCGCTGGCTTACAATCCGTCACACACCGCGGCCAAAGAAAGTCTCGCCCAACTTGCGTCTGGCCAATCCTTTTTCGCAGAAAGCACCGGGGAGCGTCGCAGTGGCTATCGGCTGGCCCCAGATACGGAGTCTGAGCTAATCGCGGCCAATGGTGCGCCGTCCTCTTCTGATCAGTCCGTGACACAGACAACGTTTGAAATGGTCCCGGGCACGCTCCGCCTCGGTCTCAAGGACCGTCCCAGCACCCAAACGCAACTTGATGTGGCGCGATCCTCTTGGGCCAAACGGCTTCAACAAGAAACAGCCCCTCTTGAGTTGGCCGAGTGAATGTTGAGGCCGCACTGTTAGGGTGCGAAAAACTTTTCCAAGATTCTGCCCAAAATCGCCTCACCCCTGGCGTTTGCGTGGACAATGTCGCGCTTGAACCAATGAATATCCTCCCCGCAGGTACGAATGTACTGGCCCCAGGGTCCAGTCATGTCCAAGAACGCCGTGTTTTCCTCCTCGGCAAGTCTTTTTAGTCGAGACCGAAAGTCGTTGCCATCCTTGGGTACCTCGAATGTCCACTCTGGATCCATCCGCGGATCCTTGTGGCCGAAACATGGGGTCATGAGAAGAATCTCGGGGTCAGGTTCCAAGTTCGCCCGGACACCGCGAATCACTTCCCGAACAGACTCGATATCGTCGCGGTGACTAATACCTCCGATCATGAGCAGGTCGGGCTTATACTTGAGCACGTACTCTTCGAGCTGGTTAGGGTCCTTGTAATACCAACACCCTGTGCTGCCACGTACTGACGTGATTTTCTCGATGTGGGCCCCAGGATAAAGGCGTGCCACGAGCTTTTCCCATGCCGAACGGCTCGTATCATTTACGATACTATCGCCAAGCATGACCACGCGAAGGGTGCCACCGTGTTTTAGCGTCGCAATCGAACGTTCCAAGTTACGCCACCGGTCTGAAGGAGGCGTCCACGACAGGGGAACCATCTCGCTATAAATGAAATCAATTCGCTCTAGCACGGGATCGTTCTTTCCGAGCGTGCTTGGACCATTTTCGGCGGCACTAACCTTTTCCGTCACAAACGCCACCAATATTACGAGTACCAATTCAGCAAAGACGTTACTCATTGTGGCTTTCATCATATCGGACACCTCGCAACCACCTTTCTCACCAGGAAAAAAAAGACTACCACTTTTCCTCTGCAACACGCCAGGACACCCAAACACGCGCGACATTCTGAGCACATGCGTCTCCAGTGCAAGTCCGGTTGCACAAGCCCACATCTCTGCCGCCAGTCGGATTACCTGTGTACTATGGGTTCTTGAAATTCCTATTTGAAACACCTATGAATCTATCCCAAAAAGCCCCCTCTCCCTTCGGGAGAGGGTTGGGGTGAGGGCAAGCGATCGTCGGAGTCCATCGAGAAAACCGGCAGCGATTCGAGTCACCCTCACCCCCGGCCCCTCTCCCCCCGAACGGGCGAGGGGAGATTATGGGATAGGCTCGTACTCCAATGAAGCCCGAACGATATAGGTTTGTGCCTTGGCCGAGAACGTGCGGGCACCATCCTCTGTGACCCCAACCTCTACAGGCACGCCACGCTCGTCAAAAATCGTGACTTTTGTAAACTTCTCTGGAACACGGAGTCGTATCACTTGGGGAACCTCAGGATTGAGCTGAGCTTCTAGAGATTGTTTGTCCCACCGGATAGAGACGCCTACCTTTCCCCGAGCACGCAGTCCGGCGATACTGCCAGTTTCCCAGGCTGCCGGCAAAGCGGGCAAGAGATTAATCTCTCCGCCGTGACTTTGCAAAAGCATTTCCGCAATGCCTGCCGTGCCACCAAAGTTTCCGTCAATTTGGAAGGGAGGACAATTGTCAAGCATATTCGGCAAGGTACTTTGCGAAATCAACTCGCTCAACAGTTTGTAAGCCCGGTCGCCATCGGCCAATCGTGCCCACAGGCTGATTTTCCACGCCTTGCTCCAACCTGTGCCGCCGTCCCCTCGAAATTCGAGTGATCGTCGCGCTGCCTGGCACAATTCGGGCGAGCCACGCAGCGTGATTTCTTCACCAGGGAAAAGACCCCAGAGATGCGATAAATGCCGATGCTTGTTGTTTGGGTCATCTTTGTCTTCCAGCCATTCTTGGAGTTGGCCAAATTCGCCGATCTGGTTGGGGGCAATGCGCGCATGCATCTCCATAAGCCGTTTACGGAAGTCAGCGTCCACGCCGAGGATTTCGGCCGCCTTGGCCGTCGTGGCAAAAAGATAGCGGATGATCTGATGGTCCATGGTGGGGCCCATGACGAGTCCGCCCTGTTCGGGCGAGTTGGACGGTCCAGAGATGAGCCACCGTTGCGGTGAACGAGGGTCCTCAACCAAATAGTGCATGAAAAATTGACACGCTCCTTTCATGAGGGGATATCCACGCTTGGCCAGAAAGTCACGGTCTTGGGTGTACTCGTAGTGCCACCAAATATGTTGGCATAACCAGGCACCTCCGGTCGGCCAAATGCCGTGATTCGCCGCATTGATGGGTGCCGTTCCCCGCCAGAGATCAAAATTGTGGTGAAGAACCCACCCCGGGGCGTCATAGTGCACCTTGGCGGTGCGGGCACCAGAGATGGCTATTTCCTCTATCGCATCAAAAAGCGGTTCCGCACATTCCGACAGGTTACAGACCTCAGCCGGCCAGTAATTCATTTCGACATTGATGTTTGCCGTATATTTCGATTCCCACGGAGGTGACAGGCTTTCGTTCCAAATCCCTTGCAAGTTCGCCGGTTGGGTGCCGGGACGGCTGCTCGAGATCAGCAAATACCGTCCAAATTGAAAATAGAGAACGCAAAGTTCTGGGTCGTCTTGTTTGTCGAAATTGCGGATCCGTAGGTTTGTGGGTTGTTGCGCTGCCTCCGTGCTTGGCAAGGCAAACTGCACACGATCGAAGAGACTTCGGTAGTCAGCCATATGTCGAGCCAGCAGCTCTTCGTACGACCTTGTTCTGGCCTTCTCGAGGATTTCGGCGCAACGCGCAGAGGGATCAGCACTAACGTCCTCAAAATCCCGGTAATTCGTGGCTGCCGTCAGCAGGATCGTCACCGCGTGGGCCCCGGAGACTTGAAGGGCTTCATCATGCGTGACAAGAGAACCTCCTTCCGGTTGCACAAGGGCGCGCACCTCAAAGCGGATGGCACTTGGCATTGTTTCCTTTGTCCGCTTATCGATGTAGTCTGACACCTTTCCGCGGAGAATGATCGCATTTGAGGCCGTTTGGATCGCGTGCTCCACATGGGGTGTCTTGAGAGAGGCCTTGAGGCCGACGGAACCGGGCTTATCGGCCGTGACACGCACAACGATGACTTGGTCGGGATAGCTGGCAAAGACCGTCTGCTTGTACGTAACCCCGTCGACTTGGTAACTGGTAATGGCTGTTGCCGACGAGAGGTCGAGTTCGCGCCGATATGACGAGACCTTTGCGTTTTCACCGAAATCGAGGTACAGGTCGCAACAAGGTTGATACGGCATTTGTCGCAAAGGAACGCTCATGAAGTGTTCCATAGCCAGGGCGGTTGCCTCTTCTTGTTTCCCTTCGAACAACAGGCGTCGAATCTCCGGTAGGTATTTGGCAGCTCCGGGATGAGAATAGTCATGTGGCGACCCCGCCCAAACCGTATCCTCGTTGATCTGAATCCGTTCACAGTCGGTCTTACCAAAGACCATCGCCCCCAAGCGGCCATTACCAATCGGCACGGCCTCCGTCCACTTCTCCGCCGGCGAGTTATACCACAAGACGAGCGGGTTCGAGGCAAACGCCGTCCCGCTCCCTGCATCCCGCGCAATCAGTAAGCCAATCAACAGCAAAGTTTTTCCCAACAGAAATGTCATCGCTTTAACATTCATCCCGGCAAACCTTCGGCTATCAGAGAATTCGCCCACGCACAACCACACAATGTCCCCTAGAGGCGCATGCCCGTGTGACCTTGCGGGAAACCTGGTCGCTACCCCCTTGTGGGAAGACCATTGTATCGTGGACGTCTTACCGTGCGGTGTCAATAGACTGAAGGAAAGCTTTTGGTGTCGCCGTAAGACACTTTTCACCAAGGGAGAAAAACCAACCGCGTTCTTTTGCAGCCCGGAGGTTTGTCCACGAGTTAAAGGGGGAAAACCCTGCGGAACCTGTCTTTCCGCTTGGAGTTACTGCGAAGTGCCAACGGAAACGTTCCAAAAAAGATGGTCCAGAAAAAACCGGACCACAAGAGAGAGAAACCAATCTTGCGCGGTTTTCTAAAGTGCGCAAGCTACTGGTCAAAAAGCCCTTCGAATGAAATGCTGACTAAGCACCACGAACCGGCCAGAGAAGACACCCAGCCCGAAGAAGCGAAGTACCGGAGGTGGGAGTTGAACCCACACGGCCCGAAGGCCACTGGATTTTGAGTCCAGCGCGTCTGCCATTCCGCCACTCCGGCAGTCCTTAACGCATCTCGGATACTGAATAATATCGTCACTAAGTTGGCGACCGACAAGCCCCACCCCAACGTGCCCCCTCGTTCTCCATCGAGTCAACTCGCCTATCTTGCCTGAGGCGCAAATGTTGATCACAAGTAACGGCTAGATCAATACTTGCGATCAACTAATGCGCTTACCCCGCGATTGTCGGAAGGGAGGAAATCTGATATGCTAACTGTTTACGGCCATGATGGCCCGTAAGGGGCTTATTACAGCCGCAAATGGGTCAAACCGCGAAGAAAACCTTCTTGGGCACGGTGATATCTTATGTCAGATACAGAGTTTGAAGAAAACGACAATAGCACGGGGACACCAGCCGGGGGGTCTCCCCAAGGGGAAACTGGCAGCCGAGTCATTCCGCTGGCTATTGAAGACGAGCTGAAGTCCAGCTACCTCACGTACGCGATGAGCGTAATCGTCAGTCGGGCATTACCCGACGTTCGGGATGGACTCAAGCCCTCTCAGCGGCGGATTCTTGTTGCGATGAATGACCTCAACCTAGGTCCTGGAGCAGCCCGCGTGAAGTGCGCAAAGATATGCGGCGACACGAGCGGGAACTACCATCCCCACGGGGAAGGAGTTGTCTATCCGACGCTCGTCCGTATGGCCCAGGAATGGAACATGCGGTATGTCCTTATCGACAAGCAAGGGAATTTCGGGTCCATCGCGGGGTTGCCTCCAGCGGCGATGCGATATACGGAAGCCCGGCTTTCCCCCTACGCGGCAATGATGCTGGAGGACCTTAACCTCGACACCGTGGATTTTGTTCCAACTTATGACGAGCGGCATTTGGAACCGACAGTACTGCCCTCAAAGTTTCCGAATCTGCTCGTCAATGGGGCCACCGGCATCGCGGTGGGAATGTCCACCGAAATTCCTCCGCACAATCTCTCGGAGATTTGTGATGCATTGGTCCGTTTGATTGATGATCCGGATGTTACAATTGACGAGCTTTTGGAGATTGTCCCCGGTCCCGACTTCCCCACGGGTGGCATTATTTGTGGGCGTCGCGGTATTCGACAGGGTTATTTGACCGGGCACGGAACGATTGTCATTCGGGCACGGGCTGACATCGAGGAATACCGCGATAATCGGTATCGAATTGTCATTCGGGAAATCCCATTCCAACAACAGCGAGACAAGATTGAAGAAAAAATTGCCGAACTGGTCAACGAGGGGCGCATCTCGGGCATTGCGACCATCCGTAACGAAAGCGATCTTAAGGAGCCCGTCCGGATTGTCCTTGAGCTGAAGCGTGACGCTGATCCGGAGATCGTCCTTAATCAACTGTACGAGTATTCCCCCCTCCAGCAGACCTACTCCATCAATCTCCTAGCGCTCGTAGATGGGAAACCACGGTTGCTCAATTTCAAGGAACTCCTTCAGGAATTTCTGCGCCATCGTGTAACCGTCATTCGACGACGGACACAGTATCTGTTGGGCAAAGCTCGGCAGCGCAAACACACCGTGGAGGGGCTTCTGCTTGCCTTGGCAAATATCGACGAAGTCATTCAAGTCATTCGGACATCAGAAACACAGGCGGAAGCCAAAGAACGGCTCATGAAAATCGCTTGTCCGGCGGCCATGTTAGCTCGGGCCTTGGGAGAGGCGGGATTTGAACAATTCCGGTCCGAACGCGGGGTGTCCGAGGAGTACTTCCTAACCGCGGTACAGGCCGACGCCATCTTACGCATGACACTAGGGCAGTTAGTCAACCTAGAACAAGAAAAGCTGGCTGAGGAGCATCGCCGTCTGCTGGCGGACATTGCCGAGTATAACCGCATTCTGTCCGATGAACGCAACATTTTGGCGATCATTCGAGAGGAGCAACTCGCCATCAAGCAAAAATATGGTGACGCCCGCCGCACAGAGATCATCGACCAGGAGGTGGGGTCCTTCGACATGGAGGAACTGATCCCCGATGAAATGATGGTCGTGTCGATCAGTTCGGCGGGCTACATCAAAAGGACGCCCGTCTCGGCATATCGGGCGCAAAGGCGAGGCGGCAAGGGACTCAAGGGTGCCCGTGCCGATGATGAAGATCCCATCGAACACGTGTTCCTGGCCAGCACACACGATTATCTTTTGTTCTTTACCAATCTCGGTCGCGTACATTGGCGAAAAGTGTATGAACTGCCAGAGTTGCCTCGGGATGCGAAAGGGCGGGCGATTGTCAATTTGCTCAATTTGCAGGACAACGAACGGGTCGCAAGCTGCCGTCCGGTCCGAGACTTTTCGCTGCCCAATCATTACCTTCTCTTTGTGACCATGAAGGGGCTGGTCAAAAAGACGGAACTGTCTGCCTATGGCCGTCCCGTCCGTGGCGGTATCATCGCCATTAAACTCCGCGAAGACGATGAACTGGTTGGCGTTGTCATCACCAAACCGGGGGATGAGATCGTTCTAGCCACGGCCAACGGAATGGCGATCCGGTTTCGCGAATCCGATGTTCGCCCAATGGGACGGGCTGCAACCGGCGTCAAAGGTATCACACTGGCTCCGAACGACCGGGTCGTGGGAGTGGTCGTGGCCGAACCAGACGCATGCTTGCTAACCGTTTGTGCAAATGGCTATGGGAAGCGAACGCCATTTGGGCCTAACTCAGAGGACGAAGGTGAGGAACTTCATGAAGATTTGGACGAAGTGACAGAAGGCACGGACGAACTGGCGGCAAAAAGCGAGGAACTTTCTGAGGAAGACGAAACCGATGATGACCGCGACGAACCAGGTTCCCAATACTGCTATCGGACGCAACGACGTGGAGGCAAGGGCATCCGCGACATCAAGACAGGCGGTAGGAATGGCCCCGTAGTCGGTATCGTGGCAGTCCACGACGACGACGAAGTCTTGATGATGACAGCAAAAGGGAAGATTCAGAGGATTCGGGCCAATGAGATTCGGAAAACCGGCCGCAATGCTAAGGGTGTCCGACTGATGACACTAGATGAGGGAGACCAAATCGTGGCCGTCAAGAGGATTCCAGCCGAGCCGACCAACGGTTCAGATGCCGAAGGCAACACGCCAACCACCTCCTGATTGAGCCAGATTTGACACGAAGAAAAACAGCCCGTAGGACCCATTGTGACGTCAGCCGCGACATTGTGGACCGGTAATCCAGTTAAATGCGCATGACTCACCGTGCTCTGATTACAGGTATTACCGGTTTTGTAGGCCGTCACCTGTATGCGCATCTTGTAGAGTGTGGTGATCAGGTTCTGGGACTTGCACCATCCCCGGTTCCCAAAGTGCCTTCTTGGGGTCGCCTTCCTGACGATGGCGAGATTCTTATCTGGGACTTCGCGGAATCAAAAGAATGCCCGGACGACATCAAGGCCCGCATTCGCCAGTTTGACCCCACGGTTGTCTATCACTTGGCAGCTATATCTGTGCCTGAGGACTGCGGTCACACGGCTCCGAATGAAAGGGCGTGGGCCATCAACGTGGAAGGAACACGCCGCATCATCGAACTGTTGAATGAGACCAGTAGTGGCCCGCGATTCATCTTTGTGAGCACAAGCCATCTTTATCGCGTCCCGCAGGACAAGGTGACATTTGTTGATGAAGAGTACCCCGCTAATCCCCGCAATGCCTACGCCCAGACCAAATGGGCAGCGGAACAAATTGTACAAGCTGCCCTCAAGGAGGATAGGCTTAATGCGATCATCGTTCGCGCATTTCCCCATTCAGGTCCAGGACAATCCGAGCGAATGATGCTTCCCTCATGGGCTGCCCAATTTGCGCGGGGCATGCAGACAATCCAGGTTCACACGTTGCAGGCGACGATTGATCTGTGCGACGTTCGGGACGTAGTGCGGGCATACCGCCTTCTGGCAGACTCTGCGGTGCCTGGTGAGGTCTATAACATCGGTTCTGGTGTGCCGCGCACAAGTGCCCAGGTTTTTGAGCTATTGCGACTCCTCGCCAATCCCCATTGTGAGGTTGTTGAAACTCATCCTGGAATCAAGTATGATCCAATCGCCGATTTGCGGAAGGTTCAAAGTCACACCCATTGGAAGCCAGAAATTCCCCCCGAGCAGACCGTGGCCGATACCTACCGCTGGTGGTTAGCAACAGTAGGGCGCAAGTAGCGGTACCGTTGCCCTCTTGCTTTAGGACTCGGCTGTCGGAAACGTAAACGTTTTTGTTCTCCGCGGGGATGGTGTAGCGTCCAGTTCGGAAAGACAGCGTGAAGGGAGAGACGCCATGATGAAATCGAACATCGTTTGTTTCCTACCTGGGGCGATGCTAGCCATTTCGCTGGCGGCATCAACCGTAGCCGCGGAAACCACGATTTACCTCTCGCCGCAAGGAAAAGATACTAACCGGGGAACGGCAGATCAGCCTGTTGCCACGCTCGCCCGCGCCATGGAGCTCGTCAAGGCCGTCCGACAGCGTGACGGGGCTGCAGCCGACGTCCGTGTCCTTCTAGCGGAAGGGATTTATCGAATTGCCGAACCTGTCACGATCTCGCCGGAACACTCACCTGGCCCCGGCAAACTGGTAATTTGTGGTGAAGCCGGCAAAAAGGTTGTTATTAGTGGCGGCCGCGTTATTTCGGGTTGGCAAAAGGTCGGGAATCGTTTTGAGGTTGTCATTCCTGAGGTTGCTCAGGGGAAATGGATTTTTCGCGAGCTTTTCGTGAATGGTCGCCGGGCGACGCGAGCTCGATCGCCGAATGAGGGATTTGTCCGTATCGACAAAGCGGGCCCAGACCGCCGCACCAGCCTGTTTATTTATCCGCAAGATGCATGGTTGTTCAAAGGCAAAATTTCCGGGGCCGAATTTGTTTATTTACACGATTGGTCCACATCGCGGGTGAAGATTGCGGGTTTTCACCCCGATACCCTTGAGGTTACTTTTTCGCAAAGGGTGGGGTGCTCCGCTCCTCATTACGCCATCGGAAACTGGCCCCATGCCCGTTATTTTGTCGAGAACAGTGAGGATTTCCTGGACGCCCCGGGTGAATGGTTCCTGGACGATGGCACAGGCAAACTGATCTATTTGCCCCGGGAAGGAGAATCCTTGGAAACGCTGGAAGCCATTGCGCCGGTTGCTCCTGCCCTTTTCAGCATCGTCGGGGATTTAGACCACGGAAAACCTGTCACCAACCTCACCATTGAAGGAATCACCTTTGAGCATTGCCGGTTCGATCTACCGGCTGCCGGTTATGCCGCCGGTCAGGCGACCGTTTACGAACCGCGAGTGAATGGAGGAGCTGGCCGAGAGATCATGCCCGCGGCCGTGACATTTGATTTTGCCAAGAACTGCCAACTGACTCGCTGTCACTTCCAACACCTGGGCTCATCAGGCGTATGGTTTCGCCGGCAATGCCGTCAGTGTACCGTCGAGAGGTGCGTTTTCGACGATATTTCGGGGAATGGAATTAATATCGGCGAGACGATGACACGTCCCAAGTCTGAGGCTCCGGTGGATTGGGAATCACCTTACGATAACAGTTGCACATGGGGAATCATGGTCCGGGATAATCGGATCACCCATTGCGGCCGCCAGTTTTTTGAAGCTGTCGGCGTGTGGGTCGGGATCGCTGCTGGCAACGTCATCGAGCACAATGAAATTGGGTACCTACCCTACACGGGCGTATCCGTGGGATGGAGTTGGAATGACTCGCCCACCGGGTGTCGGGTTAACACTGTTGCACGAAACCACATCCATCATTGCATGCTCATCCTGCATGATGGCGGCGGGATCTACACATTAGGACGTCAACCGGGTACGAAACTCTTGGGCAACGTCATTCATGACATTCCTCCCAACGAAGATGGAGCGGAAAGCAACGGCATCTTTATGGACGAAGGCAGCAGTGACATCGTTGTGGAAGGTCAAACAATTTTCAATATTGGGCGAAGTCCTTTACGCTTCCATCGCGCACTGGAAATCACGTTGAGCCACAATACCCTTGTGTGTTTGCCAGGAGTGCCGCCTTATCGCTATAATCGCACTGATCCCAAAACGCTGCGTTTTGAGAATGACCACATCGTCGAGGCCGAACACTGGACTCCCCCGAGTCAAATTCTTGGGGAAGTCGGCGTGCGCGAAGGTCGATGAATCTAGGGTTTGGTTTTTTGGGGAGGTGCTTTATGTTTCGAAGTCGTGTGGTTCCGCTCGCGCTCGTGGCAGCCTCTTGTGTTTGCCACATCGGCCAAGTCGTGCACGGAGAAGAAAGCTCACGTGGTCGCTACAATGTGCTTTTCGTGATTGCCGACGATTTGAACACAGCGCTATCGACCTATGGGCATCCGATGGTGAAATCCCCCAACGTGGATCGTGTGCAACGTTGGGGCATGCGGTTCGACCGAGCTTATTGTCAGTTTCCTCTTTGCAACCCAAGCCGAGCGTCTTTTCTCACGGGACTTCGCCCGGATCATACGCGTGTGTATGACAATGCCGTTCATTTTCGGAAGAACGTTCCCGACTGCGTAACCATGCCGGAGTTTTTCCGAAAACAAAATTATTTCGTTGCCCGTGTGGGAAAGCTATTTCACTACGGGGTGCCCGGGCAAATCGGCACAAGTGGCCTTGATGACCCTCAATCTTGGGATTTGGTCATTAATCCTCGTGGACGCGACAAGGACGAGGAAGACAAGATTTTCAGCCTGGAACCGGGCAAGTTTGGGGGTACACTCAGTTGGTTGGCCGCAGACGGGACCGACGAAGAGCAAACCGACGGCATTGGAGCCACGGAGGCCATTCGTCTGCTCGAAGAGAACAAGGACAAGCGATTTTTCCTCGCGGTCGGGTTTTACCGTCCGCACACACCCTATGTCGCCCCAAAGAAGTACTTCAGCCTTTATCCTCCCGAATTGGTCCCCTTGCCTACGATCCCGGAGAACTATTTCAGTACGATCCCTGCCCTCGCCATCACGCTGAAACCTGAAGAAAAGGCGATGGACGAAAAGACAAAGAGGCAAGCCATTCAAGCCTACTACGCCGCGATCACGTTCATGGACGCACAATTGGGCCGCGTGCTCGACGCCTTAGAACGACTTCATCTGCGAGAGCGTACGATCATCGTCATGACGAGCGATCACGGCTATCACATGCATGAGCACGGCTTGTGGCAGAAACGGACCCTTTTCGAAGAGTCGGCTCGCGTGCCGCTGCTTATTGCCGTTCCAGGAATGAAGACGGCTGGCCAATCGACTCAGGCGATTGTCGAAATGATCGACATCTATCCGACCTTGGTCGATCTTTGCGGATTTGAAGTTCCCAAGAACCTAGACGGGATGAGTTTGGTACCGATTCTCAATAATCCTGCCCATCCTGGCAAGTCACATGCCCTCACCCAGGTATCGCGCGGTGGCGGAAAGACTAGGCTTGTCATGGGGTATTCGGTTCGAACAGATCGCTGGCGCTATACAGAGTGGGATGGTGGCAAACAGGGGCGAGAGTTATACGACCATCAAGATGATCCTCAAGAGATGAAAAATCTGGCCGGTGATGAACGATACGAAAACGTCATGAAGGAATTAAGTGCCCTCATGCCAAAACCGGCGGAATAACTAGGGCGATGACTGTTAGGTTGTTTCGGTACTTTCAATTGGAGAGGAGGACAACATGAAGAAGAAAGTGGCCTTGATTGCGGCTCTCCTACTTGCGCTCGTTGGTGGTCTCGTCGTACAACTGTACGCAGAATCTCAAGCGAAATTCAGCCACGCCGGGCAAGTTCGTCACGTCGTCCTTTTTAAATTCAAGGATGGCACCTCTCCTGAAGACATTGCCAAGATCGAAAAGGCCTTTGCAGCCTTGCCAAGCAAGATCCCTCAGATCGCCGGCTTTGAATGGGGAACCGATTGCAGCGTGGAGAACCTTTCTCAAGGTTTTACGCATTGCTTTATCTTGACGTTCAAGAATGTCCAAGACCGGGATGCCTATCTACCCCA
>JAKPII010000051.1 GCA_029549885.1 Planctomycetota bacterium
GGAGGGGGCACCCCAGATGGCAAATCGCTCCCGAAGTTGCCTGGCCCAATAAACGGCCTTCAGTCCATCGGCGTAAATTGGCGTGATGGGCGACTGCGTCGGTCCAACGTGGAAACCTGCCTCCCGAAGAAGGCTTTGCAATCGTGTTGCGTTTTCCCACAGCGTTGCCCGCCGGTCATCGGCTGCCTGCAAGAGATCCAAAGCAACCATGGTGGCCTCTGTCACCACAAGCGGGAGGGCCTTCGTAAAGATGTAGGTTGGTGCATGATAGCGAAGATAGGTGATCACCTCATAAGAGCCTGCGGCAAACCCCCCGATCGTCCCAAAGGCCTTACTGAAGGTCCCAAGGTGGAGATCGACCTCGTCCTGGACCCCAAAATGGGCAGGCGTTCCTCGACCCTGGGGACCGAAGACGCCATTGGCATGGGCATCATCAACGAACAGGCGAAAGCCAAAGCGGCGGCGTAAATCAACCAGATCGGGCAGTGGCGCCACATCCCCTTGCATGCTGTAAACGCCATCGACCACGACAATCTTTCCCACCTTGGAATCGGTCTTGGCGAGAAGGGTTTCGAGATGGTTCACGTCATTATGGCGAAAAACGCGAATTGTGGCGGCCGAAGCCCGAGCGCCGAGTCTTAACGTGGCATGTGCATTTTCGTCAATAAAGATCACATCGTTGGCCCCGGCCAGTGCTGTCAAAACGCCTATCATCGCCAGGGCTCCCGCGGAAAACACGATGGCGTCTTCTGTCCCCTTAAATCGCGCCAACTTCGATTCGAGTTCCAAGTGTTGGGCTACAGATCCGGTGAGGAGTCTAGATCCCATCGGCTGGCCCACGCCGTACTCCGCCGCGACTTCGGCGGCACGCTGCCGAACCGCCGGATGACTGGCCAAACCCAGGTAATCATTGGTCCCAAACTGCAAATAGCGACGCCCTCCCATTTCCATGAACGGTCCCGCGTTCGCAGCCGGACAAAGACTTGTATAGACAGCCTCGGCAAGATCACGTTCCTCACCGGAGGTTCCGTAGGGCTGATGCAAGAATTGCCGGCATTTTTCGAAAGGGTCGGCCATGGGCGAACAAAAACGGAAAGGGGTGGCAGGGGTGGCAAAGGAATCCGTAATCCCTGAATTGCACACGCTTCCTAACTGTCCCATTTTCTCTAATCCCTCTAATGTATTTTTGGCCGCAATTCTCAATCCGTCAAATCTTACCCATCTTCGCTTTTTCCCCAAAACCCATGGCCGTCGTTACGCGAGCCTTTTTGGAGTCATTACTTTTTTCGACCAATTTCAGGTCAGGTAATCAGTGCGGATTTTTCCGAACCTCGGTCGCCCACTAAACCCAAACGGTCCTTCTTATAAACAGCCAACGATATTTGTTGAGGACATTAAGTTCCACACGCGGCCGGTTTGGGTCGGGCAACGCAAAAACCTCAGAAGGCACAATCTTGATGTGCCAGAACGATTAACCACCCCATCCAGCCCGGGCTAATCTTCAGGGTTGTCAGACCAAGGAGCCGTCAACGACCGACCGTTATGGGAGCGGTTCAACGATAAGAGAAAAGGCACCACGCGGGTGGCCCAATCGCCGGGTTTGGGATAAGCAGCCGCCTGGGCACCGAAGCAGCTTCGTAGCATTGCTGTGTCGATAATGCCAGGGTTCACTACTACAGCGGCAAGGTCTGGCGGCAGTTCCTCGGCCAAAGCCTGGGTGAGGCCCTCTACCGCCCACTTCGTTGCGCAATAGGGAGCCACTTCAGGGGCCACCGACCGCCCCCAGTAGGAGCTGAAGTTCACGATGACGCCACGTTTCCGCTGCAACATGGCAGGTACAAAATGCCGCACCGTGAGATGGATTCCACCCACGTTTACCCTCAGAAGGGCCTGAAACTCTTCCGCTCCAATTTCCCACAGTCGGGCGTTTCGATTAATGAGGGCGGCATTATTGATGAGGAGATCTGGGGGCCCAAGCCGATCAATGACCTCTCGGGCCCAGGCTGCCACGGATGCCTCATTGGACACGTCGGCAACCCTGAAGAGATGTGGCTCGCCATAGATCGTGCTCAATTCATCGACGCTGGACTTAGATCGGGCGCAACCAGCCACACGATGCCCGAGGGCGATAAACCGATCGACCATTGCCCGCCCCAGACCCCGACTGACGCCCGTGATTACGACAACACGTTGATCCTGTGCCATGGTGGCGACCTATTCCCAATGATAAGGAACCGACATCTTGAGAATCGTTAACGGTAGAACACGGCTCTCACTGGAGCCGACCTGCCGCCCATTCGATCCCCCGTTTGAGGATCACGGGATAATTGGGGTTTTTCCAGGCGAGGCTATCATGCCCCAACATGAGGTAGAATACCCGGCTTTCTCCATATTTGGTGACCCAACCGATTTCAGGGTCATTCGTCGGGCAATCCGTTTTCAAGATGACGTGCACATTGGGGGCCGTGTAATAATCCTTGTAGGTTTCATCGTGAATGATGAAATCTTTCAATCCCCGGGTGATTGGATGGTTAGGATCAGCAATGATCACCTTGTAATCCTGGCCGTGAGCCCAGCCTGATTTCTTGTACTCTTGTCCATCAATCACACAATCTTCGAGGATGAACTTGCCACCGATGATTTTTCGGAATTCGTCCCAATTACGATGGGCACCCATGTTGTGGTGTAACGATACCACACCGATGCCCTTTTTGAGCAAGGCAACGAACGCCTCTTGTTGCTTTTCCGAAATAGCGGGAACCATATCGTACATGACGATAACATCAAACTCGTCTGCTGCCTTGGGATTGAGCATATCGGCTTGATCCGGCAATTTGATGGCTTTGTACTCGATCCCCTCCATATTGTCGAACATCTCGAAGAATGGCTTTTCCTCGAAGCCGTGGCCGCCATATGTCAAAAGGACACGAATCTTTCCCCCTTGCGCGGAGCTCGTTGATTCGGCCCAAGTCCCACTGGCCAGCAGACATACCGTCAACAAACCACCCAAGATAGCCGCGCACCGTGTCATCGTTCGACCTCCTCAAGGACAAAGCCCGTCAACACAGGATTCCTACAATACTCTGCCAAAACACGTAGGTATTTAGGTGTGATTTTTGGTGATTTAAAAATGGTTAAACTTGCGTGACGACACCGAAGATCATTCCTCAGTGCCAACTTCCTCCCACCCCGTTAAGTTCTTTCGATCAACGTTTGCTAGGCAACCGGAGGATGCGAAAGTCTTCGAATCGCATCCAGTGTTCTGCATTCTCAGGACCATGATAACATTGCAGACTGACATGGTCATTGGCCGGCGGTGGTAAGGTTCCCTCGGCCGCAACCAAGAACTCCTTTTCACCGGCAGGACGATATTGCGCCGTCCAGCGGTCTCCGTCAATTACGAGCCGCAAGCGGATGGGCACGTTTTCGACGGGTTTTCGCCCCGGAATGATGTATATCTTACCATCAATGAGTTCCTTGACCAATTTGAAAACGGGCTTCTCATCCACGTACCACGTAATGCCCACCTGTTCGTATTGCACTGTTGGTGGCGTGACGTTTGATACCGTGACCTCCACGGCAAATGGTCCAGCCGTCCGATCGGGCGCAGGCCGCAGAAGGGCGTTCTTGACCGTATTGGCGTCGCCGGGCAAGGCGCGTATCTCAAGGCCACCTTCGCGGATCCTCCAGCCACCGGGCAGTTCTCGCAGCCAGGCCCATCCCTCGGCCAGTTTTTCTCGGAATGAATCGGCAAAAATTGGAGATGCCTCCTCAGCCTGTCCGTAAACCGACAAACCGGTGGCAGCGAGGATGAACATTCCGCAGCATAACACTTGGTACATGGTGTATCCCCTCATTGATGTCCTACATATGGGCAAGGAAACGGTCACGCTGGCGTAAGCTAACAAATCCGCGGCATTTGCTCTCCGGAAAGCCAATCGAGAATTCGGGAACTGCCGTAGGCTGTTCTAAGCTCGACAACTCCGGCCGGTTGTGCCCGCACCTCGCCAATGATCTGCAGTCCAACGGCCTCGCCTTGTCCCCGCATCACTTCCAAGAGATCATCCGCTGCTTCGGGGCTGACGATGGCTACGAACCGGCCTTCGTTGGCCACGTACAAGGGGTCCAGTCCCAGCATTTCGCAAGCAGATGCGACGGGCGGCATCACCGTGATGCGCGATTCGTCGATGACAAACCCCACATGGGCGTCCTGTGCCAACTCGTTGAGCGCGGTTGCCAGCCCACCCCGGGTCAAATCCCGAAGGCAATGCACGGCCCGCGCGTTGTGCTTGACCATGGCCCGCACAATCCGATGAAGTGGTGCGCAATCACTCGGCAAGGCGTTATCAAACTGTAGCCCTTCCCTCACCGACATAATGGCGATACCGTGGCGCCCAATATCGCCGGAGAGGATGACCTTGTCCCCCGGTCGAATATGTGCCGGCGAAATGTGAACATCCTCCGGAATCCATCCTAGGCCGGTTGTGCTGATATAAAGTCCGTCCCCCTTATTCCGATCGACAACCTTCGTATCCCCGGCAATGATCCGGACGCTCGCTTCATCGGCGGCCTCGCGCATGGACCTGACGATCTGCGAGAGGATCTCCATGGGCAATCCTTCCTCGATGATAAAGCTGGCACTCAACCATAATGGTTTCGCCCCCGACATTGCCAGGTCGTTGACGGTTCCAAACACCGCCAGTTTGCCAATGTCACCCCCGGGAAAAAAGAGTGGGCTCACCACGAAGGCGTCCGTTGTGAAGGCCATGCGAGTGCCATCCCCCAGGCGAATTTCGGCACTGTCATGAGGCGGTTGTCTTAGACCCTCGGTGTCACCTTCACGGCGAAAAGCGGGCAAGAACACCTCGTTGATGAGCTGTCGCATCAGTCGCCCACCACCGCCGTGGGCTAGTTGGATTGTCTCATGCGTGGCAAGAGGCGTAGGACAATGAAAACGGCTGAAATCGGCTGACGAATCTGACATAGATCAACCCTATCGTATTTGAAGTGTTCTTCGCAAATAAAGCATCTAAGAAGCAATTTCCTGAAGACCAGGCTTTCATCCACAGGCACCACAACATTATAGGCGAATCGGTGGCCAGACCGCTATGTCCTCGACCGTGGCATGGCCCTCGGTCCACAAGAAAGAAAAAACCCAAACCTGCTAGGGAGCAAGTTTGGGCGAGCGACAGACCAATGAATCAAACGGTGGAGATCAAACCTCTTTGGCGTCGATCCACTTCATCATTTTTCGCAGCTTCCGGCCAACCTCCTCAATCATATGGGCGCGGGCCTTTTTCCGTAGAGCTTTAAACATGGGGGCGTTCGCCTTGTTTTCCAGAATCCACTCCTTGGCAAAGGCCCCGGATTGAATCTCGGCCAGAATCTTTTTCATTTCCGCCCGCGTTTGCTGATTGATAATACGCGGTCCTCGCGTGTAGTCACCGTACTCTGCGGTATTGGAGATACTATACCGCATGTAGCTCAGACCACCTTGATACATTAGATCCACAATTAGCTTCAACTCGTGCATGCATTCGAAATAGGCCAACTCCGGCTGATAACCAGCCTCCACAAGCGTTTCAAAAGCGGCGCAAATCAATTCGCTAACGCCACCGCAGAGGACGACTTGCTCGCCGAACAAATCAGTCTCGGTTTCCTCGGCAAAGGTGGTCTCGATCACGCCGCCGCGGGTCCCGCCGATACCTTTGGCATAAGCCAAAGCGAGCTTGAATGTCTCCTCGGTGCCGTTCGGACCATTGGCGACCAAACAGGGGACACCACCGCCTTTGACGAATTCTGATCGCACGAGATGCCCCGGCCCCTTGGGTGCCACGAGGACGGCCGCCACGCCATCTGGAATATCGAACTGCCCGTAATGAACATTGAAGCCGTGGGAACACACAATCACATTCCCCGCCCGTAGGTTCGGTCGGATTGAACTGCGGAACACATCGGGCTGAATTTCATCCGGCAGCAAAATGGTGATGATATCGGCCTGCTTGCTTGCCTCCTCTGCCGACATGGGCTGGAACCCGTGCTCAACGGCGAGCTTGTAGTTGGCCGTCCCGGGCAGCTCGGCCACAATGACACGAACACCGCTGTCACGCAAATTCTGGGCGTGGGCATGTCCCTGGGAGCCATACCCGATGATGGCCACGGTTTTCCCTTTTAAAAGCGACAAATCGGCATCTTCATCGTAATAAATCTTCGCCGGCATGACGGAAACTCCTGTTTATCTTGGACTGTTATCCCGACTCTTAGCGCTTAGCGCGCGAGGTGACTCACCAAGTACTCTTGACCGTTGTTATTTTCGTCGAACTTTAACGTCGTTTCGCCCCTTACCATGGCGATTCGTCCGGTCCGAACAAGTTCTAGAATGCCGAAGGGGCGCATCAACTCGATGAAGGATTCCACCTTCTTTTCCTGGCCCGATATTTCGATAATCATGCTTTGCGGAGCCACATCCACGATGCGTCCCCGGAAGATCTCCACGAGCTCGCGGATTTCGCCTCGCTTTTCGTGCGGGGCCGCAACCTTAATCAGCATCAAGTCTCGCTCGACGTAATCGCGGCTGCTTACGTCGTCCACGCGAACGACCGTGACGATCTTTTCCAGTTGCTTTCGTACCTGCTCGATAACGGCATCGTCACCCACAACCACGAATGTCATCCGAGAAAGCCGCGGGTCTTCGGTTTCACCGACGGCTAAGCTGTCAATGTTATATCCGCGCGAGGCGAGCATCCCCGCAATATGCGAGAGTACCCCAGGCACGTTCTGCACAAGTGCTGTCAGGATGTGTCTCATAACCGCTGATGACTCCTGCTTTCTGCGTAAAATGACTATCCTAACGCTCCTTAAGGGGAATGACAAGCCGTCCGGCGTCAGGGAGCCCGTCTGCCGGTTTCAGAGAGTCCCCCTCAAGTCGGACATGTCATCTGAGCGTAAGGTTCGCTTGGATCGCGTGTTACCGTTCGGTCGGCCGGGTTTTAGGGCATCATTTTGATTTTGCCTCCGAACTTTGGCATCATAATACGAAATGCTTTATTTACGACATACCGAAATCTGCCCGTTTCAAGAAAAGGACTTAGCACATGGCAAGATGGCTCTTTAAGGCAAGTTACGCAAGGCCGTTGGTCTGCCGGCTGGGGGTGATTGGCTTGTTATCGGTCCTCTGTTGTGTAGGGTTAATGGCCGTCGCAGAGGAAGCCAGCGTCCAGGACACGCCGGAGGTTATTCGGTTGTTTGATGGTCAGACACTAAACGGCTGGGTCGTCAAGTGCAAGCCACAGGACAACGACAAACGTGGCTATTGGAAGGTCGTCGATGGCACCATCATGGCAGACGTCCCTCCAGGCAGCCCCCATAACTATATTTGGCTCATGACCGAGAAAGAGTTCGCTGATTTTGAGCTTTGCCTAAAGGTCCAAACTTTCTCCACTTCCACCGGTAACAGTGGGGTGCAGGTCCGGAGTCGCTATGACGACGAGGCATATTACATGGATGGGCCACAGGTGGATATCAATCCGCCTGGTCCATGGCGTTGCGGCTTCATCTATGACGAAACACGGGGGGCACAAATTTGGCTATGGCCTGACGTTGGGCGTCCCGCCAACGCCAAACCAGAACACGCGCCGAAGGGATGGAAATGGTTCCACGCCGATCATCCAGACACAAAAGATGCTTGGAACGATCTTCGCATCGTGTGCCACGGGTTCCGGATTCAGACATTCGTCAACGGTGTACCAATCGCAGATTACATGGGCCAAGGGCGACTCGATGATGACGCCCACCAACTTCGCCGGGTAGGATTGACCGGCCATATCGCCCTGCAAATTCATCCGGGAGGTACCCTCCAAATTCGCTTTAAGGATATTCTCCTTCGCCCGATCCGCAATGCCGGGGAATGAGCGCGGTTCCTTCTCTTCAGGGGTTTACCGCGAAATCGAAGGCAACCTGGAGACGACTTAAGGCGGCGGCTGACGGTCGGTTTCCTTATTTGGATCAAGCTTGAGGATCGCATTCAAGCTGGTAACAGTTTCATCAGGTAATTTGCGATCCTGGTGGGGTGTAACCTCGTGCAACCAAAGGGCCTTTTGGGCGGCCTGCCGGGCCTCGCGGAGACGTCCCGCCTGCCGGAGCATGTCGGCATATCCGACGTAGTAGATGGCCTGAGTGGGATAAAGACGGATGGCGTCCGCGGCATATTTAATTGCACGATGAAGCGGGTCTGCGCTTCCCGTCACCTGCGCCAGTTTTTGATATGCAATCGCCAAATTCCAGCGGACGACGTGGTGGTTTTTCGCCCGCCTGAGCAGATTCACCGCGCACTCGTCCAACTCTGCCGTAGGATCAGCCCAAAGAGGCTGGATTATTGCACTTGGCGTCGCCGCTGTTTTCGCCCTCGGTGAATTGTCGCGGTTATCCGAAGGCGCAATCGTATTCACCCAAAGTTCCAGTCGCCGCAGCCACGGTTCGTAAGCCCAGGGGTCAGCCTTGGCGGCGGCACGCAAAAGTTCTTCTGCCCTAGGAGGAAAAACGGCCTTAATCCTGGCTGCTTCGGCCATCAAACCACGGGCATCAAGCACGGGAGCATACGCCGTGAAATAACAAAGGAGCCCCGCACCCGCCATCGCCCCAAAGGCCGCGAACGCCCCGACCTTTGATACCGGGACCTCCTTCGTGGACGCTCCCCACGGGAAAGTCCACTTGTGAGACGGTGGTTGAGCGTTTGGCGAGGTTGAAACTGCACGAGAAGTCTCCTCGATCACGTCCTGAGCCAAGGCCCAAAGGAGCCAAAACGAATACGCTACACCGGGAAATGTTAGCCCTCCTGCTGCGAGCCAATGAACCGATAAGGCCACCAGACTGACCAACGCAATGAGGGGAGTCCACTGACCGTTCTCGATCCAGGGCCACAATGTTATCAGGCTAAGGATCGCCACGGGACAACCCACGAGAATAAATGTCGCCGTTTGTGGGGCCGAGCTGAGCAGGCCAAACAACCACCCAACCGGCCATGCCAACAACAAACCGGCCCCCAGGGCTAAGATCTCGGCCGTCCAGGGGGACACTTGCCGCTCCTTGGCGTTTTCACTCACAGCGTTGGCAGCAACGGTGGAAACCGGCTCACGCCCACTGTGTCCACACCAACCGAGTCTGACAAGCTGCCCCATGGTTGCCAAAAGCCCCATGGAGAAGATCAAACCCGCAGGGATGCCCGCAGTTGCCGTTAGCTCCAGGACAAAATTGTGCGGATCGGAGACCTCTTCACTCGCCTCTGGCACTTTGTAGTGAAGATAAGCGTAACGGAAGTTGCCCGGACCACATCCGAATAAGGGATGGTCCTTAATCATTTGCACGGTTGCCACCCAGTACTGCCAGCGAAAGCTCAATGATTTTCCGGCCTCGGAGAGAACAGCCCAATCGAGACCGCGTAAAAAAACGGCAATGCCCGTCGCGGCCACCAAAAGACTGATCACAACGAAACGGGCAAGTCGCCACTGTCTTTGCCGTAAAGCTCGGCTTGCCCCAAGCAAGACTATGATCCCGATAAGTAAGGCAAGATAGGCCGAGCGGCTTTTGGTCAGAACCAAACACACCCCCGCTAGGCTGAGAGGTATCAGCGTGCCAACAGGCCAGAGGA
>JAKPII010000081.1 GCA_029549885.1 Planctomycetota bacterium
GGAAAGGGGACAAACGACGTGGTTGCCGTGGGACGCCGGAAGGCAACGGCTGTGGCTAGGGCACGGGTTCGGCCGGGAACCGGCATCATCGCCGTGAACGGGCGGCCGATGGAGGAATATTTTCCCAATTTGCTGTACCAAAACGTTGCTCTCCAGCCGTTAATTATGAGCGGGCGACGCGAGTCTGTGGATGTGGTTGTCCGCGTGGCTGGTGGTGGCATTTCTGGACAGGCAGACGCCGTGAAGTTGGCAATCGCGCGTGCTCTGGTTAAAATGGATCCAGAGCTGCACAAGCCGTTCAAAGATGCAGGGCTTTTGACAGCCGATGCCCGCAAAAAGGAACGGAAGAAGTACGGCCTTCACGGTGCCCGCCGTGGGACGCAGTTCTCCAAGCGATAACCTCCCGAATCATTGCCTCAAAAATTTTGCAACTCCGCGAACCAGTTGGCGATGGGTTGCGTAACGAAATAGAAGCATAGCCCACCTCCTTCGATAATCGGCTGTGTCGACTTCGGTTGGCACAGCCGATTTCGTTTTTCTCAGAAAGGTGTTCGAACTCCCAAGGCAGCCAGTGCTATTCCCCCTTGCTCCGAATTGGGTTGAGCAAGATCTCAACCAGCGGGGCATTATGGTGATAAGGCTTTACGATCACGTCCAAATCACCGTCCCCGTCAAGGTCGGCAAGACGGCCTTCGTGAATTCCCTGACCCTGTCTAATAACCTTTTGTTCAAAGTTTCCCCGACCATCTCCATACCAAACGATGATTCGTGCTCGGTCGCCCGCCCCTGGTGATCCCATTTCTCCAATGAGGATGTCCAGGTGTCCGTCCAGGTTGATGTCGCCGATCTCACAGGTGTGACCATGAATGACCGAGCCTAGGACGTGGGCTTCCCACTTTTTTCCCGTCCATTGATACCACTTTGCCTCCCCATCAGCATCGCCAGGCGAAAAGACCACTTCTCCAAAACCACCAGGAATGAGTTGGCCTGCGGCACACTGGGTGAACCGCATGGTCGGGTCAATCACTTGGGGTTCAAACTGGCCGTTCCCCCGGTACTTGAACCAGCACCCGCCGCCCACGATGTCCAGAGTTCCGTCACCATCGATATCAACAGGCGTGTTGGGAAAACCCTCGTATTCCTGGCCTTGCTTCCAGGTAAAGATCGTCTTGGATGGCCATTCTTTAAGTTCCCTTGGATGATCCGGGAGGGGGAACATAAGAAGTTGCTTGCCACCTTGGTTCCAGCTCACCAGTTCGGGGCGTCCGTCACCGTCGAAATCGCCAAATGTCTGATCATGATGCTTCCGCGGACCCGACGCCTTAATAGCGCGCCGTACCCAAGGTTTATCAAATTCGGGGCACGGATTTTCCCACCAACAAATCTCATTGCCGCTGTAATCGTGACCCAAGATGAGGTCGACGTCTCCATCCTTATCGACATCGGCCGCCACACCTCCGGCCTCCGGCTTGAGTGGTGAAGGCTCAATAACACGGCGGCGCCAGCCTTGCTTCGTCGATTGATACCAGACGACAGACGGTGTCTTCGTGCGCTCTCCGACGGCAAAATCGAGCAGACCGTCGTTGTCAAAATCGGCTACAACCAGGCATGTTTGTTGGTCACCCCCGTTAGGAGGCTCGAGATCACCATTCCGACTGCTTATGAGCGTCCACGCTTCGTCGTTTGCAAAGAGACTTGTCAAAGAAAGCAGGAGCAATGTGCAAGCCAGTACGACAAACACCCGTAGCATGGGAACTCTTCCCTTAGCAATTGGTGACTTACATTCATCAGGAACTCAATTCCCAACCCCGACGATATACCCTTCTCAACGCGGCGTCGGCTTCCGCGTGATTGATGATCCGCGTTTCGATAGGGTCGAACTCCAGTTCCGTCTCCGGGAATAATGTGGCAACGTTTCCTAACATCAAGAACTCGGTGAGAGGCCCCGAGTATCCAAAATGCGACATGGGACGGGGCCCACCCTTACAAGCAGCCGCCCATTCTCGCTCGTGGCTTCCCGATCGCGGCAAGATTTGCGGAGGCCCTTCTTCGTCCGAAGTTCTTCCTGATGGTAGGAGGGTAAATGATGAATTATGACCCGTTGCGTGCAGACGTTGCTTATCGCCGCAGATGAGGCAACCGGCGTGATCGTCCCATTTTCGGCGTCCGGCGTCTCCCCAATCGAGTTTCTTTCCCATGAGCGACTCCACCTGGTCTCGTTTACCAGGGGCCCCAGCCCCATTGAACCACTCAATCTCTAGAGCGGGCCAGTCACCGCGTGGGGGGATTTTCCAGACCACAGTTTCCCAACTGGGGAAGGCGTTCACCGCCCGATCCTGGACTTTGGCTGTCACTCGGATTCGCTGGTTAGGATTGACTTGCGGATCCCATAGCTTGGCGATATCCAATCCCATAAAGGCTATATTTGCTGAGTGCGAAGCCCAGTTCCCAAGGTTTCCCGTGGCAAAATCCCGCCATTTATGCCAATGCAGCCAATCCTCGTGGAAGGCCCGCATTGCGGCCGGCCCAAGCCAAACATCCCAGTCCAAATAGCTGGGGACTGGCTGCTCGCCTTTTGGCAGGGGCTGTTCTCCCGATCCGCCGCTATCTTTCCACACAAAGACCTTTTCAATATTTCCTAACGCCTTCGTTTGAATTAGCTCTACGCCTCGGCGGAAGGCATGCGTTGCCGTGCCTTGATTTCCCATTTGCGTGGCGACTTTATATTTGGCCGCGTTAATTCGCAGAACCCGGGCCTCCCATACGTCATGGGTCAACGGCTTTTCGCAATAGACGTGCTTGCCCAGACATATTGCCGTATTGGAAATCACTGCGTGATTGTGATCTGGAACGGCAACCACGACGGCGTCCAGGCTGTTGCCAATTTTGTCGAACATTTGGCGAAAGTCGCGAAACTTCGGCACATTCGGAAATTGATTGAATGCGGGAGCCGCTCGCCGTTCATTGGCATCGCAAAGAGCGGCCACATTCTCGCCAATTTGGGGGATGGCCTGAACGAACCACGCCCCTCTGCCCGAAACCCCAACCAGTGCAACATTCAGCTTTTGGTTGGCCTGGTAGGACCACACACTTTGGGAATTCTTTAAAAGCACGATTCCCGCCGAGCCAACAGCCAAGTGAACGGGAACTTTAAGGAACTTTCTTCTCGTCAAGGTGTTCACGGTGAGCCTCCCTCGTCGATAGTTGCGACTGACGGACACAGGGACATCGAACAATGTATCACCGTGGAGGATGGCAGGCAACAGTCTGGAGATCAAGCCTTACCGTAGTTGGGAGAACGGGATTTATTTCCGTCGGGAGGAGACATCCTCCCCTGGAGGAAGGTGACATCCTGCGTACTTTCGCCCTCTTCTGGCATTTTGAGGTGTTACTGAGTCTCGACGCTGTCCGCATGGCTCCACTACAATGACGTTGTAGGGAGTCGCCCGCCTAGCGTTCTCACGTTCGTTAGGCTGCCACGTTTGCAGGGAAAGAGGAAGAAAATGACCGGATGGGATTGGTTTTTGGCCCTTGTGCCCGTCGGCATCTATCTCATCGTCATCGGAGCGTTAAACCTGGCGCGGCGACCGGTAGTGATGACCGGGATGCAAGATCGGGTACTTTTGGGGCTTGCCACAATTGGGCTTATTGTGGTGGGGCCGGTCGAACTGTTTCTGCCCCTGCCCGTTTACGTTGCGTATGGTCCCACCGTCTGGCTGATTGCGATCGTACTTTTGACCCTTGTCATAGGGTTGCTCATTCTTGCGGCTCCCCCAAAGCTGGTGATTTTCAATGCATCGGTTCACGAGGTGCGATCGCTGGTTTCAGAAACTGCCGTGGAGCTTGATCCGGAGTCCCGTTGGGCCGGTGATTGTCTGCACATGCCCAATTTGCGGGTTCAGCTCTTTTTGCACGTCTCCCCAGGTTGGCGAAATGCCACGTTAAGCGCCATCGGCAACAATCAGGATTACCAGGGATGGCACCGCTTTGGCCAGGCGTTAACCAAACGATTGGCAATGTTGGAGGTTAGGCCCAATCTACGGGGTCTATACTTATTGTTGACAGGCAGCGTGCTCTTGGCGACGTGCATGATCTCTGCATTTCGTGAGCCAACGATTTTGTCACAGTTACTAAGTCGGATCATTTCCTCATGACTATTCCTGGGCAACAAGGTGAGGTATTTAGATGCCGGCAGAAACACGGTGTTGTCCCTGATATGGGAAACAAGGATCGGCAATTTTCCACTATGGACACGCAATACATCGTTCGTTTTGGCGCGATGCGGTTTCTCGGTGTCTTCACGAGCACCCGAGAGGGGGATCGCTACAAGCGCGGTGACCGAGTCATCGTGCGGACGGAGCGGGGACTTGAGGTGGGCGAGGTCCTTATGGAGGCCTCTGAGCGGGTTCTGGCCCATCTAAATGATGCCCCTGGAGGGCAGATTCTTCGTCTCATGACGGCAGATGATGAACGAGAAGCCGCGAGAATTCGCCGTCAGGCGACGCAAGAGATCGAGGTTTGCGAGCGTATCGTCGCCGAATTAGGGCTCCAGATGGACCTTGTCGATGTCGAACACATCTTCGGCGGCGAGAGAATCATTGTTTACTACCTGGCAGATGGCCGGGTCGATTTTCGAGAACTCGTGAAGCGTCTGGCCGCGGAGTTCCACACCCGGATTGAAATGCGTCAAATCGGTGTACGAGATGAGGCCAAACTCCTCGCAGACTACGCCGACTGCGGTCGGCCCGTGTGTTGCAACACCCATCTTGGTACAATCCCGCCCGTTTCGATGAAGATGGCTAAATTGCAAAAGGCCACACTGGACCCGGCAAAGATTTCTGGCCGATGTGGGCGGCTGAAGTGCTGCTTGCGGTATGAATTCGAACAGTACGAAGAATGGCTGGAAAAACTCCCTCCCATTGGTGCCGTCGTGCAGACGGCCCAAGGGCAGGGGACGGTGGTTGGTCATGAGCTTCTCGCACAAAAAGTTCTTGTAGAAGGTCCCGACGGCACCAGAAAACTCTGTTCACTCGACAAGATCATCGCGGTTGAAAGCGAACCGGCGAGTCGTGGCAATAAAAACAATGGCGAAGAGTCGCCGGAGGTGGGCCCAGATTAAAGCCACAGCCCTTGTGAGAAATCTCAAATGGCGGGCTGGATCAGGCTGTCCGTAAACCTCCCCAAATCCAGAAAAATCTGCTAAAAGGACACTGACGAGGGCAACCCATACCCCAAGTTGCGGGGGCAGGATTTGAACCTGCGACCTCAAGGTTATGAGCCTTGCGAGCTGCCTGACTGCTCCACCCCGCGATAGGTCACGCGCCCGGATTACCCGAGCCGCTCATCTAATTATAAGACGCAACTTTTTCCTCTGTCCAGAGGGGCGTCGGCGGAAACCCTCTTGCCGAGATACGGGGCAGCCTTATCACTAGGTTATCCCGAAGTTCCGCAGGTTTACTGCCAGACACCCAGGTGGTATTAACCCCACGGACGGTCTAGCCGAGGCGCAGAAATCAGGGTGATTTGGATGCGCCGTCATCGGTTTTCGGTGGGCTTTCCGCAGGTTTATCGTCTGTCGCTGGCTTTTGCTGCTCAGAGGAAGTCCCCGACTCTTCGCTGCTTGCAGGCTCAGGGGGTTCCTGCAACAGCTCGCGGACTTTTTCACCTTTGAGGTAGGTATCGAGTTCCTTTTGAAGGGCTTCTTTCTCCTCACCTTCGCCAAGCTCGACAGCCTTCCTGGACCATTCGATGGCCTTTTCCATATCACCGATCTCAGCGTAAGCCGCCGCCAAGGTGCTGAGAATGTGTGCCTCCTTGTAGTCAGTCAATTCGCATGCCTGTTTGGCCAACTCGAGGGCCCGTTTACCGTCCCGCAGTTTTTCGTCGGGCGATGTCGCCAGCACCCATGCCAGATTGTTCAGGACACCGCTGTCTTTGGGATCGACTTCCAAAGCCTTTTCGTAATCCTTGATCGCTTCTGCCTGCCGGCCCATGCTTAAAAGTGCGTCACCGCGTCCCCGCAACGCAGCGACATTCTTGGGTTCGACCTCGAGCACTTTGGTGAAATGCTCCACTGCCCGTCCGTAATACTTCTGGGCTGAATAGAGAAGACCCAACTGGAGATTCAGGAGTACCTGATCCTCCGGCGATTGGGCCTTTCGCACCTGTTCCAAATCGGCAATGGCTTCGCTGAACTTACCGCTGCCTGCTAAAAGGGCGGCACGTAACCGAAGGAGAGCCGGATTTCCTGGTCGGAGGGCTAAAGCTGCATTGACATCTTTAAGGGCCTCCTCGGTTTTCTTGAGCTCCTGATACACCGCAGCACGGATCATCAGGATGGCGGGGTTCTTGGGATCCAGTTCCGCCGCCTTGTTGAGAAGTTCCAACGCCTTTTCAAACTCTTTTTGGACCGCGGCAATTCGGGCCCGGTGAAAAATTGCTTCCGACGACAAGGGCGCCAGCTTTTCGATCTCATCACACACCTTTAGGGCGTCGTCGAACCGCTTAAGCTCGAGAAGAGCATCAATTTTGGATTCGAGCGTCGGGACGTGGTTTGGTTCCAGCTTAAGTGCTGCATCGAAGTCGGCGAGGGCCTCCTCGAACTTGTTCACTTGCAGCTTGGTTTGGCCTCGTAATCGCAGGGGATCGGGGTCATCCGGCATAAGCTCAACGACCTTGTCAAGGTCGGCCAAGGCCTTCTCCTTATCCTCGACCAACTCCGCCCGAAGAATTAACGCTCGTGCCACGAGCCGTGGATTGTCGGTAGCCAATTCGACGACCTTCGAGGCAGCGGCGAGGGCCTTCTCCCGGTCACCGCCGGGCAAACTTTGGAGCTGGCTGACAACCAACCAGGCCTCTGGTTGATCCGGAGCGGCGGCCAGGCCTTTTTCAAGGTCTTCGAGCGCTAGCGTGCGAAATGCTGGCCAATTCCGGTCAACGGTCAGCCCGCCGAGGAGGGTTTGGCCAATCATCATGCCCCGCTGGATACGCGTTGCCGCCAAAAGTTGCTTTGCAAACTCGGTGTCTTCCTGGCTGAGCCCCTTCTTCAAGGCCTCTTCACAAAGCCGGATGACTTCCCCGAGATCACTGAATGTGCGGGCTGATAGCTTGAGCTCAACGGCTCGGTCGAGATCGCTACGTCCATCCGCGCCCTGATTCTCTTGAGCGGACTGAAGGGCGGATTCCTCTCCAAAAACGAACCGATACTGCACGCCAGAAGCCAGCCAAGCAGAGACGCAAATGAAAACAAGGTATCCCGACCAACCTTGAAACAACCGCCGATCACAGGCACGCAACATATCAGTCTCCTCAATGGTTACTAGACAAAACGCCGTCACATGGGCGGGACCATCCCCAAACAACACTGACTTTCTCCTTGTCGCACAGCTTACTCCCCATTATGTCGCAATGACGCAAGTCTTGGCTATAGGAACGGAAAACGAAACCCCTTCCGCCAAGTATCTCGCGATCCAAGAGACAGAAAATCCTCGGAACACTCGGTACCTCTCCGGCCACAAGATGCCCTGAAAACGAAAAAAGTTACCGGCAGAACGTGGATCAAGATGGGTTTGCTCTCCGGTTACACGGTTTACGATCACACAGTTTACCGGAAGTGAAAGCGGAATAGGTCCGGGCGACCTCAGAGATGCACGGTGCAATCAACCCTACTGGGCAGCATCTGGGGCTGCCGGAGCATCATTCTCCTTTGCGTCGTCCTTCGCTTTCTCGTTATCCTGCTTCTCTTCCGGCATCTTGGGTTCCTCGGGTTCTTTTTGTTCTGTTTTGGGGAGGGCATTCTCTGCGGGTTCGGCGAATGACCCCGAATCCACCAAGAACATGTTTGCCCACAAGAATGGGTGACTCTTAACGATCTGCTTTTCAGGAGCCTTTTTCTGCACTCGCGGTTCATCGTTGGGATCGAGGGGTTCGCTCGATGCCAGAAGCAGTGCCCGTTGAAATGCTGCCGCGGCAGATGTTTGGGGATACTCCTGGAGGAACTCTTTGAGAATCGATGTCATGGTTCCACCGCCCGTTCGCCACCGACTGACGACCAGCGTCTTTGACCCCATGCCCTGCAATGCGGTCAGGGCGAGCGCAATTTCTTGTCCTGTAGGTGTTCCTTCGCTCTTCCGCAAAGCGCTTTCCGTTGGTGTATGGTAACCAGGGAGAATAACCAATTGGGGTGCTCGATACGGCAGATTCAACCAGTCCGCAAGGGTTACCCCCGTTCGTCCCCAAGATAGTGGCGCCCAGGCGTATGGCGTGTATGTTCCTTGTAAATCGTCAAGCACAATCAGCTCATCGAACAATTTGCCAAGCAATGTGGGCGGGGCCGTGACAGCGCTCGTGGATAAGACCACGGCTCCCGGAACGCTCTGAAGCAGGAGTTGTGCTCGCTTTTCCAATACGGCGGCGTCTTCCTGAGGATTGAGTCGCCCCAAATAGATCAATGTCCTCGGCTGTGGGACACTAGAGGTCGGTTGGAACGATACGCCCAGCGACGATGTGACAGCATATCGGATGCGGTGCTTGGCGATCAGTGGTAGGACTTCGCCGTTTACCTTGACATGCAGGGCCTCGAAAGGCAAATACCAGAGAATACCATCTGGGACGATAATCAATTCGGGAAAGTCCGCCGTCAAATCGGCACTTGAGCCGGCCACAAGCTCGTTGGTCAAATTGACGGCCGGTTGCTGCCAAGCGGTGTCAGACAAATCTTTGAGGGAAAACTCGCGGTTTGCGTCTTGCAGCCCCAAGGAAAGTAGGAACTGACCAACCTGTCTTTGAGTCGCCAGTAACCCACCGCGCACTTGCCAGGTGTCGTAACGGTCCTTGGCGATAAAGAAAACGAACAGATTGTTTCCAGAAGCAAAAAAACTCCACAGGACGGTTCCCTCAGGCAAACGATTTTGGATTTCCTTTAGTTTGACGACGGGCGGAAAGGGAACACCAATTGCTTCACGATCGACAAGCATCGATCGCAAGATTGACTCCTGTTGGCGAATGACATCTGTCAAGGTTTCCCAGCGTTTTTGAAGGGCCTGTTGCTCATCCGCATTTTGCGGGATGGGGGAAGCGCTTATGAGTTCGTTCTGTAATTGTTGCGACCGCTGGGAGAGCGCTGCATACTGCGGGAAGCGGGCCAAAAGGTTTTTTCGTTCCAATCGGGCCTGGTTGTCTAAAACGTTTTCCGGAGATTCCAACAGTCTTCGTAAGGCATCAAGTCGGCCACCCCAGGGTAGAGAAGATTGGAATCGATGGCGTCGGGCGCGATCGGCAATCTCGATCGCGTCTTCCCACTGTTTCCGTTGCCAGGCAATGGCGAACCATTGTTCGTAAAGGGGTAAATGGGGGGCCGTCATTACCGCGAGGCACTCCATAGGGTCGGTGGCCCAATCAAGATTGGTGGGATCCCGCAACACCAGCGAATAGAGTTCGTGGGCCGTGCGCGGAGTTATCGGGCCACGCAAAGAAATCTGGCCCGAGCCATAAACACGTGATAACCGATTAAGCTGGAAGAGCCACAAGGAACAGCGATGGATTGAAGGGAGTAACGCGTTCAGCGCGGTTTCTCCCTGTCCTACGGCGTCCGAGCGCAATAATGCGGCTGCCCGCAAATAGGCCAGTTTTACGCCCAGTCGGCCATTAGCCATTTGTCGGCGAGAGATGACAGAATGCGCATCATCCAACGCCGTGATTGCCGCCGCCACATTACCTGCCGCCAAGGCTTGCTCGGCAACCATTAAATCGAGTGATGCCTGCAATTGGGATAAACGTTTGGTCTTAGCCCAAGCCAGGGCCTGAAGCACTGTGGGATCCACCTCTTGTGATCGACTGACCAAATGTGCCACCGACAGGAGGCGAAACGCTTCTTCGAGGAGGCTTGCGTCACCGTAATAAAATGCGTCGCAGCTTGCTTCCAGAAGAAAAGTGCGGGCGGCAGTGTAATCGGCTCGGGCCAGCGCAAGCTTGCTCAGCTCGATCAAAGCGACCGCTGACAGTTGATGCTCAAACTTTCCCGATGCGGTGGTCGCACGTGTCAAAAGGGGAATGGCCGTATTCGTTCGCCCGTCGGCGACAGCACTGATTCCTCCGAGCAGATCGCCCCAACACTGCGACCAGTGGTTGGGAAGCGTGTACTGGGCAGAAAACACGCCTGCAGCGGCGCGGCTTAGGGGATCCGCAAGACATAACGGTCCCAGCAGCTCTTGCCGCCGACGAAGGGCTAACGCGGTGCAGCGAATCACTTCGGCCACGTTAATCGATCGTGCCTCCTGCGGAACAATCGCGCCCTGTTCCTGAAGTTTTGGGTCCACAATGATTTGGGCGTAGGTATATAACCCTGTTGAGGGAAGTTGGGCCAGGGCGGTATTCCTTGTTCGCTGGCCCCAGGGGACAGGACGATTGACCGCACTGGAAAGAGGCGTGGGACCTGTGGGGGGCAAAGTTACCTGCTGAAGCCATGTGGGATAACTGAGCGCCAATTCCACGGCAGCGGTGTAATTTTCGTACGCCTTGTCATACTGGCCCATGTGGTAGTAGCACTCGCCCATCATGGCCAAGTAACACACGGAATCCATAAACCGCCGCGTGCCAAACCTCATGGCGCTCCGATAGCACGAATCGAATATCCGAAGTGCCTCCGCGTAGTCGCCCTCATTAAGGAAAGTCATCGCATCGAAGTACATTGGTGGAGGGACCTGCCCCCCCGAGCTAAGCTGGGCATACAATTGCCGTGGGTAGTCAAGATGAGCGATCTCGATAAGAAGGGCAAAAAGGAAAAGGGACTTCGTCCATTTCAGGTGATTCTTTGGCCTATGGTCGGGGCGACGCATTTGTAGCAGCACCATCATGTCGTTTCCTCATCAGGACGTGGGGACCGCGCGAATTGTCAGGTATCTCGCTTATCCTACTCGAAGATGGCGATAACTAGCGCACTGTTTCGGCAGGTTTCCCCAAGGCCTCCATATTACGATCTTACGCTTTTCTCCTCGGGACGGCCAATGACCGTTTAAAGTCCGCTCAATGTAATGACGATAACGATTGTGACAGTTTTGCCAACGGTCATAGAGACGCACCAGGTAGCCGCTGTGTGGGGTCATTGATGTCGGGCGGCGAACTGTTGAGTGACTCGGCCCCCGCTGCATCGCAATTGGACGGGTGTGGTTTTCTCCACTTGAACATGGGGATTCAAAATGAACGGCTCAGCTCGAAAAGCCCTTTTGGCATTGTCGTTGCTTCTGTGTGGTGCAATGGGCCTTTTGACGTTCACAACCGGGTGCCAAGTTGACGTCGGAGGTCAAACCCTGCCTAGCCCTTATTACATGAAGGACGACGTTCAATACTTTGCCCCCGGGCCGGAATTTAAGCTCTCACGGGAAGCTGCGGCCATTCAACAGGCAAAGGCCCAACAACAGGCTCAGACAGCCACCGTGGGCCGGTAGTCCGGATTCTCTAACGACATATCGGGTCAATTGCGGAAACGCGGGGGTAGGGATACCTTCGGTTTCCGTTTTTCTTTGTTACCTATTGCGCAAGAGACTGCGACCTCGTGAATGTATGCCAGGTTGCAGCATGTTGAAAAGGCCTTCGGAGATCGAAGGAAATGGAGTTTCCCTTTCGTCTGCCTCTCCTTGTGGAATATTGGAGCTACATCGTCCTGGTGTGGTTGGGGTTCGGCACGTTGATTGGGTTGCTAGCCCGAATGGTTTTTCCCGGTCGTGAACCGAGCGGACCTTTGGGCACCGTCCTCATTGGGATTATGGGATCCGTGATAGGTCCTCTAGTTGTAGAGACCACGTGCGGTATCCAAGGATTTCATCCCATTAGTCCCCTAGGGTTTGTCGCAGCCCTAGGTGGTACGGCGGTCATCCTAGTTACCTATCGATTTTTCTTATTGATCATTGCTGATTCTGTGCCTGCTCGTGATGACCAGGTTGAGGAGACCATAGCACCCGATCACGTCGTCGGCGTTTCTCATCCGGACTATTACCAATAAGGACCCAGCCGAAGGTCGCAGATGGTCGGCAAAACCTTCTCTCGGTCGCGCACTTTCGCGTCCGCCAAACGATCGGCTTTAAAAAATCGCGGTACACCTTGGTTACCGCGAGCCAAGTTCCGCAAACTTGGCCAGACCCCTTATTGCTGATTTACTCTTGGCGAACTCACAACAACTACAAGGCGGGACACGCAGTCGATCACCCTACTGATAGGCCCAGAGGACCCAATGTCGCCAGCTCGATCGCCGAGCAAGGATCATCTGCTTGCACCACTTTCACTGATCAATTCCGAACTCCTCCGGTTTTAGCACCGAGTCCGCCCACGTCAGTGAACGAAAACCACGAAAGCGGTGGAAGGTTAGGAAGTTTGCATCATGGGCATTGTGGGCTCCGCCGGCTTCGTCATCGAAGGCAGTGCGAATCACCGCGATGATATCCTCGCCGTCCAACAGCCAGTCGGGATATTGAAAGCCGTGATAAACCGGGTCGGGATGATGTAACAACGCGCAATGAATCGTCCAGTGTCGCAAGTCGGCCGAACTCGTCAGAACCAACGTGTTGCGAACCGACGAGGCCTTTCGGTCTCGATACTTTAAGGGTACCGCATTGACCAGTGACCAATACCTCTTGCTTTGTGGATCAAATCGAATCGTAAATTTTTTGGCACCGCCGGGAAAATCGATGAAGTCTTTTTCGGGATCAAACGACAGTCGCTTCCCATCCGGACTCACCGTCACAAGGGCAGCTTTTCCTCCTTCAGGACAATCAACACGCAGGATGTTGACCAACCCTCCCTCCGGTGTAACCACAATGTTCCCTTCGAGGAATCCGTTGAACCGCTGATTGAGCCATGCCGGATCACCGGGCAACGGCTCGCTCAGCGTCCACGAATCGGCCCGAAGCAAATCCGCGTTCACCGGGGCCGAAATGACCCTGGCACGGAAAGGTAATCCCCAGCGCTTGGGGTCGGTGGTGTCTTCAAAGGCCCGCCAGAGCCGGCCGTTGTGAATGACAATTGGAACGGGTGCGCAGTGGAACTGTCCGCTTCGTAGCAGGCCCGTGTTTGAATCCAAAGGTTCAGTCCATGTTTTACCATGATCCTTTGACTGGCGAATGACGATGTTGCCGTAGTGCGACCATGTGCCAAGTAGGTAAAGGCTCCCATCATGTACAAATAGCGATGACCAAAATTGCCCATCTACATCGGCTACATGCTGCCAGTGTTCACCTCGATCGCTGGACGTAAAAATCCGTGTCCGTGCCCGCGTTCGCTCCGTCGAACGGGGACCGAACTCGTCATGACTTGCCACGTACGTTCCATCGGGCAGGACCGCTAAACTGGGCGAGCCAATGTAAATCCCCGACGTCTTGGGTGAGTGATCGATAATAATTCCCGGAACCTTGGACTCTTGTGCACAAGCGGCCTCAATGACGAACAACACAAGGGCGCTGAAAACGACCGGTACTGGAAGCAAACTGTGGGTACGATTGCGTCTTGATAACACCGTCATGGGGCACCAATCCCTTTTGCTAATACCTCGTTAAGCGGCGGAAGTGTCAGAAAATCGACAGGTTCTCGTTTGTCGCCATCTGGAGTACAGACCTTAAGGAAGCGACTTGCCATTTTCAGAAACTCGACGGCCACGTCCGGACAACGATCGGCAACCTCGTTAATCTCCCAACGGTCATCGGGTTTAACGAAAAGCCGGACATGTTTTCGCAGTTCAGCGATCTCTACACGGGATAGCAATTCCTCCTGGGGGGCATCTTCCGCGTTTTGTGCCTCGGAATCATCATCAGCGTCAACAATTGCCTTAAGGTGATCGACGAAGGGAATTTGTCGTTCAGGGACTTGCTCGTGCAAATCGCCTGGACCGTCGCCGTCTTCAGACAAGAGAATCTGCGCTAGCCATGCCGGCGTGCGAATGGCAAGCACATCGGCGCCACTATAAGAAAAAAGACGATTACGAACGAAGTTGCAGCTTCCCTCGATCACCGGCAGCAAATTGCGCCCTGCGATCCACACCGTTTCACAGGTGCCGGCGGGCGGGAGCGACTCAAGCGATGTGTCTGACTTGTCCACTAATCCGCATGCCGTGGCCAAAGTCGGCATGATGTCGTGAGGATAAACCAGCGCCTGTGATCTCTCTGCTTGTCCCGCGCCGTTCGGAAAACTGAAGATCAGCGGCACATGGAGGAGCTCATTGTAAAAACATGTCGCTGCAAAACCTACGTGCCCATGCTCTCCTAACGGCAATCCGCGAGACGAAAGTAACACAACGACCCACGGTCTTTTGTCGCCGTTGCGTTTCAGGACTTCGAGAAGTCCACCCAAGCAAAGGTCGAGGATGTACACTTCAGCCGCATAAGCTTGCACGAACGGCAAATACACGTCGGGATCGGTACCTGGTCCGAAGAATGCTCGTGGGATATTTGTTCCCGGCCACACAGGTGGGTCACCCGGTTCGCGAAATCTTTCGCGCAGTTCCAGCGGCGATTCCCAAATCGCACTCAATGTCGTCAGTTGGCACCAAATGAATTGCGGAGATTCCTGGGTTTCAATGATCTGGATAAGTTCCGAAAAGACGGCAGCCGTTCGTGTTTCCGACCAGTCTGCGGCCGGTTCGCCAACAGGAGCTAGTTGCTCCGGATCGGTGATGACTGGGAGATGCTCATTTGACGTCGCGGGAGCCGCCTCTTTCACAGGGGCCACCAACCGGTGTTCATCAAAAGCACTGGCACCAGGATGCTTGGTCACCGATTCACTCGATGAAGTCAGAATCGTGAAATACCCGGCTCGCCTAAATACCTCAACTAACCACTGCGCTTTCCCCGCGTCGATCGCAAACCTCGTAGGAAGGGCCTGGCTCGGGTGACATCCACTCCATAGTGCGGTCAGTTGATCACATGAGTTGACCCCACCAACCAAGCAGTGGTCGAAGACAAAGCCTTCGACCGCCAAACGGTTGAAATGGGGCGTGTCGATCCAGTCATTTCCGTAAGGTCCGAGGAACTCCGCCCGAAGCCCTTCAATGTTCAAAACAAGAACATTTGGCTGATTTTGATTCATGGCCGAGAGGCTCTCCCTAGCGACGAGGTTTAACCTGCTCTTCCCATCGGGCAAGCATCTTCCGTAGCACTGCCGCTCGGTCCGGTTGTGCAGGCAATAGATCGTGTGACTCGGAGGGGTCACTGGCCAGATCAAAAAGATGCTCTTCCATCTTTTCGCCCTTTTGATGCCGCCAATATTTCGTGTCGCTATCCCGGACGGCCCACCATGTCGAATCTCCCCGTCGTGCCCTCCAAAAGAGAGTGCGCGGGACCGGCGGTGTCCCAGATTCCAAAAGGGCAATGACATCGAGACCATCGAGAGTACAACCCCGCGGCAATGGGGCCCCACTTAAACGAATGATGGACGCAGAAAAATCCATTGTGATGCAAACCTGATCTGAGGTGGTTCCTGGAGGAACATGTCCTGGCCAACGCACGATTGCGGGGACGCGAATACCACCTTCCTGTGTGCTTCCCTTGTATCCTGAAAGTGGCGCGTTACGTCCGCTGCGGGTTCCACCATTGTCACTGGCGAAAATGACAACTGTGTTATCTGTCAATTGATGACGATCCAGTGATTGAAGCACGCGAGCTATAGCCTTGTCCATTCGTTCGATCATTGCACAGTAAACCTTGGGATCACTCCGACCTTGATCCCACAATGGGGAGTCCCCAGGCAATGGATGACCTGGATCATCGTCTGGCCCTTGATAGGGACTATGGGGAGCTGTGAAAGCAAGGTACAGGAAGAACGGCCTTGTCCCTACGGTGGAGAGATACGCCTCTGCCCAGTCGGCAAGAAGATCAGTGAAATAGCCTTTGGTCCACAGCAACTCGCCATTCTCATACAAGTTATAGATCCCTAGCGTATCTGTGTAATAAAAGTAGTCCATGCCTCCGCCAAGACAATAACGACTCAAACGAAAGCCGTGTCGTTGAGGGGAAAACTTGCTCGCATACCCGAGATGCCATTTTCCGAACAAAACCGTATCATATCCGGCATTTTGCAATAGGGAGACGATGGTTGTTTCCTCAGTGGGTAACCCTAGCTTCCCAGCCAAAGCTAGTCGCATAGCATCGTCATATCGCCCGACGTCGCCAATCCCAATAGCACACTCAAGTCCGCCGATGCGCTGCTGATATCTCCCCGTCAGGAAAGCCGCCCTTGTGGGCGTGCACTCAGGTCCGTTGGCGTAAGCCTGCGTGAAGCGGACACCTTCTCTCGCAAGCCGATCGATGGCAGGAGTGGAAAGATCATCTCGGCCATAACATGGCAGGTCCCCATAACCCAGATCATCGGCCAAGATGAAGACAATGTTGGGTCGTTGAGGGCTTCCCACTTCGGCCCATGCCGATCGTGCACCCCATATGAAGACCCCGAGAGCACCCAAGGAAACGATCAAAGGCATTCGCCAATAGTAGGGATTGATTCGAACAATAGAACGGCAATTTGCGGATGCGCTTTCCGCCGAGAAAAGTGCTCGAATCCGATGCATGAGCGTCTCCCCGTATTTCGTGTTTCTTAGAAAGTGTTTCTAACCAGCCTAGCGATCAATAGATTTTGCGTCTCGGGCCGCTTCTAAAAGTTTGATCCAGGCACCGATGTAGTGTCCGTGGTCATGATATGTTCGGCCACTGACAAGATTTCCATCGACAACACACGGCGCATCGACAAAAATCCCACCACAGACTTCCAGATCGAATCGACACTTAGGAACGGTCGCCATACGTCGGCCTTTCACGCACCCCGCATAAGCCGGGATCTCTACGCCGTGACAGACACAGGCAATGGGCTTATTGGTCTCGAAGAAATGCCGCGTGATCCGCACCAAATCTTCATCGTAACGGATGTATTCCGGCGCACGACCGCCAGAAAAGAAAATTCCCAAATACTCTTCCGGCTTGACATCTCGGAACGCAATGTCGGCCTCGATCGTATATCCCTCCCATTCCTTGGTGATCGTCCATCCTGGCTTTACCTCGTGCATCACCATTTGGTAACGGCGCTTTTCTGGTGCGGCGACAACAGGTTGAAATCCGGCCTCAATCAGCCGGTAATATGGATAAAGTGTATCCATGGTTTCGGTGGCGTCACCAACAATGATGAGAACCTTTTCCATAGCGGTTTCCTCTCTACCTTAACTGTTTTGAAGCCTTTCAGCCAAGCTCAGCAAAGCACTGCTCTAAGTAGCTTTTCGCCTGCAAAACTTCGCTAGTGACCAGTGAAATATTCTCTCGGATAGGTCTTCCCCGCGGATAGGGGTGCATAAAAATCGAACTGTAGCCAGAATACTTAATATCGCGGAGGGCTGCGAGCAACGGCCTAAAATCCAGGGGACCCTTGCCCGGCAGTTGTAACAGCTCGTCCTCCAGCGGCATCGCCGTCATACAACCTTTGCCATGTTGCCACATGTAAAACACGGCAATCTTGTCGCCCAGGTCATGAATCAGCCGCGCGAGCAAATCTGTGTCTTGAGGCAAATGGTAAGGGGCAAAAGCAATGGACAGCGTGCGCGAAGGCCACGCTTCGGCCAACCATCGCATAGAATCGGGTGACTCGATCAGGCTGTTGGCGTGGTTCTCAATGGCAATCGTGACACCGCTCTCTTCGGCGAGTGCCAAGATTGCTTTCATTTTTTCGACAAACTCACGGATGGCCTGACGAAGGTCAGCATCTTTCAACCCGGTCGGGCCGCGAGCGCCCGTCACAATTAGCGGACACTTGAGACGCGCTGCCAACCGAATTTCGTCTGCGAGAGCGAACGGACCAAGATCATAGCGAGTCAAACATCCTAGCTGAACGCCATGACGCCTCAGCAACTCTTCAAAGCGATCTGGCCCCAGCAAATCGAGCTGCTCCCGCTGATTACCATGGACCTTGGGCCAAAGGTCAATGGCCGAGGCCCCCGTTTTTTTCACTTCGGGCAGAATCTCTTCGAGATCGGCATATCCATAAAGACAGGAGGCCAAAAGATATCGCAACGAAAACCGGTCGGCAGTCGATGGCTCCACCGCGACTGCCCATTTTTCCCAGGACAAAAGCGTCGTGACGCCGGTAATGGCGGATGCACCCTTCAAAACCGTCCGCAGAAACGCGCGTCGGTTTGGCCCTGCACAATGTGACCACCTGTCACTTCGGGGCGACGGATGATGCATAATCCCTCCCTTTCAGACGAAAGCATGTCAGGCGACTTCGAATCCTTTGCGTTGAGGCCGAGATAAGTGCTGATTGGCTTCGTCGTCTCCGACGAAAATTTCCTTTTCGGCATCCCACTTCAGGGGTCGGCCAAGTCGAATGGCTAAATTGACGAGATGGCACGTCGTCGCGCTACGATGTTGGCTTTCATAATCCGAGATAGGAAGCCGACGCGCCCGGATGCAATCGAAAAAGTTCGCCATGTGGTTCACAATCGCATCCAGTTTTCCCACGCGGTCCGGACGGTTAGGATCATCGAAGTCATAAAGCTTGTATTGGTCTTTTGGGAAAGGATGATCCTTTAGCTCATCAACAACACTCCCTGAAATTGTTCCGCGATTAACAAATAGCCGTCCCTTTTCTCCCTCGAACAAAACGCCCACGCGGCCTTCTTCCTGAACGATCAGCTCAACTCCACTTGGGTAGCGGACAACGGCGCCGAAATCTATCGGAACGTTGTAACCATTCGGGATATTCGGCAGTTTGCCGTGCCCTTTGACCTCCACGGGAAGCTCACCAATAGCCCATTGGGCGATGTCGATGTCATGAGCCCCCCAGTCCGTAATCTTGCCGCCGGCATATTCAAACCACCAGCGGAAGGTGTAATGGCAGCGTTCCTCGGTGTAGGGGACTTCTGGAGCTTGGCCAAGCCACAGATTCCAATTGAGCGCGGCCGGCACGGGCCGAACAGGGAACGGTCCTCCCGTAGGATTAGGCCCAGCCACACACGTCACCCGCTGGAGTTTGCCCAATCGACCTGCCCGTGCCAGTTCCACAGCGAGTCGATATCGCGCATCACTTCGCTGCCAGGAGCCAACCTGGACCACCCGTTTTGTTTCTTCGACGACTCGGCGAATGACTTTTCCTTCGTCAATGGTCAGGGTTAACGGTTTCTCGACATACACATCTTTGCCGGCCCGGCATGCGTCAATGACCATCTTGGCGTGCCAGTGGTCGGGAGCGCCGATGAGAACAACGTCAACATCTTTTCTGTCCAAAAGCTCTCGGTAATCCTCATAGATGGCCGGCGTACTGCCAAAACTGGCCCGGGCTTGCTCACGTACGTTTCGATCGACATCAGCAATGGCAACAACGTTGCCGTGATTCTGGGCAATCAACGTGATGACCGTCCCTTGATATCGCATGCCGATCGCACCAAGGCCAACTCGCTCATTCGGCGATTGCGTACCTTCACCGGCCTGCACTCTCCGAATCCACAAATGAGGAACACCTACCGAGGTGAGCATCATCCCAGTGATGCCGAGCCATTGACGACGGCTGAATGTCATTGATCATACCCTCCCATTGTTCCCAATCGCGCGATGCACCTTTCCCATCGCGCATAAGAAGGAAAGTGACTTGGGATTTGACTAGGTACTATTGTAATGTTCGTCGCAGTGAAAGAAACCACCGTTAGCACGTGGGGTTTGAATAGGAAGTGTCGGCGAAACCTCGCCTCGTCCGCGGACGGGAAGAACTTGCCGCCAAAGACAGTCGGCTAGCAGAATTTGAAGCAGTCCGGACGCCACTCAACTAAGAAACCGGCTCGCCTCCTCTAAAAGTGCTCGATGGGGTCACACCATGCTTCGACGTTGACCTATTGAGCCAAGATCCCCTCAAGTTCGGCCAGGATTTCCTCCGTGGAGAACAAGTCCTGGTGGGCCGCGCCTGATGGACAAGCGGCTACGCACGTGCCGCACCCTTTGCAAAGGGTTGGATCAATGACCGCCACCTGTTTTTCTTCGTCAGGCGTAATTGCATCAAATGGGCAAAGCGAAACGCAAACACGGCAGCCAGAGCAGACGTTCTCGTCCACCCAGGCGATATTCGGTTCGGCCTCGACAACACCCCGATCAATAAGCGCGAGGGCCTGGGCCGCTGCCGCATCAGCCTGGGCCACCGTGTCCGGAATATCCTTCGGCCCTTGGCAGGCGCCTGCGATGAACACGCCATCGCTAGCGGTGTTAACCGGAGCCAACTTAGGATGCTTTTCGAGGAAGAAACCTTCAGAGGAGCACGATATGTGGAACAGTTGCCTCACTTGCTCAGCGCCCTCAGCAGGTTCCAGGGCCACAGCCAAAATCAACATGTCCACAGGAATCTTGCGGACACGACCCAATAGACTGTCTTCCACGGTGACCATCAAGCGAAGTCCGTCTCCATTTGTGGAAAGCCGCTCGACCTCGCCAACCTTGCCCCGCACAAAATGAACACCCTCCTTCTGGGTCCGTTCGTAAAACTCCTCGAAGGCCTTACCGGGAGCACGGATATCAATGTAGAAGTTGTAAACCTCGGCTCCGCATCGTTCGCGAATCAAGTGGGCCAACTTCAACGCGTACATACAGCAGACGCGAGAACAATAGGGATGGTAATTGTGGTCGCGGCTGCCGACGCAGTGAACGATTCCAACCACTCGCGGTGTCGCACCATCCCGTAAGACAATTTCTCCCCCCGACGGTCCGGAAGCATTCAGCAAGCGTTCCACCTCCAGCGCGGTGTACACTTCCGGAAAGCGTCCATAGCCATAATACGCGAGAGGCGTAGGATCGAATGTTCGGAAGCCTGTGGCAATAATAATGGCCCCAACCTCGTACTCTTCGATCCATTCTTGTTGTTCAAAGTCAATCGCCTGACGGTCCGCACAAGCCTCGACGCACGTTTGCTTGCACTTGCCCGTCCGAAGACGCAAACATGTTTGCGGGTCAATGACGGGTACGGGCGGCACAGCCTGCGGAAACGGCAGATAAATCGGCTTACGTTTAGCCAGGCCGAGATCAAATTCATTCGGAATTTTAAGGGCCTTGAACACGCAGGCTTCGATACATTGCAGACACCCCACGCAAAGGTCTTCCCGAATGTAACGGGGCCGCCGGCGGACCTTGACCTTAAACCGCCCTGCTGAGCCTTGCACGGATTCCACTTCCGAATAGGTCAATAGTCGGATTCGTGGATGCTCCTTAACAGCGGACATTTTCGGAGTCAAAATGCAAGCCGCACAATCCAAGGTGGGGAATGTCTTGTCGAACTTGGCCATGTGGCCGCCAATGGTTGGCTCGCGCTCGACGAGGATGACCTCTTTTCCAGCGTCGGCCAGAGTCAACGCGGCCTGGATCCCAGCGATTCCACCTCCGACCACAAGGACCCTGGGCGTTACGGGGTAAGAGCTGGGCTCGAGTGGTCTTTGACGGGCAACCCGTCCCACGGCTGCGGCAATCTGAGCGCGTGCCCGCTTTTGGCCGCTTTCCCTGTCAGCAGTAATCCATGCCACATGCTCACGGATGTTCGCAATGGCCAGGAGGTAAGGATTTAAGCCGGCTTCCTGAAGAACCTTTCGAAATGTGGCCTCGTGCAAATGAGGCGAACAAGCAGCCACCACGATGCGATTCAGGCCGTATTCCCTAATGTCCTGGCGGATGAGTTCCTGGCCAGGTTCAGAACACATGTATTTGTAATCCCGGGCAACGTGCACATGGGGCAAGCCTGACGCAAAGCGAGCAAGGTCGGCGGTATCCAGGACCCCGGCAATGTTGGTACCACAATGGCACACGTAAACACCAATGCGCAGCGCATCCGCCATCATGATCCCACCTCCGCTATCAGTTTTATTTCAGATGGCTTGTAATTCAAAAAGCCAAGATGAAAGTTTCAATCTTGACTTTTAATGTCAGGAGAAATGGCTTGCGCTAGCAAACTGGCCACGTCAATCACCCGGAGTCGATCCTCTGCGCCTAGAGATTTCACCGCATCTTGAAACATGACCAGGTCTTTTGGACATGCCACGACCAGGTCCTCCACGTTGCCCAGAGAAAGCGCTTCCTTGACCCTGGTCTCGGCCGGTCGCTCCCGAATTCCAGGACGATCCTTCATCCAGATGCGCCCACCACCTGCACCACAACAGTAGCTATTCTCTCGGTGCTGCGGCATTTCCACTACATGGCAACCGATTGCCTCAAGAACAGCGCGGGGGGCATCGTAAACCTCGTTATAGCGCCCCAAATAACAAGGATCATGATAAGTCACTCGACGGTCTAGCTTTTTGGCGACGGTGAGTTTTCCGGATTTCAGTAATTCCCAAAAAAGCTCACTAACGTGCCATACCAGCGGCGCAGCATCGCCATTGTGCTTCGCCGGGTGACCATTCCCACCCGGTGGATCAGCAAGCGCTTGGGAAGCTACCGTATTAGAATTCTTTCCAACAGCTTCGTGGGGCTTTTCAGTAGAAGCAGGAGGTCCTACGGGAGACGGTTTTTTTAATCCGTATTCATTTCGCAAGACATGATAAGAATGGGGATCAGACGTCACGATTGCTTGCCATGTGGCGCTTTCAAGGGCACGAAGATTTTCATCTCGCAAAAATTCAAAAAGTCCTTCCTCACCTATCCGCCGGACATCATTTCCAGCGTTTTTCTCCTTTTCATAAAGGATGCCGTAATCCAGACCCGCCGCATTAAAAATGCGTGCGATTGTCTGGGTAACTTCTCTGGCTCGGGCGTCATAGGAAGTGTAATCACCTACAAACCACAAGTAATGAACCGCTTCTTTGTTCGCGTTTTTAACCGCAAAGGGCAAACCTTTAGTCCAATCAGCACGTTTGCGGGGTGACTGCCCGAATGAGTTTCCATAACGTTGAAGGTTTTGAAGGACTTCTTGAAGGCCGTCGGCAAGGGCGCTTTCATCCACAAGGGGGCGTCGATATGAAACAACCAGATTGGTGTGCCGCACAAGGACAGGACATTGTACCTCGCATGCCCGACAGGTATAACAGCTCCAAATGGCGTCCTTATTGAGCCAGACGTGCTCTTCGGAGGCCTTCGCGGTGGCAGGCCACCATGGCCAGACCTCCCTCATCAGTACTCCGCGCGTCGCCCAGACCGTGCCTTTCGGCGTAAAGGCGTATCCGGCTCGATGTGCCGGGCAGACTTCCTGGCATTTACCGCACGCTGTGCAGGCGCTGACCTCAAGACGCTGCCGCCACGTCAAGGAAGGAAGCACCCCGTCGATTCTCTGCTTGATCGTCGGTGATGCCGTTGGCAGTTCTGATGAACTCGGTAGGATCACGTTGAGAAAAGCGGTGATGAGATGATTTGCCTTCGTTACCGGAATTGCCAAGAGAAATGCAAAAGCCGCAAGGGCATGAATCCACCACAGCACCAGATGCGCTTGTCGCAGCGATGAGGCGTCCAGCCCGCGAAAGATCGTCGCGACTAAGTTACCCACCGGTGACCACGGTGCCACGCTTGCCGCTGCTGCGGCCGTCGCATCTCGCACCCCCTCTTCGCCCATGTTCTCTGGAGTGTTGGCGATCACCGCCGCCGATTTCAGCATGAGTCCCGCCTGGATTCGCAGTCCCTCTATTAGAAATCCTGTGATCGTCACCAGAAGGAGCAAGCCCAAAATTACCGCTGACTCCCAGCTTTCCCCAAAGAATTGAGGAACAGTCAAGCGAGACGGCCGAAGCACGTAACGTCGCACCACAGCTAACACAAGGCCTATCAGCAGGGCTACGCCAGCAACGTCTAAAACTAATTCAAACACGCGATAGAAGGCGCCCTGCAAAAGCCGTACTCCGAAGATGAGGTGGAACACATCCCAGTCAATGGTGGCGATTGCCGTCCCCAAAGCCAGAAGAACCATTCCCCAAAACAGCCCCAGGTGAGTTATAAACGCATAAGGATCGGATTGAAGCCGCTGCGGCGTCAGAACGAAGCGAGCAAGACGCTCCAGCGCTTGTTTGAGAACCTCGGCGCCCAATCGTGGAACTGGTTCTCTGGTACCCTTTCTCCAGCAGCGTATATGCCGTATGACTACCCAAACGATGAACACGACCACCCCTGCTCCCAACAAATACTGGAGGATTTCACTCCAGGCCGGGATGTTCCAGAAGGTGGGTCGCGATGGCACCATCTAAGCCTCCTGTCGTCGCGCAACAAGGGCCTCTTTGAGAGCAGGAATAACGTCAAAGAGATCTGCAGCAATCCCATAATGGGCAACATCGAAAATCGGGGCCTGCTCATCACGGTTAATAGCCACAATAAGTTCCGCGTCCTTCATTCCCTCAACGTGTTCAGGTGCCCCGCTGATACCAATTGCCAAATAGAGCTTCGGTTTTACGATCATGCCGGACTTACCCACCTGCCGCGTGGGTGGAAGCCAGCCTTGATCGACCACCGGTCGGGACCCACACACCGCACCACCCAAGGTTTTGGCCAAATCCTCCACCAACTCCAGGTTCTCCTGTTGCCCGATACCGCGGCCAACTGTAACGAGGATCTCTTCCTGGGTGATATCAATGTCCTCGCGTTCCGGTTCTAACCATCCTTTGAACTCCACGCGCGCGTCCCAATCACTCGCCGGGACGCGTTCACGCTCCATGACGCCCTTTCCCGGCTGGACTTCTCGGTGCGCATAACTTCCGGGCAATAGCAGGATGACTGTCGGTTTATTTGTGATTTCCACGTCCACCAGCAACTTGCCGGCGCAAATGCGACAGGTAGCTTTGAGGACGTCTTCTGCATGCTGTATCACCTGACAATTGGCCACCAAAGGTGCCGAAAGAAAGCCCGCCAAGAGGGGCGCAACGTCCCATCCCCAACTACTGCTTCCCACCAAAACCAGGTCCACGTCGGATGAGGCAATTCTTTCGCGAAGCAACTTGGCCTGAGCCATGGCCACCGGCGTCCCAACCTGGCCATCTTCCAACACGATGATACGGTCGGCCAGCTCGAGGACATCTGTGCCCTCGGCAGGTGGTTCTCCATAAACATAAGCGACGACCTCTCCGACGCCGTTGCCCACCGTGCGAGCCGCGACCAACGCCTCGCGAGTTGCCTCGGTTATGTGCCCACGATACACTTCAACCGGTACAACGATTCGACGGATCATTTGAGCACTCCTCGGGCCAAGAGAATATCGACTAACCGTTGTGCGACCTCAGCTTCCGAGCCAGTCAGCATTTCGGCATGGGTGACCGCGGGCGGTAGGTACACCCTCTGAATCTTTACCGGTGGCTCTTCAATTTCCGCCGGAGTATCGGCGGTCTCGAATCTGACACTCTGAGCGGCAGCACGGATGCGACTTACCGGCACATACCGGGGCGGCTGGCTGGCCGTCAAAATCCCCAGTACCGCGGGAAGCGAAACTTCCATCTGAGCCAGCACAGCCCCTGGGTACTCCTTAAACGCTGTCCATCGCCCAGCCGTGCCGCCTTCCTGCACACCGCGTACAACACCTACGTAAGGCCAATTCAGTGCTACAGCTAGTTGAGGCCCAGCCATCCCCAGAAACTCGGTGTGGGATTGGCATCCTATGACCACGAGATCGACATTGAGCTTGGGGACCAAGCGACTCAGGGTCCTTGCCACTTCCAGACTGTTCGGCGGCTCGTCATGCGACCAAGAGATCTTGATGACCCTGTCCACACCTTTCGCAGCCAACATGTAGAGGACCTGGTCAATATCCCCAAAATCAAACGCCACAACCGAGACATGTCCTCCATATTTCTCTTTCAGCAGAATTGCTTCTTCCACAGCGTGGTCATCGCTTTCGTTGAGAGTGAACGCCGTTTGGTCCCAATTCAAGTTGTCCTCCTCCGCTGTCACCACAAGCGGCTCAACAAGGTCAGGTACCAAACGTACAACAGCTAGGATATTCATCTTCCACCTCCTTCGCCCAACCCCATCGAGTCGGCCAAAAGCTCGATAATGTCGCGTACCTTAAGACGATCCTCTGCACGCGCCACCTTGACGGCATCTTCAAAACGGGATAGTTCAAAAGGACAGGAAACGGCCAATATGTCGGCACCCGTTTCAAGGGCGTGTTGGATGCGCACGTCCGACAACCGCCGCCCGCCATGTTCGGTGATAAAGGCATCTAACCACATTCCGCCGCCGCCCCCACCACAACAGAGTGCGTGCTCGCGGTTCCTTTTCATTTCTACCAACTCTACACCGGGAATCGCTTGCAAAAGCTGGCGTGGGGGATCGAAGCAGAGGCACCTTCTACCCACGCAGCAATTGTCGTGGTATGTCACCCGTGCATTGATTGGTTTTTTCAACCATGGACGGATCTGATCCAATCGAGATGCCAGAAACGTCGTGTAATGCTCGGCAGGAAACGATGCCCCAAATCGGGGATAAAACTTCTCCAAAGCACGGTAGGCGTGGGGATCAAGAAGCACGATCTTTTCAAATTTGAACCGCTCGAATAATCGGCGGTTGTTTTCCACCAGCATCTCGAACAGACCCTCCTCGCCAAACAACCGGTCACAGTCGCCCAGTGCTCGCTCCTCTTTGCCAAGGATACCCCAACGGACACCCAGCGCCGTAAGAATCCGCGCCATATCGCGCGCCACTACCTGATTGCGGGGATGATACGAAGGGTAACATCCCACTAGCCATAGCACCTCGACGGGTTCCGGCGACTTTGACAAATCTCGAACGGTAACCTCGAGGTTCCGAGCCCAATCCAGCCGCTTCCGAGGAGAATAGCCAAAGACGTTACCATATAGATACAAGTTTTGGAAAGCCGTCCGTAACTCAGGTGGCGGCTGAATTCCTTCCTGTAATGCGTAGTCGCGAACAGCCGGCCAAACTGTGTCCGTCAGGTCGATTTCGCGTGGGCATCGTAACGAACACGTATAACACCCTACGCACATCCAGACGGAAGGACTGTGGATAACTCGTTCGAGCGAGTTGTTCCACGCCTCCGCGATAATCCGCCGCGGCGGATACTCCATAGCGTCACCCAGCGGACAAGAACTGGTGCACAAACCGCACTGCATACAAGCTCATGCGGTTGAGCCTTCCAAAGGTGAGAAAAGCATCTGATAGAACTCAGATACCCTCGAGCCAGATGAGGTCGCCGGAGGAACTTGCATAGCCGTACCTCCTGCTTAAAGTAGAGCCCTCCCGACGCGCCCTGTGGACCGATCGTCCTTCGCAAGACATTCAGGCGCATTATCGGCACCCATTTTGTTGCCCCGAAGACTGTTGTCAATAACCTATTTGGGGGATGTACAAAAGATACCCGTAAATGGTGCCGTTGCCGCCACATTGTGCAGTTTCCTTGATCTTGGCATGTGGTGTGTATGTGAATACCCATTCTCGTCTTGCGCTTGACCCACGGAAACTTCTCACGGTTGTAGCCTGCGAGGCCACGAGAATTGTCACACGGCCCACCGTGTTCTCAAAGGACAAGCAGGCATGGAGAGCAATAGGCTGCGCTCCCAGTCAAGCTCGACTTTTGCCATTTTTCGGGTGCCATTTTTCGGGAAAATTGATCTTGGCATGGGAGCCGAATTTGCGCAAAAAAGACTCCTTCCTGGTTCTGTTAACTGAAACCTTGCCCAGAAAGGAGTCTAGAATGTTGCCGTTGCCTTCCGTGGCGGAGCCGCTGGTGATGAGTCTTGGTATAG
>JAKPII010000102.1 GCA_029549885.1 Planctomycetota bacterium
ATGACATCTGCGTAATGGTTGTTCCGGGGCGGCGGTCCACCTTGACATCCCCGGCTTACCATACTTTGGATACCTTCAGTGGTTTTCCTTTCATTAGAGTGGGTCTCCTTTGCGTATTGTCGCGAGAAGAAGCAGGAAAGCTCTAACCAAAACTTGCCTTGTCGGGGGCCTTTCCTAGAGGTATGATCGGGCAACGCCTGCCCGAATGCCAAAGGGCGTGAGAAAGTGGGCAGGGTGCGGGGCCTGGATAACTTTGCCACGGAGGGTGCTTGATGAATTCCCCTTGGCGATACGCTCTTTGTTGTGCCGGGCTGGCGACAATCGTATTCTTCTTCAATCTCGGTGGTCCCAAGTTGTGGGATCGGGACGAGCCGCGAAACGCCGGTTGTGCCCGGGAAATGATTGAGCGGCACGATTGGGTCACCCCGTATTTCAATGGTGAATTGCGGGACCACAAGCCCGTGCTGCTCTATTGGTTCATGATGTCTGCATATGCGGTTTTTGGAGTCAACGAGTTTGCCGCGCGTTTTTGGTCCGCCGTCCTAGGTGTTGGCACCGTTTTATTGACGTTCGATCTTGGCCGTCGCTGGTTCGGGCCTCGGACCGGCTTTTGGGCCGGGGTCATGCTCAGCACCTGCATGATGTTCCCCGTTGCCGCTCGGGCTGCCACTCCCGATTCGGTACTCATCTTCTTTTCCACCGCAGCATTGTGGCTTTACGCGGGTCCACTGCTCGAATCCGCTCAGAGTTGTGTTTCCCCTGGGAATCCCGCCGCAAAAAGATCGCGATTTTGGCAGATCGTTGAGAGCTACGCATTGACGGGCTTAGCGGTCCTGGCCAAGGGCCCCATTGGGGTGGTGTTGCCTGTGGGTATTATCTTTCTCTTTCATCTCTGGCGAGATGAACCCACGGATGCGGCGCCCAGGCCTTCAACTCAAGGTGTTTTCCGGAAATTCCTTAGTTTTCTCCATCCCCAGCGTATTTGGGCTGTGATACGCCGGATGAACTTGGGGCTGGGAATTCTCGTTGTAATGTTGGTGGCTGCCCCATGGTATGTTTGGGTAGGATTGCGGACGGATGGGGCCTGGTTGCGCGGCTTTTTCCTGACGCACAATGTTAATCGGTTCCTAGAACCAATGGAGGGACACCGCGGCCCGTTGTTCTTCTATCCGCTTGTCTTCTTCGCTTCCTTTTTCCCTTGGTCGTTTTTGATCATTCCTGCTGTCCCTTCTTTTATCAGGTCGTTGCGATCCCGGGATAGCACCAGTGAAAAGCTGGCATTTTTGACGGTGTGGATCGCGGTTTACATCGGTTTCTTTTCTCTGGCGGGGACCAAGCTGCCCAATTACATCACCCCGTGTTTTCCGGCGTTTGCCCTGATGCTGAGTTGGTGGCTGGACCGCTGGCTGAGCGGCCTGGAGGCCGAGGCCAAGGGCCTCCTTGCCGGTGTCACGGTGGTTTATGCTGTGGTGGGAGTTGTGTTGTCGATTGCCCTCCCGGTGGCAGCCACTCGTTTTCTCCCGGGCGAGGAAGTCCTTGGGACGTTGGGGGTGATTTGGCTTGTGGGCAGTGTTGTAGCGATGTTGGCCCTGGGCCGGGGTCAGCGGATCGGTTACGCCGGGGCCTTGGCGACCACCGCCTCGCTTTTTGCCCTTGGTGCCTTTGGGGTGGCGGCGGCCCGTGTATCGCGTCATCAGCAGATTGACGAGCTCACGGCCTGTCTCAAAAGCCTGACCCCCAACCCACATGTGGCTTCATACGATTGCCTGGAGCCCAGTTGGGTCTTCTATTTGGGCCGTCCCATCACCTTTATTCCAGCATCCAACACCCAGGAGCTTGTTGACTTTCTGGGGAAAGGCGATTCCGCTTGCGTTTTGACCACTCGGGACCGGTATGAGCGAATCCG
>JAKPII010000103.1 GCA_029549885.1 Planctomycetota bacterium
GTCAGAAAGAATCGTCTGCATCTTCTCAAAATGTCCCTCGTCGGCGTTCCATCCCCGATCAGCCGGACCCGGTGAACCCGTAAATAGCACGCCAACACGCACCTTGCCGAGTGGTTGTGCCGTCTCCGCCTGCGAGGCCCACGTGTAATTCCAGGTGCTGGACGCCGCCAAGGCGCTGAGAACGCCAGTCCCCAAAAACTCCCGCCGCGTACAATGTTCACACATTGCTAGTGTCTCCTCGTTAAGCGGGACGAAACACGGATTCTCCTCAGGCTGGCCTACATGATGGGTTCCCCACGCATGATTGTCAATAGCCTGGCCTTTTGCACCAGGCTCGACCTGAGATTGGGCGAACACCTTGAGATCACCACGATCGCAGGTGACAAAGAAACACCGCGGCAAATACCCCACGCTCCCAGTGGTCTAAAAGGCGGCGACAAGCGGGCACCCGAATAGAAAGTCTGACCCAATGATGAACGAATCGCTCAACGAATCCCGCAAAATCGCAATCGCGAGAAAAATGCGGAGCGACGGAAAAAATGTTTGATCCCGAGAAAACCCAACTATTCCCTTCCAATGGAACAAGTGGTAACCCCAGCGGCGAATTGCAATAAGAATTGGCCCTTTCACAAGCGAAATAAGCCGCCAAAAACGCTATGGTTTTCTTGGAAGTCACAGGTGAAAAAACTGATCGGGCGTCAAGCCGCTCGAGGCTGACCTTATTGATTTAGGCGAGGCGAAACAATGGCCTTTTTCGTCCAAAAACGGATCCCTGAGATTCAGAGCTTCATGTTGAAGTTCGTCAATAATCATACGAACGCCTTTGAATCGGTTGCCCTCTACAAGCGGCGTGAGACGCGGGCACGCTTGAACGTCGTGGTCGTCGTCATCCCTTACGAAAATGGCAAAGTCCACGTCGATGAGGGGTTCACAGCTGTCAGCAAGGAGTTCTCGACGTCGGGCATGTCGCTGATCCTTCCGGAAGCGCGTGGCTTTGATCAGGTAGTGATCGGTCTGAAGTTCCTGGGCGAGATGAGGTTTCTGCTTGCCCGCGCTGTCCATTTGACGCCGATGGGCGGCGGATTCTATCAACTGGGACTGCAGTTCATAGAAATGCTCCACCCAGCGGACATACCCGAACTACAAAATGTGACCTTCTAGAAACTACAAATTAGAAACTACAAAATCCGACCCCTTAGAAAAAAACGGGCAAGGTCTCGGAGACCTTGCCCGTTGCCACAGGGGGCAGGCGGCTCAACTCGTGCTGGAAAGTCTTAGTTCCTCTAGCCGCGATGAAAGGTTTACCACGCGATCGAGAAGCCAACTCTTGGGCCGTAAATACTGATCGAGCCGTGGCCTGAGCTGTACCCGCGGTGATAGTCGTAGTGGTGCGAAGGTTTTGAGCAACTCGGTCGCGATGTCGGGGGTGTAATTACCACGGGCGGATGACCCGGAAATGGAACCACAACTGCCGGCGGGCGAACAACCGGTGGATGATGCCATCCGTATCCGTAACTGTATGACCGCCCATAACCGTAAGAGCTATAGTAGCCGTGTCCCACAAGTTGAATACTCATACTACTGCTGTCGTGGCCATAAGCCTGTCCACCATTCGCCCAGACTGACACTCCCAGGCAAGCGCCCAAACCGACCAAAACTGAAGCAACCCATTTCCCACGCATGACGTCCTCCTTTCCTCCAGGAGACCGAATATTGGACTGACCCAACCAACTCGCCTGTTGGCTGTTTAAGCTAATCTGATGCCAAGAAGGGAACTTCCGGCCTAAGTTGTTTTCTAAATAAGAGATAAATCAACAGAGCTTAGGAGCAGAGGGATTGAAAAGCCGCCCGCGCGCAGTCTTTTTGCCTGCGCAGCGCAGTCACAATTGCTGCGCACTCCACTACCCGGGAATTAAGCACTTACTCGGAAAGGAGTTAAAGGCATGCTTAGAGCCTATCCCGTAATTCTCCCCTCGCCCGTTCGGCGGGAGAGGGGTCGGGGGTGAGGGTGGCTCGAATCGCTGCTGGTTTTCTCAATCGATTCCGACGACCGCTTGCCCTCACCCCAACCCTCTCCCGGAGGGAGAGGGGGGTACTTTTTGGGATACGCTCTTAAACCATTATCGTCCGGACTGGTCCGAATCTACCGTTTGCTCCGGATGTGAAACCAATTCGACCTATACGCAGGAGAGTCCACGGCCGGCTAGACCGCTTGGCGGAGCTTGCGACAAATGGCGTCGGCCATTTCCTGGGTCCCCACGGCCGTTGGGTCGTCCCGATGAGGTTTCAAGTCATAGGTCACATCCTTGCCCTCGCGGATGACCTCGGCCACGGCCCATTCCAAGCGATCTGCCGCCTCTTTTTCGCCGAGATAACGAAGCATCAAAACGGCCGACAGGATCAACGCCGTTGGGTTGACCTTGTTTTGGCCCTTGTACTTCGGGGCACTGCCGTGGGTGGCCTCGAAAACGGCCCCGTTTTCCCCAATATTGGCCCCCGGCGCGACTCCCAAACCACCGACAAGTCCGGCGGCCAAGTCGCTAATGATGTCACCGTAGAGATTCGGTAGGACAAGGACGTCATACAACTCGGGCTTCTGGACCAATTGCATGCACATGTTATCGACGATTCGGTCTTCGAATTCGATGTCGGGATACTCTGTTGCCACTTGCCGTGCCACCTCAAGGAAGAGGCCGTCAGTGAATTTCATGATATTCGCCTTGTGCACGGCAGTGACCTTTTTTCGGCCATTTTCCCGGGCATAGCGGAAAGCGTAGCGAACGATTCGCTCTGTGCCCGAAACACTAATCGGCTTGATGGAGATGCCCGTCTCTGCGGCCGGGGTCTTGATCTTTCGGTCTGTCGATAACTGGTTGATACAGTCAATCAACTGGCTGGTTGCGGGTTGTCCGCGTTCAAACTCGACGCCCGCGTAAAGGTCCTCGGTGTTCTCGCGGATAATGACAAGATCGACCGGCACGTTCTGAAAGAATGTCCTCACACCGGGGTAATACTTGCAGGGGCGAACACAGGCATAAAGCCCCAGCTCCTGCCGGAGGAAGACATTAATACTGCGGAAGCCGGTACCAACGGGCGTAGTGATAGGGGCCTTTAGGGCACAACGGGTGCGGCGGATACTCGCCAA
>JAKPII010000120.1 GCA_029549885.1 Planctomycetota bacterium
TGCGCCATCTTCATTGCGAGAGGCGGTGTGATGGTGGGTGAAATTCGGTACCTCGTGTTTGATGTCGAGAGTGTGGCCGACCCGAATCTGGTGGCGAGGCTTCGTTATCCAAACGAAAGGCTATCACCAGAGGAGGCGGTGGAACGATATCGCCAAGAGCTTATCGAGAAATACGAGACTGATTTTATTCCCTACACGTACCAAATCCCGGTTTCCATTGTTGTTGCCAAGGTGAATAGCCAGTTGCGTCTAGTCGATTTGGTGGCGCTCGACGAACCCCTCTTTCGACCTCACATTATGACAGAACGCTTTTGGCGAGGTTGGGAGGCGTACAAGCATCCCACGTTGGTGACGTTCAATGGTCGGGCTTTTGATATCCCTCTCCTCGAACTGGCGGCCTTTCGTTACGGCATCAGCATCCCGGGGTGGTTTCAGGTCAATTCGAAATCGTTTGAACAGCCCCGTAACCGGTACAACACGCAGTACCATCTTGACCTGTGCGAGCTGCTTACGAATTACGGCATGACGCGATTTACGGGCGGATTGAACCTGGCGGCCAACCTCCTCGGCAAGCCGGGTAAGATGGATATAGCAGGCTATATGGTCCAGGACCTTTACCGCGAAGGACGGTTGGCCGAGATTAACGACTACTGCCGTTGCGACGTGCTCGATACCTATTTCATTTTCTTGCGAACTCGGGTTCTTGTCGGGCAAATCAGTCTGGAAGAGGAGCACCGCATTGTGGCCGAGGCCAAACAGTGGCTTGAGCAGCGCGCCGCTACCGACCGCGCCTGCCGTATCTACCTCGATCATTGGGGCGATTGGCCCAATCCCTGGGTGGAGTGAAAAACGGCCTCGTAAGGCACATGCTAGGGAACCTCTAGTCACCCCGCTTGAGATTATCTTTTTCGGGCAATCCACGTCCAGTGCCGATCACTGGTCATGGTAAGGCTATGCTCCAAGAGCGCGAAATCCGCAACCAACTCCGACACTTCCTCAATGGTCAATGCCGCCGCGAGCGAATCGGCCAATAGTTGCTGCTGATGCGCGTTCGCATTGCCTGCATAAAGTTGAACCAAACGGTTCAGAGTGGCCCTGTCGGTGGGCCGTGCTAAGTCGCGGAAGAACAACAAACCACCAGGCCTTGTGACTCGGTAGGCTTCGCTGAAAGCAATTTTGGGATCCGCAAGATGGTGGATGAGGCTATTTGACACAACTTGGGAAAACATTGCCTCGGCGAAGGGAAGGCGTTTGGCATCGGCACGGAGTAGCGCCACGGCGGATGAAAGATTCTTGTCAATAAGATGCTGTCGTCCGATAAGCAGCATATTTTGGGAATAGTCCACGGCAATAATCCGGGACGAGGGAAGCTTCTCGGCCAGCAATATGGGAATCAGCGCCGTACCACAGCCTAAGTCGAGGATCACACCGGGATGGCCGCCCGCTCGGACAAAATCATCAACAAACCGCTGGTTGACCTCGCTGTGATCCATGCTGTCGTACTCCAGCGCCTCTTCCAGCGTGTCCATCACTTCCGTTTCTAAAACACGGGGCAACATGGCAGATGCGTGGTGAGTTCTTTGGATTGCTGTTTCTTCGATACTACGGGTTCTGCTAAACGTGGCTAGTTCCGACGTTTAATAAGAGCTTTATCGAGGCAACGTCACAAACAACGATACCGCCGACGCACCGGCCTTAGGCGGCACGTCGGCGGAAGGACCTCATCGAACTGATTTATGTCTTGACAAAGACTCACTGCCCAAACATCGTCTGGCGAACCACGTTCAGATCGACGCCGAGAACCTTTTGGGCGATCGATCTCAGCGTTTCGTAGTCACCCTGGATATGGAGCGTCCGATGTGCGTGCTCCAATTTTTCGCCGGTCTTAAGCTCAAGTGCCGGAGAAAGTGACTCGATTTCGTAGAAGGGCCCTAATCCCGGCTTGTCGGGCCCGGCAGGACCATCGTTATAGCTGTTCGCTACGTCTCCGACGTAGGGTTCTGCCTGCGGGATCCCCCACATGTTGTTCATATACAAGAACTGGGATGGATCCTCTGGCATGGTGAATTGCACCAACGTGAGGACGTTGTTCTGGAAATCCATCGATCCTGCCACATTCTTCGCTCGTTTTTGCGACGTACCAATCTTGGAGCGATAATTCCCGTCGCCCAAGAAGAGGATCGCTTCCGGCAGGATTTTCAGGCGTTCCGGCGGGATTGGGCCAAAGTAGTCTGACTTGACGACCGGTCCCAAGGTTGCCTCATCGCCCTGCTTGTACGGGACAATAATGACCGTTTGCGGCCCAGCGTTGAACATTCCCAAGATCCAAATCGACACAAGGCCTTTTGCCTTGTCGAACGGCTCACCGGCGTTGACCACGCGATTGACTGTCTCATATCCGACCGATTTAACTTTGCGCGATCGGACGGCCGTTGCAACATCTCCGCCGAAAAGCCGTTGGAGATCGTTCTCACTCAAGAGACGGACATCGCGGGTCACTTCCAGTCGAAACTGGGTTCCCGCCGTATTGACCAGTTCCATCTTGCGGAACATGCGGAAGAACGGATCCCGCGGCTTAGAAATGACGGTCCAAGCGCCTTCATTGAGCGCCGGCGGGGTGAACCAATTATCGAGAACCTGATCAACGCCGTGCTTGAACCAGAGGCTGAACGGCCCCCCTTCGGGCGAGAGCCAGAATCTGTCTTCGCCTCCATAGTTGTTAAAGTGGGGATTCGGCTGGCCTGCATCGATAAACTCCTTGTTGATAAATCCGAAACTGAGTCCCTGCAGTCCATCGCAGGAAGACGTCATCACACGTCCTTGCCATTCGGGACAGACCAAAACCCTTCCACCTTCCTCGTTGACAAGCTCTAAAATCTTAGTATGCTGTGCCAAATATTTGCGAACTTGCCCGTAAGTCATCGCCGATCCTTTCCCTTCCTCGTTCCCCTGCGCGATGGGCAAGTATCCCAGAAACGCGCACAAACAACAACCAAAGGTCAACCACCGGAGCTGTTTTGACCATTTCAGATTCATACATCACCTCATGCTGCTAAAACTGAAGAGCTGCCATCTCGCGTTGCCACCCAATTGCGACCGAGCCCAAACGACTTGCTATTTTGATCTCTTTTCACGGCTGAGTCGAGATACCCTGGCCTAGCAGCATATATCCCTGTGCCGATCAATTCATTTACGCCGGCACATGTTTCGCTTTTGGCACGTGCTTGATGGGTTACTGGCAGCACGAGTTTCAGTATATTCGCGTTATGGACTCACTTTGTGGCTCGAAGGGGACGATGCGTTCTCTCGTCCAACTTCCACCGGTGTAGTTTGAGGGCCTTCGGGTACGGCTCAGTCGCGCTCGGCACAAAAGGCCTAGCACGAACAGGAGTCTCTTGATTGCCCCTCTTACTTTCCGCCTTTGGGTGGGCCTTCAAATTTGCGGAGACAGTAGGTATTTGACATGCGCTGTAGTGTTCTCCTAAACTGTCTAACGTTTCCCCGAGTCTTTCGTTTGGACAACCTTCGACACATCTTCAGTCGATCGCGTCCTCGGCGATAACTCAGGGAACTTGTGAGCAGCGTCCTGGTTTGGTTTTTGCGGGAGGAATGAGGATGACAGGGTTTTCCAGCAGAAGAGTTATGTTCTTGATTTGTTCTGAAAGCCGCCAGATTAATAGGTTGCTCGTTATTTTATTGCTGTTGATATTCTCATTAGGCGCTGTCTCCGGAATGCCCCTGGCGAATTCGTGGGAAAATAGTGGCGGGGGCATGAAGAAGCCGAAGAACGTCCTGATTTTGTTTTCCGGTGATCAGCGATTCGACACAATTCGCGCGTTGGGCAATCAAGAGATCGAAACGCCAAATCTTGATCGGCTTGTGCACGAAGGCTTTGCCTTCACGCATGCTTTCATCATGGGAAGTATGCAAGGGGCCGTGTGTGTCCCCAGTCGAGCGATGTTCCTCAGTGGGCGGACATTATGGCGGGTACCGGAGAACCTATCCGGCGTTCCCACATGGCCGGAGGTCTTCAAAAACCATGGTTTTGTTACGTTCGGCACGGGAAAATGGCACAATGGTCGCGAGTCGTTTGCCCGCAGCTTTACCCAGGGCGCGGCCATCTTTTTCGGCGGAATGAGCGATCACAATCAGGTGCCTATCTTTGACTATGATCCCACGGGAAAGTATGCCCAGGCGAACGTTAAAACTGGCAACAAGTTCTCCAGTGAGCTTTTCGCCGACGCGTGTATCGAGTTTCTGCGAGGGTTTAAGGGGGATCGGCCGTTCATGGCCTATGTGGCGTTCACAGCCCCCCATGACCCGCGGACTCCACCTGACGAATATCGGAAAAAGTACGACCCGGCCGACGTCTCAGTCCCGCCCAATTTTCTCCCTGAACATCCATTTGACAACGGTGAATTGCGCGTTCGCGATGAGCTACTGACGTCTTTCCCCCGTCATCCTGATGAGATTCGACGCCATATCGCTGAGTACTATGGGATGATTACTCATCTGGATGCCCAGATCGGCCGCATTTTGGCGGCCCTTGCTGAAGCCGGACACCAGGACGATACCCTGATCGTGTTTGCGGGTGACAATGGACTTGCTATAGGGCAACATGGCCTGATGGGCAAGCAGAACCTCTATGAGCACAGCCAGCGGGTTCCGCTGATAATAGCGGGGGCGGGCATTCCCCACGGACGAAGCGATGCCCTTGTCTATTTGATCGACGTGTATCCTACGGTGTCGGAGTTGCTAAATGTGCCAGTCCCTGACGGAGTTGAAGGGCAATCGTTGGTACCTATTATCTATGGCAAGAAGACCAGTGTTCGCGAGGCGGTGTTTGGGGCCTATCGGGAATTTCAACGATCGGTCCGAACAGACAGATATAAGTACATCCGCTATCGCGTCAAGGAGGAAACCCATGAGCAACTATTCGATTTGCAATCGGACCCATGGGAAAAGCACAATCTAGCCGACGATCCCGCCGCGCAGGAAGTCAAACGTCAATTGCAACAACGTTTGGAAGAGTATCGCCGCGAACTCGGTGACCCAGTGACGGAATTCTAGACATTTCGGATTGCCGCGCGAAAACAAATCGGTTGATTGACCGTTGATGGTGACGAAGATCTACTTGTCATGGAAGCCATGGTGCTATCCGATTTGGCCCATTTTGACCTAATCGTGCCCCGCAAGATTATCTTCGGCTGGGGGCGACGAACGGCGCTCCGGGAGGAATTGCCACGCCTGGGAAAACGGGTTCTAGTCATTTCCGGTTCTAGAACCCTTGAAAAGGCCGGTCTCTTTGATGAATTACAGCAACTGGTAATGGAGGGTGGTCTCGATTGGCAAATCGTTGCCCGAATCCATTCTGAGCCAACAGTCACAGAGGTGGACCACGTGTCCGATGCCGTGCGGGCTTTGGGGGTACGCCAAGGCGACATCATTCTGGCCGTGGGAGGTGGTTCCGCCATTGATTTGGCCAAGGCCGTGGCGGCGATGGTCACACAAGATGCGAGGGCTCCTATTCGAGACTACCTCGAGAATATTGGCCGCAACCTCAAGCTCATCCAGCCGGCTCTACCGGTCGTGGCCGTTCCCACAACGGCGGGCACCGGTGCGGAAGCCACCCGAAATGCTGTCATTTGCTCGCACGATCCACCCGTCAAAAAAAGCTTGCGCGATGATCGAATCATGCCATACCTGGCAGTGGTGGACCCGGAACTTACCGTTAGCAATTCTCGGGCGATCACGGCGGCGGCAGGCATGGATGCCATCACCCAACTAATCGAAAGTTACGTCAGTGTTCGGCGGAGACCGATTCCCCAAATCTTGGCACCCCAGGCGCTACGAATTGCTTTCCAATGTTTGCCCAATGCCTTTACAAATCCAATGGACAGAACGGCACGCGAAGGTATGGCCTTTGCCGCCTTGATCTCGGGAATCTGCCTGGCAAATTCTGGCCTAGGAATGGCGCACGGTGTTGCGGCAGCCCTGGGTGCCCTGGGCGAAGTTCCGCATGGAATTGCGTGTGCTGTGATGCTGCCAGTTGCCTTACAGGTTAACCGAAGTGTATGTCCCTCAGAACTTGCGTATCTTGCTAGAATTGCCTTTGATCAGAAGTTCGCCAACGATGAGGAGGCGATCGATTATCTGATCAGTGAGGTCCGGAACCTCCAGGCAAAACTGGAAATCCCTGACCGGCTGAGCAAGTTGGGCATTCACCGCGAGTTGATTCCGGCCATTGTCAACGAATCCCGCGGAAGTAGTATGAGCGGGAACCCCAAGCAGCTCAAGGATGATGAACTTATGGAAGTTCTCGAACAGATTCTTTAGTTCGCCTGTGCTCCATTGGTGTGGGGTAAACGTCCCCTCAAAAGGCAAACGGTTGGGCGGGCTTGTTTCCTTAAGGCCACCTTGCGACGGCAGGTTTCAAAGCTTATACTTTCATAACCACGCAAAGGCAGTGTCCGCGGCAGCGCGATCACCCCCTTGAAAAACCGGTGAAAATTGTATCACTTAAAAGATACTAGCTGCTAAAAGGGGCCATCCACTAGTAAACCAGGCAGCTGAGACTGCTCCTCAGTGTGACGTTGTGCGTTAGAACCACCCATCGTGCAACGGATTCAGCAAACGTGGAAGGACAATACGATGTCTCATGATCATCCCACGCCTCCGGAGGTCAATCGAAAACTGGTCATCGCTTTAGTCGTTGTCTTTCTCGGCTACGGCCTGTCATTGGGGTTGGGCTGGCCGCAGGCTGCGACGCGAATGATTGTGGAAGCGGAGTCCCATGCCTCGGCCTCCGCTCACCATGATAGCGGGGCTGATCAGCACAAAGCCCCAGCTCATTCAGAGGAGTCGGCCTCAGAAACGACGAGCCCGGCAGAGGATGGGCATGCTGAAGAGGAGCGGTCAAAGGCCGTGGAAGACGAGCAAGCTGGGGCCGACCCGACGGGGCGGGCATCTTCTGAGGAAGCTCACGCGGGACATTCGGAAGGCGCAGAGGCGACCTCCCACAGCGTGACCACTCATCCGCCGCTTTGGATGGTTGTGCCCTTCGTCGCACTTTTGTTGATCATTGCCGTTTTTCCTCTATTGCCGCAAACTGAGCATTGGTGGGAAAGTAATCTCCATCGCTTCTACGTTGCGGCGGCACTGGCCGCTGTTACGCTACTTTACTATCTGGTCGTTTATGAGCACCCCGTGGAAGGGCATTGGCCTGCCCATTATGTTAGCCAGCCGGCTGCCGGTCTTAACTGGGGCAATGCCTGGGCTGTTTTTGCCAATGCGATCTTCAGCGAGTTCATCCCCTTCATTGTGCTTCTGTTTAGCCTCTACACCATTAGCGGTGGTATCCGCATTGAAGGTGATCTGCGGGCGACGCCCCTTGTGAACTCTATCATCATCTTTGTGGGTGCTGTGTTGGCGAGCTTCGTAGGCACGACCGGGGCAGCCATGTTGCTCATTCGGTTGCTCCTGGACACAAATAGCGAACGGAAGCACGTGGCCCACACGGTGGTATTCTTTATTTTCGCGGTCTGCAATTGTGGGGGATGTCTGCTCCCCACTGGTGACCCACCGCTGTTTCTGGGTTACCTACGCGGGGTACCCTTTCTTTGGACATTGCAACTCTGGAAAGAATGGGCGTTTGTAAACATTGCACTGATTGTGATCTACTTCTTGTGGGACACGTTCTGGTTCTACCCGCATGAGCAGAAGCGAGACCTTCGACGCGATGCTGCGGAGGTCCGACGGCTAAGGGTGCGGGGCCTTTGGCCCAATCTCCCCTTAATGATCGGGGTGGTACTTGGAGTAGCCCTGCTTGATCCGAGCAAGCCGTTTCCCGGCACGGAAATTCATCCACCTTTGTACTTGCGGGAGATCTTCCAACTGGGAATGGTTGCGCTCTCGCTGACGTTTGGAAGCTATGAGAATCGTGTGGCCAATCGCTTTAACTATGCGGCTATCTTGGAGGTCGCTGCGCTGTTTTTCGGCATCTTTATCACGATGCAACCGCCGCTTCAAATCCTCCATGTGGAGGGGCCCCGATTAGGGCTAACCCAGCCGTGGCAATTCTTTTGGGCCACCGGCGCACTAGGTAGCTTTCTCGATAACGCCCCTACATACGTCGTCTTCTTTGAAACAGCCAGGACATTGGGGGGACATGACTTGGTGCCGCCGGGGACGGGCGTGGCCCATGACCTGCTGGTGGCCGTCAGCCTCGGAGCGGTTTTCATGGGAGCTAACACATACATCGGTAATGGTCCAAACTTTATGGTGCGGGCCATTGCGGAAAAACGCGGCATCAAGATGCCCAGTTTCTTTGGCTACATGGTTTATAGCGGCTGCATTCTGTTACCGCTTTTTGTGCTGGTCACAATCGTCTTTCTGAGTTGATACAGGGACGTTTAAGCCCAACCGGTGGCACTGCTGTCGGTGACGTTGAAACATTGCAGCGCGGTGTTAGCCGCGCTGTTTTGTTTTGGTGATATGGCCTTCCTAGTCGATGTTATTGCTATCATTGCCAGAGAAATATGCCGCATTCAGGGAAAAATCCTGTTGCAGCACTCGCCCACATGCACAGGAGTGGCGAGTGCAAAACTGGGCACGAGACAGTTAGCAGTTCGAGATAGAAGACGAAGGAGGCTGCATGGGACCCGCCGAGTGCCCCTTCTTGACAAAGAGAACCGCTTAATGGAACGATACCGGCAATGCAATTGCCTCAGGCTGCCCGATAGTGGGGTATGCCATACCACTAGGATGACGGGTTGCAAGACGGTGGCAACCTGGGCATACTGCCCTTTCTAGGGCTGACTTGGATTCTTTAAGAAAGCCCGGCGAACAACCGATTGCCTTAACGAGATAATGACTTGGACGGTCATTGCTATCCTAGCATAAAGGCAGCATCTTTATGGCTGATAATCCGCTTGCTTCTGCATCAGAGACGTCGCGAGAGACCAACGGTTGGCAAAATTACGTCAAGCGCCCAAAACGGGGGGTGCCTGCTGGGCTCTGGTTGAGGTGCCCCGGCTGCGGCGCCACCGTCTTCCGCAAAGATGTCGAAAAACTCCTTGGGGTATGTCCGGAGTGCGACTATCATTGGTACGTATCTGCGCATGAGCGGCTCAAGCAACTCCTTGACGAAGGCACGTTTGAAGAATGGTTTGCCAATCTGGAGTCCTGCGACCCTCTGGAGTTTGTTGATAAAATCTCCTATCGGGAACGGCTGAAGCGAGAACGGGAGCGTACTGGTCTGAAAGATGCGGTCATCGCCGGCACGGGCATGATTAGGGCCCGACGGGTGGCTATCGGCGTGACCGATTCAGCCTTCATGATGGGGAGCATGGGCTCGGTCGTTGGCGAGAAACTGACCCGGCTCATCGAGCGGGCCCAAAAAGAGCAGCTTCCCTTGATCATTGTTTCCGGCTCTGGGGGCGGGGCGCGGATGCAGGAAGGCGTGTTTTCACTGATGCAAATGGCAAAAGTCTCGGCGGCGTTGGCTCGCTTTCATGCCTCCGGAGGGCTTTATATCTCGGTCTTGACGAATCCCACCATGGGAGGGGTCGCCGCCAGTTTTGCTTCGCTTGGTGACGTGATTCTTGCGGAGCCCAAGGCCCTTATCGGTTTCGCAGGTCCCCGGACGATCATGGCAACGATTCGCATCGAGTTGCCAAAAGGATTTCAAACCAGCGAATTTCTGTTGGAACACGGTTTTATCGACCGGATTGTGCGTCGGCCCGAGCTAAAGACGGAGATTGCCCGAATCATCGACTATTGCGGGAAATAAGGCCGTGACCGCAAGTGGGCAGCGCGAACCCTGGGGGATGTTTCATCGGGCGGGGATGTGGCCTGCCAATGCGCGATTAACTGTGAGAATTTGGCCGGGCGTTTCGCTTTTCTTGAATGGCGCCCTTATCGCGTCTAAACTTACCCAAAGGGCGTACTTCGACGAGTGTGGCTTTGGCTGATGTGTACGACGGCTAGGATTGGGCACTTTCTCCATGGTGTTGAGAATACTGCAAAGCCTGTTCTCCGGTTCGAAATCGAGGATAGGGCCGGCCAAGAAAAAGGTGGATGTTGCAGCGCGTTTCCAGATTCTGCGGGAAGGGGTAGCCGGGACAATGTCCAGGTTCTATGTAGCCATGGACCGTGAACGCGGCGAAATTGTCGGGCTCAAGATCCTGGACCCCCAAAAAACGGCAGCGTACGAAGCGCGTTTCAAGGGGTTAAACAAACCATGCGAAGGCGAGATCGCCATGCGTTTTGTTCATCCCTACATTGTGATGACTTACGAGTACGGATGGACAACGCGGGATGAGCCGTACCTCGTCATGGAGTACTTGGAAGGTGGCGGTCTTAATGGCCACCTTGTGGCGAAAAGTCCCTTCTTGTTCAAAAAAGAGCTTCTTCCCTACATTCGGCAGGTGGCGGAGGCCCTAGCGGTAGTCCATGAAGGCGGATTTATTCACCGAGACGTGTGCCCTCGCAACCTGATGTTCAATCGTGATTTTTCGATCCTTAAACTGACCGACTTTGGTCTGTCCGTTCCGGCCACGCCGCCATTCATGCAGCCCGGGAATCGCAGCGGCACACCCAATTACATGGCGCCCGAGCTCGTGCGTCGTTATCCCACGGATCAACGACTGGATGTATTCTCTTTTGGTGTCAGTATGTACGAGATGTTGACCTTTGAGCTGCCTTGGGAGCGGGGAACGACGGGTTTGGCAGCCCTCCAGCATGAAAAGCCACCGGCCGACATCCGGCGGTTTCGGCCACAGATTCATCCCGACCTGGCTGAGGCTATTCACGCATGCATTGAACCTGTAAAAGAGAAGCGGTGTCCTTCCATGCGGCACTTTCTCGAGATGATCGAGCACCTACAATCAACCGACTTGTAACGAGTTGGAAGCCTTTGAATAGCCATGACGAACACTCCTCATGAACAAAGCGACGTAACGATCGTTGATTATGGGATGGGCAATTTGCGGAGTGTGCAAAAGGCTTTTGAGCGATTGGGTCTGCGTGCGGAGATCACGGATGTGCCGGACCGAATCTTGATCGCGGAGCGCTTGGTAGTGCCGGGAGTGGGGGCTTTTGGTGACGCCATCCAGGAGCTTGAGCGCAGGGGGCTAGTGAAGCCCATCATGAAGTTTATTGAGTCGGGACGTCCGTTTCTTGGGATTTGCTTAGGGTTACAACTCCTTTTTGAGAAAAGTTACGAAAACGGCGTCCACAAAGGGCTTGGCCTTTTAAGGGGTGACGTCGTGCGATTTGAGTTGCCTTCCGAGTTCTCTATCCCCCATATGGGCTGGAACCAGGTTCGCCAAGAATGCCCTACCCCACTAATGCGGGATATTCCCGACGAAAGCTACTTCTATTTTGTCCATTCCTACTACGTGGTTCCCACCGATCCTGAAGTTGTGGCGGGAACGACCGACTATGGTGTGCGATTCTGCTCCATGATAAGACAGGATAACGTGTTTGCCACGCAATTCCACCCTGAAAAGAGTCAATCATTGGGCTTGCAACTGTTGCGAAACTTCGCGAGTCTCGTGTCTTGAGCGTCCCAGGGGTAGCTAATATTCGGCGCTCCTCTTGCTGAAGGATGGGTGACATTGGGTACCCAATAGGGCGCAGCGTTGAGGGTGGTGTGTGTACAGCGCCGCGTCTTGGCGTGTCACTGTTGGGGTTCTTCTGTGGGGAGACGCTATAATCTTGAAGAGGGCAAGTGTCCGACTTGGGTGGAGCTCCTATGGTATGAGCCGCGCCAGGCAGACTGGTTTTGAGCACTGCGCGCTCGTCAGTGGCTTGGTTACGCAAGAGCAGCTTGACGAGGCTTGGCAGCGGTTGCGCGCCAAGCCGTCGTCACAATTGGAAGATGTGCCCATCGAGGAACGTCTCGCTCAGCAGCTTGTTGAGTTGGGATATCTCAATAATTGGCAGGCGAAGCAGCTTCTCGAGGGGCGGACAAAGTTCACGTTAGGTCCATACAAGATTATTGATTCCATCGGGCGCGGGGGGATGGGGCAGGTCTTCAAAGGCGAGCACTCCCTCCTGGGACGGATTGTTGCCGTCAAGGTTCTACCCCGCCACAAGTCAAGCCCGGAGGCTGTGGAAAACTTTTTGCGCGAGATTAGGGCCCTAGCGCGATTGGATCATCCCAACCTGGTTCGGGCCTATGATGCAGGCCTGGATGGAAACGTCGTTTACCTCGTGACGGAGTACGTCCCCGGATCCGATCTGCGAAAGCTGATTCGTCAGCGAGGTCCTTTGCATATGCACGCTGCTGCGTCCATCATTTCGCAGGTGGCGTCAGCGTTGGAGCATGCTCACAGCCAGGGATTGATCCATCGGGATGTCAAACCGGGAAATATCCTCGTCACCAATGATGGCCATGCCAAGCTGCTAGATTTGGGCTTAGCGGGGCCCCTGGGACAAGAAGCCGTGAACGACCCTCGCTATGGACGGATTGTGGGAACTGTGGATTATCTGTCGCCCGATCATATTCGCGAACCACATAAACCGACACCGGCTTGGGATATTTATGCCCTGGGGTGCACGCTTTATTATGCGGTCACTGGGAAGGTGCCCTTTCCAGGCGGAACGACGGGCGACAAGCTCCGCGCTCATTGCGAATTGCGGCCACTTGACCCGCGTCGCCTCAACCCCGAACTTGATGCAGCGTTTGTCGATGTGATGGCCGATATGATGGCCAAGGATCCCCGAGAAAGGATTGCTTCAGCGGCCGAGGTTGTGCGACGCTTGCGCCCATGGGCGATTGGAACTTATCCTCTGGACGAAACATGCTTTGTGCGGTCTCAGACGCATCGAAGTCGTCGCAAATTGTACGTGGCGCGACCCCTCCCAATGGACGCGATGTCGCTGCCGGAAACAAAACCCAATTTCAGCCCTCCCCTGATTGATTATGGTAGTGAGAACGATCCCACGTCGTTAAGCGAGTCTTCTCGGCGGACTGAGGAGCTATCCGCACCCCTGGCCGGCATGGGACAGTTTACTCAAGAGATTCGCGGACATACCTTGCTCGGTCCCTTGGTTCTGTTTCTTCTGATCCCCGCCGTGCTTGTGGGATTGGTCTTTCTCATTTGGCGTCTGCTTGGCGGCTGATAGCGGTTCGTAGCGTTTCGTGAATGGAATTTCTCGCGGTTGAATCACTCGGTCCCCTTGACGTCAAATGCCGAAAAATCATTGCCGATAGAACGACGAAAGTTCCCTAACGGCCCGGCAAATCAATTCCGTCGCTCGTCGAATCTCGTCTTCTGTATTGAAGCGGCCGATGCCGACGCGGAGACTACATCGGGCCTCGGCCTCGCTCAGGCCGAGTGCCAGTAGGACGTGACTGGGCTGAGGATCGAACGCATCGCAGGCCGATCCCGCACTGAGGGCGACCTCGGGGATGTGCAGCAGCAGGGTTTGAGCCTCAATTCCCGTAAATTGCACATTAAGATTTCCCGCCAAGCGGTGTTCCAAAAGATGGAGCGCAGGACCGTTGAGCTGAATGCTAGGCCCCAAGGCCTCTTGTAGTAGTTCAAACATCAAATTTCGCAGATAACAGAGGCGCTCGTTTTCTTCATTCATGCGTTCATAGGCCAGTTGCACGGCCTTGGCGAAGCCCACAATGCCAGGGACATTCAGCGTGCCACTCCGCAAGCCTCGCTCGTGACCACCGCCATAGACCAGGGGTTCGATGCGAATGGGAGGGTTGCGACGCCGTACAACAAGCGCCCCAATCCCCTTGGGCCCGTAAACCTTGTGGGCGGAAAGGCTGACCAGATCAACGTCCCATTTGCGAAGATCAAACGGGATCTTGCCCAGCGCCTGCGCCGCATCGACGTGAAGCCAAATACCCCGTTCGCGACAAATTTGAGCGATTTCTTCGATAGGCTGAATTGAGCCTATCTCATTATTGGCGGCCATTATGGAGACGAATCGCGTATTCGGCCGCAAGGCACTGCGAAATCGTTCCACGTCGAGGCAACCTGCCAGCGCATCGCCTCGTTGTCGTACCGGAAGGATTGTGACGTGGCGTCCCTCTTTTTCGAGCTTTCGAAATGGCTCCAGCACCGAGGTGTGTTCGATGGCCGTCGTGATGAAATGCGAATCGCTGGAAAGTCGCCGTGCCGTGCCCAAGATCGCAAGGTTATTACTTTCCGTAGCACCGCTGGTGAAGATGATTTCCTCAGGGTCGATACGGAGCAGGCCGGCAATGATGGCCCGGCTTTCTTCGACGGCGGCAGAGGCGGCCTCGCCATAGGAATGCGTCGATGCGGCATTGCCAAAATGCTCGAGAAAATAGGGTCGCATTGCCTCAAACACCACCGGATCGCATGGTGTTGTGGCATGATTGTCCAGATAGATGGGTAAAGTCGCCATGTTCACCGGATCAAAGCGGGGAATTCACGCAAGTGAAGGTGGTTCAACTCCAAAAACACCCTTGAGGGCAATCTGGGACCACGTCTCGAACTCATTCCAGTGTTTGACCAGCTCCCACACGGGCAGAAAACCGTGACTGACGATCTCCTTTTCCCGCGGCACCACGGCTGGGCTGGACACGATACACCGATAAACGATCCCCAAATGGACGCGGCCAACATCTGTCGTGTCGTCGTTGATTAATCCGACACATTCCATCCGATAACTGCTGTTAACGGCAACCTCCTCGTTCAGTTCCCGTTCGATGGCCTGAAAGACGATGTTCCCTCCCTCCGTCAAATCTCGGTCAGAGATATGTCCACCAATTCCAATACTCCGCTTGCGATGGAGTCGGGATTCCCCCTGGCCCGTGCCCCGCGTATAGGAGAACACCTGCCAGGTCTGCCCCTGGTTGTGGCAAATGATGACGTAAGGGATAAGCTGTTTGAACTGCGGATCAGGTTCAACTTCCCCCCGCGGACGGAACATGGTGTTTGCTGGATTGGAGATGTCGTCAATGTAGTTGGCGATATCTCCGCTAAACCCCTGGAAGTAGCCAAGTTTGCGGAATAGCGATGTGGGTATGACGAGGACCTTCTCGTTCGTGTCCAGTGAAGCCATAGATATCTCTTTCCTTTCCGGTATCCAAATCGTTGGAGATCCAGTTTCGACTTCCCATGCAACAACCCTCTTCAAAAGATGAGCATGGCATCTCCGTAACTGTAAAATCGGTAACTTTCGCGGATTGCCTCCTCATACGCCCGCTTGATAAGGTTATCTCCCCCGAATGTCCTGACCAGGACAAGTAGGGTTGTCCGCGGAAGATGGAAATTGGTCATTAGGACGTCAACCGCTCGAAATTGATACGGCGGTCGGATAAATAGGTCCGTTCTTCCTGAAAATGCCTTTAATTCGCCATCGAGGGCCGCCGTTTCCAGAAGCCGCGTTACCGTTGTGCCTACGGCAACGATCCGACCCCCAGAGCTGCGAATTTGTTTTAGCCGTTCCACCACTTCCTCCGAAATTGTCCCCCATTCAGCATGCATCCGATGTTCCTCAATACGGGAGGTCTTGATCGGTACGAAGGTCCCCAGCCCCACGTGAAGGGTGAGATAACAGATTTCGATTCCTGCCTCTTTTAGCTTTCGCAACAATCCTTGTGTGAAATGCAGGCCGGCGGTTGGTGCAGCCACTGAGCCAGGGACCTCGGCATAAACGGTCTGATAACGGTTGCGGTCCTCTTCTAGCATTTGGCCACCGCGAATATAGGGTGGAAGTGGCACGCGCCCTACTCGGTTGAGGACCTCCCATGAGTCCTCGGCGGTGTCAGGGCTAACAAGCCACCCACCCTCGGCGATCCGTCCGATCACAAAAAGTCGGATGTCATCACGTCCCTGTAAATTGACCAACGTGATGCTCTCGCCTGGCTGAAGCTTGCCGCGGGTCTTGCCGATGACGTGCCACACTCCGCTGGCATCGGCCTCGACAAAAAGACCCTCCCACCGACCGCCCGTGGCCGTCCGATAGCCCACCAGCCTCGCCGGAACCACTTTGGTATTGTTTAGGACCAGGGCATCCCCCGGCCTAAGAAGTTCCGGCAGATCGCGCACATGCCGGTGCTCAATTTCGCCTGTGGCGCGGTTCACCACCATCAGCCGGGCATCGGCACGGTTAGGTAGCGGACTTTGGGCGATCAAGTGTTTAGGAAGCTCGTAATCGTAACAATCCGTGTCAAGCATTTGTCAATAACTTTAATGTTGTATTTGGAGAACGAAATTTAAGCTAACCCGCCTAGGTGCCCTCAACAACTTTCCTCCAATTACCAAGATCTGTCCAAAGGGGCGCTTTAGGCACGACTATTGCCACCCAAGCCGCCGGCGGACCGTATCGTCTTATGATTCTACGCCACTCCCTTTGCCCTGGGTATGACATGGTCTGGCGGTGCGTTCATCTTGGTGAAGCGTGCTTCGCCGTGGGCGGAAAACAATTCGGGAGGGTCATCCGAAGTCTTGGAGCAGATTAGCCTTATAGGCCCGTGCGCTGGGCGGCTGAGGTACCTGATGATGGAATGCCGATTAGTACTTCGGCGGACGCGACGGCATGTGTCTTGCAAAGGCCCACGAGATTGCGTGGCCGAAAATCCGGCGTCGTTCCAGTGATGGTGCTCTATTCCCCGTGAGCGGCTGTCACGTCAGCGGCTTCTGGGTGCGTTCAGATAGGGCTGGGAAACGGGGCCGACCATTCGTTAAAATGACATTAGGTGAGTTGGACCATTAACGCGAAGCTGCCCTCCAGTTGGGGTTGATCGACAGAGGAGATTGTATGGTCGTGGAACGCGAAGTCATTAATCGTGCGGAATCTATTCGTGAACGCCTCACGCAGTTAAGGGACTCCCTTTGACTACGCCAGCAAAAAGGCGCGGGAGTCCGAGATTGAGCAAATTATGGCCCAGCCCAGCTTCTGGGACGACATTGAAAAGTCGCAAGAGATGGTGGCTGAGCTGAAGTCGATTCGCGCGATTCTCAAGCCTCTTGAGGAAGCCATCAAGCAGCTCGAAGACATCGACGCGATGGTCGAACTTGCCGAAGAGGAGCCTTCACTAGCAGACGGGGTTCCCGACGCGCTGAACAAACTGGAAAAACTTGTCGAAGATCTCGAAATCAAGGCGCTTCTCAACGGGCCGCACGACAACTGCAACGCCATTGTTAGTATCAATGCCCGCGATGGGGGGACCGACGCCCATGATTGGGCGGAGATGCTGCTCCGCATGTACATCAATTGGGCGAAGGCCCACGATTATGAGGTCGAGGTTTTGGACCGCATTGACAATGATGTGGCCGGTATCAACAGTGCTACGATTGCAATTCGCGGCCCGATGGCCTACGGCTACCTTAAAGGCGAGACGGGCATCCATCGTTTGATCCGAATTAGCCCCTTCAATGCGGAGGGCAAGCGACAGACCAGCTTCGCGGCGGTCGATGTTTCGCCGGAGATTAAAAATGAGGCTGAGATCGAAATCCGGGAAGAAGATATCCGCGAGGATGTCTTTCGTGCCAGCGGCCCCGGCGGACAGCACGTCAACAAGACGTCAAGTGCCGTTCGCCTGACGCACCTTCCCACGGGAATCGTGGTGGCCTGCCAAAGTGAACGGAGTCAGCATCAAAATCGGGCCATGGCGATGAGGATGCTCCGCGCGAAACTCGCTCGTCTTGAGGAAGAGAAGCGAGAGGCCGAAATGGCGGCTAAGTACGAAGCCGCCCCGAAGGTGGGTTTCGGTTCGCAGATTCGCAGCTATTTCCAACATCCGGAGCAGCGGATCAAAGACGCGCGAACGGGATACACGGAGACGAGCTTCCAATCGGTGATGGATGGCGAAATCCAAGGATTCTTGGATGCCTATCTTCGTTGGAAAGTCGCCGAAGACACTGCCCGGATGAAAGCTGCTGGCGGCGTCAGTAAGAACTAAGGACCTCGGTCTCTGTTCGCCCTTTTGACCACCCATGAAAGGTGAGCTTCTTGAATGCGATGGGACGCAATAATCATTCTTATGCTTCGATGAGATAACAGGCTGGCGGAGTTGTTGGCCATGGATGTTGAACGCTTGCGGAGTCTCCGGTTTGAGTACGAGAACCAGTTTGTCATCGTCGAAGGGGATCGACCGGAACTGTTGCGATTCAAAGGGAAAATAGGGCAGGTGAAGACAGTGAACTGTAACGGCCGAGCACTCGTGCAATTCGACTCGGGTGCAGACCGCGGATGGTACGACATTGACCTCGACTTCCTGCGAGTGGTTGATCCGCCCGTCAATAAAGGGGATTCTGCAGAAAGCCCCGCCTCTCCCGACCGACTGCCCCAGGAGGTGGATTACCGGCCTTCGGCGCTGGAGTTGGCAAGACAGGCCAAGGGGCAAGGCTCATCGGTTGAAAAGAATCCGCTGCGTGACGTACGCTCGCAGGGGACCGTTGGCAAAAAGGACGAATCTCGGTGACAATTTCTCAGGGTTGAGAGCAAGAGTTGTGCCGTTTCAAGCTTGACCACGGCAAGGGGAACGGAGGATGAAGCAAGAAGCCCTTCAAGTGATGGTCACGTTTCCCAGCAGGGAAAGTGCCGAAAGTGTGGCGAAAGGTCTGGTGGAGAACCGCTTGGCCGCGTGCGTGCAAATACTCGGTCCTATCGACAGTATTTATCGATGGCAGGGGCAGATTGAGTCGGCCAAGGAGTGGCTGTGTCTCCTTAAAACCACTCGCGAGGCCTTCGAAAAGTTAGCAGATTTCGTCCGGAAACAACACCCGTATGAGGTCCCTGAGATAATTGGCCTTCCGATATGCCAAGGCTTTCCGCCATATATGCAGTGGTTATTCCAATCAATTGAGGGTTAATGTGGGCACTTGGAACTCGGTCCAAACAACTGCAATACGAGCAAAGCGAAAGTAATTTTGCGCGGGGTGGGCCGCTAGAACGGTGAGTCCTCGTACGGGACGTAATCGACTTCGGCAAAGTCCCCGGCCGCTGCATTTTCGAACCGGGTATATTCTTCTCGCCAGGTCAATTTAACATCGCCGATTGGCCCGTTGCGCTGTTTGGCCACGATGACCTCTGCCAGGCCACACAGCCCTCGTGCCTGTGCCTCTTCTTTCGTGTGGTAGTATTCCTCACGGTGAACGAACATAACAACGTCCGCATCCTGCTCGATGGCACCGGATTCTCGAAGGTGGCTGAGCCGTGGGCGGTTGTCCTTGGCCACCTCTGTTTGGCGATTCAACTGGGCCAAGCAAAGAATGGGGACTTTCAATTCCCTGGCAAGTGTCTTAAGCCGCCGCGTAATCTTGGCGACCTGCTCTTGTCGCGGGTCTTTGGGGTTGTCAGGTTCGATGAGTTGCAAGTAGTCAATGACGATCAATCGGAGGCCTGCGCGGCGTTTTAAACGTCGTGCCACGGCCGCAATTTCTGTAACGGTCTTGCTGGGGGAATCGTCAATCAATAGTTGGCCACGGCTCAGTTCCCCTGCCGCTCTTACGAGTTTTTCCCGATCTTCCGCGGAGAGAAAACCACTGCGGAACTTATGACCGTTGATCTTCCCCCGCGAGCAAAGCATCCGTTGAACAAGCTCAAGACGCGACATTTCAAGGCTGACAAACAGCGTTGTCAACCCGGAATCCACGGAGACATGCTCCGCAATATTCGTCGCCAGCGCTGTCTTTCCCATGCTCGGTCGGGCGGCGAGGATGATCAGTTCCGAATCGTGCAACCCGCCCGTCAACTTGTCGAGATCAGTGAACCCTGTTGGCACCCCCGTCGCTTCGCCCTGCATTCTGCGATCGATCATCTGAAACGCTTCAAACAGGACGTCGTTGACGGGAACGGCATCCCCGGATGAACGGCGATCGCGAACGGCGAAAATCCGTTCTTCTGCCCGATTGATGATCTCTCTCGGTTCGAGGCTGAGGTCAAAGGCGTCACGAACGATATCGGTTCCCGCATGAATCAGCGAGCGGGTTAAGGCGTGATTGCGGACGATCTCGGCGTAATAGACGGCATGGCTTGCCACGGCCACGGACTGGGCAATTTCGGCAAGATAGGCAGCTCCACCCACCGCCTCGAACTCGCTGTGTCGGCGAAGTTCTTCCACCAAGAGCATCAAATCGATCGTGCGGTTCTCCGAGTGCATCTCGAGAATCCGCGCGTAGATTCGCCGATGGGCGTCCACGTAGAAATCGTCCGCCGTTAGTTGGGTCGCCACGTCATCCAAGACCCGCGGATCCAGGAGGATACTTCCCAGCACCGCTTTCTCAGCTTCAACACTATGGGGAGGTACACGACCGACGAGATCGGAAAGCTGGGAAAGTTGGTTGTCTTGAGTGCGCCGCGAATCGTCTCCTGCCAAAGCTAATAACCTCCTTTTCAGCGGGTGGATCAGAGAATTGACCAGCGACTGAGACCAACCCAGCTAATCGCCCGACTTCATGGTTCCTTCTAGAAGACCAATCTAGCGCGCGGCGTTGAAAGCAACAAGTTCCCCAAATTGGGGACAGGTGACCATCTTCCGAAGGGCATCTGTCAACACTACGGTCGCAGATTGGTCCCACGATGCGTGGACATTTGGTGTCAAAGGATGGACGCTCGGTACTGCCCGGGCGAAATGGCAACGAGTGCGGTCGAATAGGTTACTCTCTGGCTGGGCTCGTGACGGGTTGGGACGACTTGTGGCGGTACGTCAGGAAGTCGCCCACATAAATCAAATACTCAAACGGTAGGGCTGCGGGATCGATCTGCTCATAAACTCGACCGAGTGTCGATTGGACGACCTCTTCGCGGTCCACGTAGCCTGCGTATTTGACCACCGCGATAGGAGTCTCGGGAGGATAGTGCGTTCGAAGCTGTCGAATGAAATAGTCGAATTCAGCCCGCATGGTAAAGATCACCATAGTTGCCTGGAGGGACGAGAGCTTTTCGATGGTATCCGTTTTGCCCGGCCAATCATTCGCGGTCAGGATCACCGACTTTGTTTTCGAAGCATTGGTAACCCCTCGACGGAGTGCGGCATTGGCAGCATTAAAGCTGCTTAGGCCTGGCACGACGACGGGCTTCAAATCCTCGAACTCCTCAAGGCACCATGCCCAAGGACCGTAGATCAAGGGATCCCCACTATCGAGAATGACCACCGTTTTCTTCTGCGCGACGCTCTCTCGTACTAATTGGATGAATTCATTTCGTTTTTGAGCAAGCCGCTCGGCGCGAGCACGTTGTTCACCCTCAAGCTGACTGATATCTTGCCCGTAGAACTCAAACAACCGCCAGTATCCCGTGATGACCTGTTTTCCTGAGAGATAATCCGCAAATTCTTTCTCAAGCCCATCGGTACAAAAAACGAGGTCAGCCTTTTTGATGGCTTCGATGGCTCGCAGCGTGATCAAGTCTGCATCGCCGGGACCGACACCAACAAGGTAAAGGGAACTTTCGGGCAAGGCCCCAAACGAGCCCGGACAGTTGCTCGCAACCCAAAGTAAGACGGTCAGAGGCACATAGTAGCATCTCAAGCGGCACAACATGGCTGCGATCCTTTCACGTCTTTAGACCAACTCCACAATGGGGTAACTGACGGCGCCAATTCTTAGACAACGGTGTCACAATCGCCCAAGCACAAGAAATGCAGCGAAATATGTCCACCAGCCGATGGCGGCGATGTTACGCATCGAGAAAATGTAACACCATACGGCGACCTACGCAAGAGGGTGCCGATATGCGATGGCAGTGAAGAAGGCTGTGCCAATGTCTTGCGGGCGTGTATGTATCCAAGCACTGCTGACTTGCAAAGATGCGATTCGCACGCCAGTAGTGCGAAGATAAGGTTGCTATTGCGGGCGGACTCTGTGGGGAAACCGTCCTCGATTTTAAGATGGCGGAACGGAACAATTTGTTACCCACAAGCCCGTTACTTGTCGGAATTTGATAGTGACCAAATCCCGCGGTGCTGAGCCTTGGCCTCCGTTTCGGCCAGGATGAGACGTTCCTTCATGAGCGGTGAATACGAATACTGGGTTTCAACGCGGGCCAAGCCGGCACGGACCAGCTCCTCATTGAGGAAGTATTCACCAGCCCAGACATACGCCAACAGTCGGCCATACTTGTCCCGTCGCTGAGAGTCAAAGCTCAGACGAACCTGAAAGGAATTGTTTTGCACAAGCCTTCTCGTGAACGCCGCCGCCTCCTCTCCGAAAGGTTCCACGGGCGACTGCGGTTTAACGGTTTCCGGTGAATCGATCCCCATAAGGCGGACTGTTTCTCCGTTGGTTAACTTGAGGGTGTCCCCATCCACAACCCGCTCCACCATGTAGGTCCCTTCGTGCCATGGTTCTGTGCTACGGTCGAATGGGTTTTGGTGGACGAACACCCGAAAGAACACGAACAGAACGACAATGAGGAGCAGTAACCAAGCGGCGGGTTGCTTACGTCTTCGACGAGACTTTGTGAATCGACTCGGGGCTAACCACGAACCAAGAAGTGGGCCTAATGGGATGGAGGTTCGTCGAGCAACCATTGGCCCCGTCTCCAGACCTGTTTGAAAGACACAAACCTTGAGGATGGGCTTTTTAGACCGATCCCACCTTTTCCCGGGCAGCAGTTCATGTTACCCGGCAGCGGTTCGTAAGATCTTCATCACCGGGGGACGCTGTCAGTTCTTGCTAAAGCCCAGGAGCTTTCCGGCATCGCGCCCCAGCGGATTGCTAAGAAATCGCCGCCGACACTGGGGACACAAATCGAACCGTAACGTCTCATGGGCCGATTCATAGGCCTCGTCACCGAGTTGGTTGAGGCTTTCGAGAAGATCATGAATCTCTTCCAAGTGATCGCGATCGTCCGGCTCGTCTTCCGTGACTGGCTCAAAGGCCGCCGAAATCTGAATCTCCACGTGGTAACACACTTCGCGGGTTGAATCGATCTCTCGCCGACACAGATCGCAGATGTAACGGATCATCGCCTGCTCTCCCCGTGGTGAGGGACTGTGAATCAAGCATACGTCACCAAAGTCGAGCCCAAATCCCCAACAGCTTCATCCTAATAGAATCAGGACGAATGAAACAAGAGAACAATTGCAAGATTTTTGATTTGTTAAGGACCTCTGCACATCTCGAGCAGAAACCATCTTGACAAGGTGGTTGGGATTTGTTCTCAATCCCAGTTTCTGATCACGGTTGCCGCTGGTCCTACACGCTCACCTCTACCAGCCAATCACTTGCCTCACCGCGGGACAATCACTCTTCTGAGCCTATCCCATAATCTCTGGCCCGTTCCGCGGGAGATGGGGGCGGGGGTGAGGGTGACTCGAATCGCTGCCGGTTTTCTCAATCGATTCCGGGTTCGCTTGCCCTCACCCCAACCCTCTCCCGGAGGGAGAGGGGGACTTTTGGGGATACGTTCTCTACGACCATGTGCGCCGGCCCCGATCGCTTGATAAAACGACTTGGCTTTCTAAACTCATTGGCGAAGTACAAGACCTTGAGCTTTTTGGTTTCTGCGGAACTCCGCGGTGAAACCCGTGGAGAAACTGGAATTCGACTCGTGCCAAGTACAGCCCGCCTCATGGTCGTCGTGCAGAAAGCAACCTGCTGCTAGGGCCGCCCATTGCCTCAGATGGCTTGGTTTCTTATCGAGAAGTCACAAGTCGAGAGGGCCTAAGATAACGGCCCACTAATTTCCTGACCAAGAGAGCAGAAATCGCCGCGCCCCGCTGGCATTCGTTTTGAATAGTGCCTAGCTGGGGTACTAGGATTCGAACCTAGACTAACTGATCCAGAGTCAGTCGTGCTACCGTTACACCATACCCCAATAACCGGCCCGAATCACATGGGCCGTTCTGTTATCACCATATGCCATTGTCTCGTTCCCGTCAAGATCGGGTGCCCAATTTACCGGGAAAAACGGCTCCAGGGATGGCACAAAAATCGCCGACAAGCACTGCTTACTGTGGGCCAACGGCCTGCAAACTTTCGATCATCGCCCGGAAGGCCAACTCGTTTTCTTTGACGGTTGCCTGGGGACCGTAGAACTTGATGAAATAGAGAAAACCGTCCTGGCATTCAATGATGGCCCCAAGCATCCGATAGCCTTCTCGCTCGACGGCCTTTTCCATCCTCGGTCCGAATGTCTCCAAGTAGGTTCCCGAGATATCGACCAAATGGAGATTCTCACCGAGAATGGAAGTCTTTTCATGTTTGACCGCCTGACGTAGGTCCTGACCGGCGGCAAAGCGGAACTGGTTTGCCCAACGTTCTATGTTGGCTTGGACACCTCCACGTGCTGACGAGAAGGTCACCCGCCCATCTGGCTCGCCTTCAATCGTCGAGGGCACGGCAAACTCGTGCTCGATCAACGAAATCGCCGGCGGTTTGGCCACCCAATGAGCCGGCACTGTGGCCCGGAATCGTCCCCCCAGCACGATCTGACGATTGTTCGCCGTTGCGCCTGTTATTTCCGGTTTTGCGTTGCCCACACTATCGCCCGGTTGCGGTATGATGGTGGGGGCGTTCGGTTGCTCGCCGGATGGCTGGGCAGGTGAACCTGGCTGGGCGGTATTTTCGGCACGAACGATGATCGTCTTTTGAGGTTCCAAAACCGTTACGTTCGCTTCTCGTTCATTTCGGCAACCCAGCCCAGCGCTTAGCAGAATCGCGCCACAGTTGACCAAGATGAACCAAAATCGTTTCATAGATCGGTGTTCCAAATTTTGCGAACGGTCGGCACAGTCTGGTACTTGGCATGTCGTGACCACCCACCAAGCCGTCATAGTGATGCCTGGAAATCACTCTTGCCTCAATGCCTTCAGGGCCTCAAGTACCTGCTCATCATGACCGTCAACCTGAACGTTCTTCCATACTTTTCTGACAACGCCATTGGCATCGATCAAGAAGGTGGAACGCTGGATGCCCATGGATTTCTTTCCGAAGCGGGTTTTTTCTCGCCAG
>JAKPII010000129.1 GCA_029549885.1 Planctomycetota bacterium
CACCGCCTCCTCTGGTGATAGCCTTTCGTTTGGATAACGAAGCCTCGCCACCAGATTCGGGTCGGCCACACTCTCGACATCAAACACGAGGTACCGAATTTCACCCACCATCACACCGCCTCTCGCAATGAAGATGGCGCAGTTGACCCAAGGAGGGCGTCCAAAAATCGGAGTCTCGCCTTGGCGAAAGCCTTTTCAGTCAAACTTTGGATTAAGTGACATGAGCCGTCTTTCAGTCTCGGCCATGAGCGCATCTTCCTCCTCCTCACTTGCCGCCAAATAGGTGACCGAGAATCTTAAGTGCGGCCCGGCGTCATCCCAGGGTACCGTAACGATCGAATGCTCCTCGATCAGAAAGTGGGCGAGCTCTTCGGCCGTCTCGAACCGCCGGCCTGCCACCTCTCGGGGACATCGTACGTACAGAAAGTAGGTCCCGCCCGGCATCTTGCATTCAAATCCGCATCGCTGGAGCGTCCTCACCAGTTTTTCCAGGCGGCGACGATATTTCTCTCGTGCACGGCGTGGAATGTCCGGATTATCCAGGGCTGCGATGCCCGCCTTTTGAATAGCAATAAACTGACCCGAGTCGCAATTATCTTTGATGTCGGCAAATGCCTGGACAATGCGCGGGTTACCACAGACCCAACCCAACCTCCACCCGATCATGTGCCAACCTTTGGAGAGCGAATGGACCTCGACCCCCACCTCCTTGGCACCAGGGACTTCGAGGAAACTCAGCGGCCGATCGCGGTAACTAAGCATAAGATGCGCCGCATCCTGGATCACGACAATTTCATGGGTCAGCGCAAAATCAATGACGCGGCGATAGAACTCCCGTGTCGCCACTTGTCCCGTCGGGCTGTTGGGATAGTTTAGGACCAACAATTTGGTACGTCTCAACACATCCGTGGGAATGGAGTCCAAGTCAGGATAAAAATCATTTTCCGGCAAAAGGGGTAATTTATAGACTTGCCCGCCATAATACCGGGTGTGCGTCCCGGCCACAGGATAGCCCGGCACGGTCATTAAGGTGATGTCTCCCGGGTTGATGAAAGCCGCGGGAAGCATTGCCAAAGCGGTCTTGGATCCGATGCAATGATTGATTTCGGACGTTGGATCCAACTTGACCCCAAACTCGCGTTCCATGAATCGCGCAACGGCTTCCTTAAAGGCGGGAATACCGTTGTCGGCATATCCTCGGTTTTCAAGTTTGTTGATCTCCTGTGCCATGACGGCGCGAACGCTTTCGTCGGCCATCTCATCGTTTTCACCGATGCCGAAGTCGATCAGCGGCCTTTCGGGGTGCTCGGCCAAGACACGCCGTTTTGCCCTCTTGATCTTCTCGAACTTGTAGATCTCTGTACCTTTTCCGTACTGGGTGCCTCCAATCCGCTCAGCAAAGAGTTTTTGGAAATAGGGATCGCTCATGGAACTAGACACCTGACTGCTCAACAAACCACAGGAGCTCTGTCTAAAGAAACTTCTTTTCGACCATTTTTCTCTCGCAAAAATTTATTGTCGCGTTTCCGCACATCTCTGCAAGGAATAGCACTTGTGCCCGATTTGGGACGGATATCCGAAGTTAAATCGGAGTGTATC
>JAKPII010000141.1 GCA_029549885.1 Planctomycetota bacterium
AAGGACAGCACTCTGGTTCGTGCCGGCAAGTTGTCTTGTGGCTGCCGCCTTTTTCCTCACGAATTGGATAGCCCACCGATCGGTGATCGTCCCTTATGGGCATCGTTCGAGTGATGGGGGCGACAACTGGTACGACTTCGAGTATGAGCGTCAAGGCCGGATCGTCCAAAGTTACTGGCGGAATCCGGTAGGGGTGGATCGCGGAGAGCGCTCCCCGTGGGTCTACGCATTTCATGTCCTGGTGGGACATCACGGGATTTTCTCCCTGACTCCCCTGTGGCTCTTAAGTGCGATCGGACTTCTCATGGGACTTTGCGACCCCGCGTTTCGCCAATGGCGTATCCTGTGGGTCATCATTATATTTATTTCCTTAGTTTGTATTGCGTTTTACCTGAGCCGACCAGAAACCGACCGCAACTACGGCGGCATGACGTGTTGTTTTCGTTGGGTCCTTTGGTTGACACCTTTTTGGTTGATTGGATTGGTTCCCGTAGTTGCCCGCCTGAGTGTTTCTAAAATTGGACGATGGTTTGCCTTGGCCGTGGTCATCCTCTCCTGTGCCTCCGCGGCGACTCCCACCTGGAACCCCTGGACCCATCCCTGGCTATTCCAATGGTTGGAAGCCGCAGGATGGATTCAATACTGACTGTCTCAGTGATTGAGATATGAGAGCACACCAACTGGCTCAAAAGGTCAGTCGAACGAACCAGCTCGATTTTCGGCGGTTCCGGCACGACGGATGGTCCTGACAATGAAATTGACCATTTGTTTTTTACTCGCGTTTTGGCTGACGGGAAGCGTCGCCTTTCCCCAAACGGGGGAAGAACCGGCTCGGTCAACACGTGCGTCGGAAATCGACTTCCATCCTGCGTGGTATAGGGAAGTCTGGCCAGTCCGCGCGTCGCAACTGGCCGAGGCGATTTCGGCCCCTCTGATCCCGGTCTCCGACAACGCATCGTCGGACGCGACACAACGGGAAGGAAACTTCGTCTTCCGACGAGTAAATGGTACGTTCCAGATTCCCAGTGAGTTTCATGCTAAAAAGGCCCTCAAGCTGGGACTCGTCAAACCGGGTGATGTCTCGCTACTTTTCTCAAACGGCGACGGTGGCATCATATGCCGGTTTTACCCGAACTACCATCAAAGCTGGGCGGCTTATCAAGCGGTGGTTGATTCCCTTAATGACAATCGCACGTGGCAGCCAATCGCCCTCCTGGCAACGGATCAAGGCCGGTATCGGCAAAGCGGCATGGGAAGCGTTCTGGTTTTCTGGGAAAACAGCGATCTTATTTTGGCCTGCGGTGGGACACGGCTGTTGACGGTACCATTTCGAGATCCCCCCAAGGAAATCCGCTTAGCGGGAACGACGCTTCTGCGGGAACTGCGTTGGCTTGATGGAGTGCCTCCACCGCCGCTCGACAGTGAAAGGCTCTTTCCGGATGCGTTCGACCATCCTACGTCCCCACTATTCCTCGCCTCAAGAATGGTGGTCAATGGATCGATCCCGGCGAGCCAGCCGTGGGAACGCTGGCCCCAGTCGAAGGAGGTGACGGTTCATTGGGACGAAAGCGGCGAGATCGGCCTATCGGCAGAGGATGTGAGGGAGAGGACGTATTTAGGCTTCCCGATCGTCGTCAACGGCGTCTGCGACATTGTCTTCCGGGTGCGCGAAGCCACACCAGGAACGGGCGTCTTCCTAGCGGATAAGGATCGTCGGCCTATCGGCGGACTGGGTTTTTATCGGCACACACAGTCGGGAAGGCTACTCTTTGGGTTCCATACGGCACAAGATGACAATTGGGAACGTGGTGCAGACCCCAACCAACTGCTGGCCATCACCGATGGCTCCCAATGGTTTCGGATCACTGTCTCGGCGGGTGTCCTGCGATATTGGGTTAGTTGCGATGGCAAGGTGTGGAGTCCGGCAGGCCCCTTCAACGATCACGCCGATCGTCGCCCGGCCTTTTGCGGAATTTTCCTAACCAAGGGACCCACGCGAAAAATCGTGCTGCGAGACCTTTACGTCTATGAAGGGCTTGTACCTTCAGATGAGAAGCTCGCGAGATTGACGGAGGAGGTCCCAGACAGCATTGCGACTGCCTCTGACTGGGAGCGTTGGTGTGAGCTCGTCGTTCGTAACTGTCCGGACACGTCAACGCTCCAGGAATGGCGCATGGCTTGCGCGTTTCGGTCGATCGCCGAGAATCCACCGGCACACTTAGGGCAGCGGATTTTGGAACAGCTCTGGGACGACGTCCTTAGTCTCGATTTGCCAATGCACGTTAAGTTAAATTGCTCGGCGGTTTTTGCACGAGGGGTTTCCCAGGTGGATTGGGGTATCTACGAGCGGCTCACGCCTCGTTTGCGTCGTGTGGTGTGGCAACTGGCCGCCGACGATCCGAGTCACGCCTTCACGGTGATTACAGAACATCTACTGCGTATTCCCTATTGGGCTCAATGGCGATTGCCGGTGTTTTTTACGGACCTTTATCGTCACGAGTTGTTCGCAGCCCTGGCGAAGAACGACACTGAACATCTCCAGCAACTTGGTCTGCGGGTCCTAAGGGCCAGTGTTCCGGGAAATGACGCAGTTTCCGATGAATTGCGGTACCTGGCGGTTTCGACCGCAGCACGGACCCAAGCCACCGACGTCATGCCGAATGAGACGCCCAGCCAAGCCCGACAATCCCTCGTGATCGTGCCCAATCGTGAGGCATACAATTTCGCCCAAGAGATCGCAGCGGCGCTGGCCGATAACGATCCTCGCCAGGTAACACAGTTGATTCTTTTGGCTGGGCGTGAAGAGATGCGAAGCCTTTACCCGGATCCCTTAGACCCCGGAAGGTATTGTTCTTTCCCGCTGTTTGTTCACAATCTGTTGGAACAGTATCCTGCCGTGCGACAACTGGTCCTTGAGCAGTGTCAGGAAATCGGCAAAGTCCAATTACGACAGGCCCAATCCTCCGGTCGAGAGGATCTGGCCGAGGAAATCCTCTGTCGCTTTCCGGAGACACCAATCGCCGCGGAAGCGGCACTGTGGTTGGGGGATCGTTATCTCGTTCTCGGTGACCGAAGGAGAGCCACGGCATATTACGGATACATTGGTCCAAACTCGCCGCCCGAACTCCGGGATCAACTTTCCCAACGAGCGAAAGCCTGTCCCCAAATTGTCTCGCTCAATCAAAGTGACGAACAAACCCTTTACGAAGGCAGGGTACTCGTCACGCATGACATCGTGAGCATTGACGGTGTCTTGGGAAACGATATTTCAAGAAACTTGCGGACAAACGCCAACTCGGCAGCCCTGAAATATCTCTTCTCGGTGGAAAGTCCTGGCATTCATCGGCCCCCGTCAATGCCAGATCGGGAGTTTAATTGGCTAAAAGAACAGGTGACCTTTTTGCCCCTGGATGACTGTCTGGTGATGCACGCGCAGGCAGATCTCCGCCTCTTCGATTGGGCTGGAACGTTGAGTTGGTCTCAGCAGTCTGGTGTGTCCTCCGACAATACCAGTCGGGCAATGGTCGCCATGTGCCCACTTTTGTATCAGGACCGCATCATTTGCCGACGTTTAACCCAGCGTGGTTCGGAACTGGTCTGTTTGGATCTATTCGATGGACATGTCATCTGGGCACAGCGTCTCGGGGACTACGTCGTCTCGGATCCTTGGATTCAAGACGAGGTGGTTCAGGCGGTGGTTGGCACGGGTTTAGAAATTGAAAATTACCAGCTCACCCTAGTTGCTCTTGATGTTCGTGATGGTAGTGTTCGCCAACGGTCACCTTTGGCTGTTCTGAATAATGTTCTCGACGTACCCCTGGATTGCCATGTTGTTCCGCAAGACCGATGGTTTCTCATCCAAGCAAACGGTTGTTTGATGCTTTTTGATTCTCTTGGCCGTCCTATTTGGTTGCGATCTTTTCCCTGGCTTGCTCCAGCGTCGTCAAGCTGGTGGCATGCCCAGTCCTGGTACACCCAACGGGATCCTCGGCCCCTGATCGTGGGCGATCACGTCTTCGTCAGCATGCGGGGGGGCTGGTTTGTGGCATGCGTGGAGCTAAAGACTGGAAAGCTATGTTGGTATCAGCCCATGGGGCATTTGCGTGGTCTATTTGCCTATGCCGATGGCAAATTATACGTCGAAACGTCCGGCAGTATGTGGATTCTAGAGGCCACGACGGGACGGAAGCTCGGACAGTACAACTGGCCCGCCAGGGCAGAAAAAGCCGTTGTGGCCCCAACACGACTGGTCATGGCTTTTCAGTCCCGTTCTGAAGAGCGTGACCGTCGCCACAGGCGTCTGGTTATGCAGTGTATCCAACTTGATGATGGCACACTTCTTCGGGAGATAGACCTTGGCCTGATTGATCGGGAGCTGGAATGGATCGGACCGGTCATGACGCATCACGGCAAGGTGTACATTCTCTTGGCTCGCCCCAATCAACCTCAGCGATTTGAGGTTTATGAACTGGTTCTGGCGAAAGACGATCCGCAACTTGCCTCAGCGGACCAAATCAGTGCTTTGCATAAATAGGATCATACGATGAGGTGGTACATTCTTGCGCGAAAACGTATTGCACTCTTAAGTGTGGCTGTACTGTGTTGCCTCGTTTGTCCAAACGATGCAGCGTTTGGGCAGGGAGAATGGGAAATCACACCGGAGAGTGAAGCGGCCCTGGAACGGGGGCTCGCTTGGTTGGCACAAAATCAAGGGCCCGAGGGAAATTGGGATTCAAACGATCTGGGGCTGGTCAGTACGGGTATTCTCGCTTTTTTGGCGGCCGGACACTTGCCAGACCATGGCCCCTACGGTTCTACGGTCCGCCGTGCGCTGGATTATGTTATTCGGAATGCACAACCGTCCGGTCTGTTGAACATAGCAGAAGCCCGACGGGGAACCTACAACCATGGTCTTTCCACGTTCGTCCTTGGCCAGGCTTATGGGATGACCAATGACCGACGGTTGGGGCCACTGCTCGACCAGGCGCTCAAGGTGGTACAGCAAAGTCAGTGCGGAGACGGTGGCTGGGATTACGTACCCAAACGCCAGTCCCAGGGACATGACCTGAGCCTGGTCGTGATGCAGGCGCTGGCATTGAGGAGCGCCGTGGATAGCGGTTTTGAAATCTCTCCCCAGGTCGTTCAGGCTGCCATTGAATGTGTCCGGGAGCATTACACCCCAAAGAATTGCAGCCGTGATGCACCAGAAGAGGAGCAACAGCGGCACCCGGGCCAGTTCACCTACAGCAAGGGAGGGGGTAATGCCACCATCGCCATGGCTGCGGCGGGCGTTGTGTGTCTCCAAGAGTTCGGACAATACGACGACTGGCGGATTGGCAAGAACATGGAGGTAATCCGCGCAGCTATCCTAGAAGCGACGCGGGATGGTCGTCCCCGACGTGAACACCGTGCTCCGTTTGATCCCTACACACTTTACT
>JAKPII010000508.1 GCA_029549885.1 Planctomycetota bacterium
CCAGGCCACTGCGGCGACGACCCGCACGGCCAGGGCAGCCAAAAACACCACGACCAGGCACATTCGTCCCTGGTGATTCGTCTTCGGCTCATGCGGCCGGGACATGCTCAAAATGAAACGCTTCCTTTCTGGGGTTTAGCCTAAAACTCCGACGACGGCGAAAAAGCGGCGGTTACTGTCAGCCTTGCAACAGACGTCTTAACGTCGCATCAAGTCATACTAGTGAGGCTTCAGAATGGGAATGGTACACGTATTCGGAAGGTTACGTCAATGCGAAAATGGGAAAACGAAAGTGGTGGGAGAATATGAGCAACCTGTGATGGTTTGGTTCTGCAGGAAAGGTGTGGGCAGCCGGTTTGGTGGAAACGAGACGAGAAAATAAACAGTCACAAATGACGCACTTCTCCTTCCTAATCCAACGCCTGCGCCGCATGCTCAGGTCGTGCGCTGCGACATGTGACAGAAATCAGCCTTTTCCGAAGTAATTCCTCACAAATTGGTTATGGACAATGTCAACAGTTCGGTTATACTCAATGCCAATTGGGACGGTGATGATGCTACTGCTTGCAGTGATGTGAGGATGGGTGTTTCTTTGGTCTCACGAGAGGTCCTGTTTTGACAAGCAAAGGAGGTTACTCAATGGCCGCGCAACTTCCGGATTATGTCACCAGCACTAAGCCGGTGCCAAAAGACAAACGCACGCCGTGGTACGCCAGCACAGCGCCCACATACGCGGGGATTTTCCTTTGGTTCGTGTTTTGGCACCAAGTCCCATTGTTGAAGGAGCTGACTCCTGGAAGTGGTATCCCTTTGACGGCAGGAGGGGCCCTCTCACAGGGATTGGGGATTGCGCTCCTGGCGTTGATCGTGTCTGCCTTGATCTGTCACTATCTGTTTTACCTGGTGCCCGGCAAATTGGGGGTTCAAACTGGGCTACCGCTCTACGTGGTGGGGACATCTACCTATGGCGTCCTGGGCGGTTTCATTATGCCGGGTTTCCTCATGGGAGTTCTCCAATTTGGCTGGTTGGCAGTGAACGCCTTTTTCACAACTGGCTTACTTTGTGCTCCCTTTGGCGCCGGCCCGGGTACGCTCACATTTACCGTAGTGGGGATAGCCTTCGTGATTTTAGCGACATTGGTTGGCCTAAAAGGCATTCAGTACGTGGGTAAGATAGCGACCTATCTCCCATTGCTGCCGTTGTTTATTTTGGTGGTCTTGACATTCGCCTCCGTGGGCGGGTTGTCCAAGTTCGACCACAAGAAGCTGGTTGGGGCCCCAGCGGCGGCAAGCGAAAATGCACCGGCAGGTGGGGAGCAAAAGGCAGAGGCGACCTCCGCAGCGTCGGCCAAGCAGATGCCGGACCTTTCGGTGTGGGGCGTGTTCATGGCAATTTGCGCTTATGTGGTAGGCTTCTTTGCGACGGCTGGAGCGGCTGGGGTCGATTTCGGCATGGGCAACCGCGATGAGAATGACGTCAAATGGGGTGGTTTGGTCGGAATTGCCGGTGCCATCATCCTCACCGGCGGTCTCGCGCTGATCATCGCGGCGGGGACCGTCGGGGCTGGCCTGGCCGGTCAACCTGCCGTGCTTCAGCCGACTAAATTGATGGAGAACCTTGCCCCGGTCTTGGGAGAGAAGGCGCCGGCGGTTTTCTGGTATCTCTTGGCCATCGCGGCTTTTCCCCCGGCTTGTTTCTCCAGTTTCATTGCGGCTAACAGCTTTAAGACCACATTGCCGAAGGTTAATCCATTCGTGTCATGCGGCATCGGCGCGCTCGCCTCGATTGCCTTGGTGCTTTCAGGATACGCAGGAAATGCCGCCAACGTGTTCACCGTGATCGGGGCCTCCTTTGGGCCCGTATGCGGGGCCATGGCGGCAGACTACATCCTGGCCGGTAATCGCTGGGCTGGGCCGCGAGCGGGCTTCAATCCCGCCGGTTGGGTCTCCTGGGTAGCGGGCTTCATTGTAGGTGCCGTGGACCTGTTGTTGGGCACGTCCTATGTGCCGTGTCCGCCGGTGGCGGCCTTTATTGTCGGTTTTGTGCTCTACGCCATTCTTGCTCTGGCAGGCCTGGAGAGCGAATTGCTCCCGATGCCAAAAGAGGGTGAATGAAACGTTTGAAAGTGGTCTTTTGAGACCAACATACTGGACGGAATGATGTCGGGGGGCCTTCCCAAAAAGGCCCCTTTTCATTTGATCTTTTTTGTCACACACTGGGTGTAGATTGGTAGGATAGAAAATCGTCGGTATTCCATTGGCACGATGTTTCTCCTACGGGAACGAGCGTTGCGTGAGATAAAGAGAATTATCGCGCAGGCGATCGGCAAGCTGAGATCATTTGGAAAGTGATTTTGGGTGTGAATGCGGCGATGGATGGTAAGACCTCGCATCCTAGGCTCGTACTTCCGCGACGTTGGGTCCGGGAATTGGACCGACGTGCGGTTGAAGAATATCACATTCCCAGCATTATTCTGATGGAAAATGCCGGACGTGGTGCGGCCGATGTGTTGGAGCGGTTGGGGATCAACGGCCCCGTCGTGATCGTTTGTGGAAGAGGGAACAACGCTGGCGATGGGTTGGTCATTGCCCGCCACCTCGACCTGCGCGGTTACAAAGTCAAAGTCGTGATGCTTGCCCCGGGTGAGTCATTCACCGGTGACCCATTCGTCAACTATCAAATTGTCCGGCTTGCCCAGTTGCCAATGGTCGTCTTGGGCGAGCGCTGCTCGGAACATGAGGTTTTGGCTCACCTGAACGGTGCCGATTGGATTGTCGATGCGCTTTTGGGAACGGGCGCGCAAGGAGACCCGAGACCGCCCTTTGATGTTGTCATCCATGCTATCAACCGTGCCCATGATCAAGGGAAAAAGGTCCTGGCGGTTGATTTGCCGAGTGGGTTAGACTGCGATACGGGGCAACCGTCTCGGGCAACGATTCGAGCAGATCATACCGTGACATTCGCAGCAGTAAAACCCGGTTTGATCGTGGATGCAGCGAGACCGTTTGTTGGTCAGCTCCATGTTGCCGATATTGGAACACCGCGCCGATTGATCGACGAAATTGCGGCTGAATACGAACGCGAATCGAACAGTTAGCACTTGGTTGGGTAGGGCCAGAAGAGTATGTCGTCTCAACCGCATCATCCCCCAAATGGCTTCGGTTCTCCACCCCTTGCAGTTGTTCCTGCTACGGGGGAGGGAATTCGACGAGGACTGTGGTTACTGTGCAAAGACCTGCCCGAGGCGGATCGGGATGGACATTTGCGGCGATTGCGGGAACACTTTCGGCGGTCGCCTCCTGGCACGACGGGGATTCTTCAGGCACAAAGGGGGCAAGAGATCGTTGGGGCTATCTTGTGGACAGTTTATCCGGGGCGAACTGCGGTCATTTCCGCGCCGGGATTGCTTGAGAATGAACCACTGACCACAGCCCGGGCGCTGTTTCGGGGAGTTGTTGATAACCTGGCCAACACGCAAACGCGATTGATTTTTGCCAATTTTTCCCAAGATCAGGGACACTTTCGTGAGCCGGTTGAGGAGGCAGGCTTTTGCTATTTAGCCCGGCTGCTTTATCTTTTCTCCCCTGTCGCGGATCTCCCAAATAGTTCAGAACCGCCAAAATGTGATCTCCAGTTTATTCCTTGGCCGCAGGTCGAGCATGGAGACTTTGTTCAGATTGTCGAAGCGACATACGTCGATACGCTGGATTGTCCCAAACTTAACGGACTTCGCGAGACGGAAGATGTTCTTGCCGGGTATCGCGCGGCCGGTGTCCACGTTCCGGATTTGTGGTTCTTGATAAGGTTTGAGCAGGAGCCGGTGGGTTGTCTTATCCTGACAGAGCAGCCTGATTTTGACCAATTAGAATTGGTCTATATGGGTTTGATTCCGAAGTATCGCGGCCGTGGTTGGGGAAAGGATGTCGTTCGCTTCGCCCAATGGATGGCGCGGCATCGCAAGCGGGCTGGGTTACTCCTTGCGGTGGATACACAAAACACTCCCGCCATGCGGGTTTATAGGTCCCTTGGAATGCAGCCACTCGAAGAGCGAGATGTCTATCTTTTCAACCTCACTCCGCGCGACGGAGGGACATATCCCGGCTGACGGGTGTTGCCACATGGACACACCTTCCTATCGGGAGAGTCGCCACTTCTCGAGTGTCACTGGCCGTTGGTGTTAAGCGAGTTCTATTTTCCGTGCTCGTCGCAAGTCTATTCTGGCAAATAGGTTACGATAGCGCAATTGATAAAGAAGCAATCGATTTACAAACAGTCTCAACATTTTTTCCCCAATCCACGGTTGAGCAAAGCAGCCTTCTGCGAGCGGGCCGTTGGGAAAATCTTCGCACTTTAGGGAAGCAATCGGCCGCTGGAATTTAGCCACAGAAAATTTTAGCCCTTAGTCCTCTTGTGGGGCTTTGACAGCAGTGCTGGCACCGGTAGAATCACGCTGATCGGGTGACACATGGACAGGCTAGGAATGGATTCAACCATTCTTCGGGCGCAACTTATCTGATTGCGCGGCCTGTGTAACGTTGGTCATGTTTCAGCAAAGCGCTGAACTATTGCGCTGGGATTGCGCGCCGGGAGCCGTGAAACAGTGGCCAAGGATGATAAGGACATCATGTCGGCTTTGCGCAGAGCAATCGCCGACAAGGTCGGAAACGAGCGATACTCCTTGTGGTTCGGTCCGCGCACGCGGTTCGCTTGGAATGGAACCGAATTATCGGTCTATGCCCCGAATCCCTTCTATCGGGAGTGGATTCAAACCGTGTTCGCTGGTGCGATCGAAGAAGCCTGCCAATCCGTGATCGGCTATGTCCCCACGATATCGTTCTACTGTGCATCTGAGGGCGGGCTGATGGAGGTGCACGACGCGGCGGCCTGCGAGGAGCCGATTGCTGTTGAGTCGCGCACTCGCGAGCCTCGCAAGCCAGCCAGAACACGCAGCACCGTTCGCAAACCAGCCCCGACCCCACAAATCTCCGCGGAAGAACTACCGTTATTCCAATTTGCTTCCACCACGGAAGATGACGAGTCCGTTCCTGAGACGAGCCATTCTCCTGTCAACGGTGTCGCCTCAGAGGTAATACCAACGAGAGGTATTGCGGAAAACTCAGAGGGCGAAAGTCGGCCCAGTTTTCATGCCAGCCGTGAACAGGCCATCTTGAAGGTGAACTCGGGGGCAATGGGCGTAGGAGTTCTGCCGCGGGAGGCTTCTTCCTCTGAGGACTGTGGGAATGTTCCGGCTTTGGAGGAATCCGGGCCAAGGGCGGATGTCGTAGGTCAAGGGGCTACCTCGCCAATTCCCGGTGTGGCCAGGAATGCGCCTCCGACAAGGGGGCACCAGCCGCGAGCTGCTTTGTCCCTAAGTTCGTTCATCGTGGGAGACTGCAATCGGTTGGCGTTTGCGGCGGCCGATGCTGTCGTCCGTGCGTTGGGATCCTATTCACCGCTTGTGTTTCATGGTCCCAGCGGCGTGGGAAAGACCCATTTGCTCGAGGGGATTTTGCATGCCGTCAAACAGCGCTATCCGCGGATTGCGGCAATCTACCTTTCGGCCGAGCAGTTCACAAGTGCTTACGTGGAAGCGCTACACAAAGGTGGAATTCCCATTTTTCGGCAAAAGCATCGAGGGCTGCAACTCTTTTTATTGGACGACCTGCACTTTTTGGTTGGCAAACGGCAGACGCAAACGGAGTTACTCTACACAATTGACAGTCTCCTCAAAAATGGGTGTCAAATTGTTTGTGCGGCCGATCGTCCCCCATGTGAGATTCGAGAGTTGGGGCCGGAGCTCGTGAGTCGGCTGGAAGGTGGTGTTGTCTGCCGGATTGATCCACCCGATTACCAGGTCCGCATCCAAATTGTCGCCAGGCTCGTTAGTGAAAGCGGTATCGCGCTTTCCCCGGAGGTCCAAGCATGGATTGCCGAGCGGTTTGCCAAGAATGTACGCCAACTTATCGGTGCGGCCCGGCGCCTGGAGGCTGCAGGGAAGGCCCTCAAGCGTCCGCTCGACGTGCGATTGGCTGAGGAAATCTTAGCAGATATGCTCGGCGATGCCCAATCTCAGATTCGCTTTCCTGATATCGAACGGGAGGTTTGTTTGGCGTTTGGACTTCCCGAGGGGGCTCTCCAGACAAACCGCAAAGATCGCGAAATCACCTATCCTCGCATGCTTGCCATGTGGCTTGCCCGCAAATATACACGCGCAAATCTAGCGGAAATCGGACGGTATTTCGGCAAACGAAGTCACGCCACCGTGATTTCTGCCCAGAAGAAGGTGGAGACTTGGATGCGGGAGGGCCATCGCCTTCCCTCTGTGAAAGGTGAACGGGCCGTGAGCGAAATGCTCAAGGAGCTTGAGCGGCGTCTGCGGGCCAGCTAGGATCTTTGGGAGCCTTGGTGAGTCACTGATCCCGGATCAGCAGCCACAAAAAACCGGCAAAGACCGTTCGCGTATAGTCTTTGCCGGTGGCTATGCGCCGAAAGGTTCACAAAGCGGCGTGGAGCTACTGGCTGTCAGACGAACTTCGTGATACCCGGAATGGCCACCGGATAGCGTCCTTGTTCATCGGGGACAATAGGAGGTGTAGCGTCCCATGTGTAAGCGGACGGCACGAGTGCCTCCTGGGAGTTGGTGGCCTCTTCCCAGGTGATCCGCTGTCCCGTGTAGGTTGCCATGCGGCCCATGATGGCCATCATCGTACTGCGGGCCATATAGACGCCGTTGTTAATGGGCTCGCCTTTTCGAATCGCCGAGAATAACGCCTGATGTTCGGCAACGTACATGTTTGTGCTTTCGCCTTCGTATTTCCAGTTCACGGCGCCTTCGATTTGCCACTTGTTGAGGATCACAGCGCGGCCTTTGGTGCCGAAGACGTGGTCCGTGGTGTCGTTCCAGCAGTTAGCATGTTGACGACAGTAAGAATACACGCGGACGCCATTGGCGTACTCATAACACACGGCGTGGTGATCGTAGATGTTGCCATAGCGAGGCATTTCCGTCCGGACCTGTCGTCCACCCAATCCCCAAGCTACGGCCGGCGGCTCGTCGTGCATCACCCATAGGGCCTTATCGAGACTGTGGATGTGTTGCTCGACGTTATGATCACCTGACAACCATGTGAAGCAGTACCAATTGCGGAGCTGGAATTGCATCTCCGTCAAATTGGGATCACGGTCGCGCCCGCCGATGTGTCCGGTGTTATAAGTTTCCTGAATGACGATAATGTCACCCACGGCGCCATCTTGGATACGTTTTACAGTTTCGATGGTGGGCTTGTGGTACCGCCAGCACAAACCGGAGACGATGCAAAGGTTTTTCTGTCGGGCAATCTCCGTGCTTTCCAGGACGGAGCGGTAACCCGGGGCATCCACGGCCACAGGTTTCTCCGCGAAGACGTGTTTTCCCGCTTCCACTGCTGCCCGAAGGTGCATCGGTCGGAAGTGTGGCGGCTCGCACAACAGGACGACATCGACGTCGCAAGCGATGGCTTTCTTGTAACCATCAAGCCCAACAAACGACGTCTCAGGGGTGACCTGGACCCGATCACCGTGATTCTTTTTCAGTGCCGCGAGGCTGCTATTGAGGCGGTCTTCAAAGGCGTCGGCCATGGCGACCAGGACCGTGCGGGGATCGGCTTCCAGGGCGTTGGCAGCCGCACCCGTTCCTCGACCGCCGCAACCAATGAGGGCAATCTTGAGTATCGGGTCTTGCCCCGACGCATGGACAAATCGGCTCAAGGAGAGGCCTGTCAAGGCACCGGCGCCGGCAACACCTGTGGTTTTTAGAAAGTCACGCCGTGAGGTCCCTTTTTTCATTTCACGGCCTTGGCGGGAGGAATGCGTACTCATCGCTTCGTCCTTTCCTGGCAGGGGCAACACTGAAGGTTTTAGATAGCGAAAACAACCTCCAACAACTCGCGAGCATGATTGTCGTGGCTGTAGTGCCACCGACGACCGATCCCATCATACTCCCCGACCGGTGCCGCGCCAACATCTGGCTTAGAGCCTATCCCAAAATTCCCTCTCCCTCTGGGAGAGGCTCAGGGTGAGGGCAAGCGATCGTCGGAGCCGATCGAGAAAACCAGCGGGGATTCGAGCCACCCTCACCCCCGGCCCCTCTCCTGCCGAACGGGAGAGGGGTGGTTGTAGGATAGGCTCTTAGTGAAAAGACGACCGAGCGCTCGTCATCGCCTATGAAGCTGAAAAAGCAGGGCAGAGGGGAACAGACAAGTGGCAGGTCTAGCGAAGCCGCAAGATGTAGCGCAAGAATTCACTTTCCACTTGTCTCAAGTCGCCGAAAGCTTGAGAAAAGTCTTCAACTCGCTCTTCAGGGGAATCATATACCAAGGGTGATTTTTCTCGAAGGCGGGCAAGATAGGTGATGAAGGCTTGCCCATTCTGCTGAAGCAGAAAATAGGTCAAGGCCCAGGCCTCGGCATAGGCGTCCATGGCCGTGGAAAGGTTTTGGAATCGTGAATTGTCGCGGATCAACGTCGCTAGTGAGTCGGATGGTCGTTGGGGTAGGTAGGCGCGGAATCGCTGCAATCGTTCGTAGTTCAATGCCCCCACGGTGCTCCAACCCCGGCTGCTCCGCAAGTCCGGCGTTTCGAAAAACATCGCCAAACCCTCTGAGACCCACTGCGGTGTGTCCGTCCAGCGACAGGTGACACCGGAGTTATTGGCAAGTTGGTGCGACGCCTCATGGACAAGCGTTGTGATGGTTTGTTGAACTCCCGGTTGCATAATGTACCGTGCAATCTGAGCCGCTGTGGCCGTGCCGTTGCTTCCTGTGAGATCGTACGTGGTTACGACGTTCGTCTCCAGGTTGTAGTGCCCTTGAATCCGCTCTATCGCATCACCAACCTCCTCCCGGCAGTGCTCAATGTATTGTTGGCGTGTTGCAAACACCACGATCACCAACGGGAAAGCAGGACGTTCGATGGTCAGCCCTTTGTGCGAAAAGTAGGCCGTGAAGCCATTGTAAAGGCGTTCCAACAGGGAACCGCACCAGCGTGCGTAATCCCGGGAGGCGTTGTGCAACACAACATAATGGGCTGTGGTGTAAACCTCAAAGTTTTTGGGTAATCGCTGAAGCCAGTAGGTTGCAGCCTCTTTCGGCGTAGCGGCCTGAAAGGGCAAATCATTCTGAGTGATCTCAATCACTTCGGATGATCCGAGCGGAAGGAGGACGCCGACGGGGGTCAAAAGAAGGACGCCGCCATCTGCGGCCTGGACGAGGATTTTTCCGGTCGCCTCGGTGATGCCGTTGTCACCGCGAAACTTGACCACATCAATTGCCCAGACTGAAGAGGACAACGCCAGGGTAACGAGGATTCCTCCCAACATTTTTAACGACGCGATAAATCGAATCGCTATTTTTTGTGGGGATCGCGTGGACATGGGCCGGAAATCACAACCTGCTTTCATATGGGGCATTCAGTTGCAAAGGCATGACCATTCTGGTGGCGCGGCATTTAGAAGATATCCTGGTCGGAAAGACTCTCTTCGAAACGGTCCGCCTGCCAGGCCAGGGCAGGAATGAATCGGGCAACATCTACGATGGTGAGACTATTCGCTGGGAGCGACATCTGGATGACGATGAGTTCTTGGTTGTTGACCTTGTGGAAGGCAAAGGCCCCAAAAGTCAATTGGGCGTTATGTCGCAGTAGCATGGCGGCGTTCTGCTCCGATGCTGGACCACATACCGACCAGAAGCGAACAATGTTTTGTCCCCCCTCTCGAGATTGTTCGTAGCTGCACCAGACCACCTGCTTGCGAAGGTTACCAACGGGCACGGTGATTTTGAGCGTGTTGCCGAATTCCTCCAGGACATAACCAGACTGACGCGCCACGGTCTTCACCAATTGCAAGGGGTCGCTCGCACCCTCGGAGGGAAACCCCAGCGGTGGCGGCGCGGCTTGTTGGCCCGCTTTTTCCGCGAGGGGCACCGCCGGAGGCACGGCCTGGGGTGCCGGCCCCGCAGGACCAGTTTGCAGGGGAGCTTGGCCACCCGTTGTGGGCAGCGGAGGTGGCCCAGCCGTCTCGCGCATAGCCTCCCGAATCATCTGTGGCAACATCATACCGAAACCAGCCCCGTATCCCATTCCCATGGCCCCGGCACTTTCGCCGCCCGATTCACTTAATTTGGTGAGGCTCTGCGCTATCTGATACTTGAGAAAGGCATTTAGGTCGCCGACTGCCCCCATGCCGCTCCGGGCGTCGATCATTCGTTGGACTTCTTCGGGTGGCGTAATGGCGTTGATAAAGAAATCGACAATCTCTAACCCATATTTAGCAAAGTCTGCCGCCACTTTTGCCCTGGTCCCTGCTGAAACCTCGTCATACTTGGCAGGCAGATCGAGGACGCTGATATTGAGCGTCCCCAGGAAGTCGGTGAGGCGAGCGACAATCAAATCTTTCAAAAAATTGGTAACTTCCTCTGTAGTGTATTTGCCCTGTGTTCCCACGAGCGTGTTGATTAAGACCGATGAATCTGCCACGCGAAAGGAATACTTGCCAAAACTTCGCAGACGGATCATCCCAAATTGGGCATCGCGAAAGACGATCGGTTGGCGGGTTCCCCATTTCTGATCGAGAAACGTCTGTTTACCGACAAAATAGACGGAACACTGAAATGGCGACTTCTCCCAGGGCCACGTGAACAAGCGGGTCAGTAAGGGGACATTTGCCGTGGTGAGTGTGTATCGCCCCGGACCAAACCGATCCAAAGCCTTCCCGTCACGGAAAAAGACCGCTTCCTGGTTTTCATAGACGATCAACTGTGCCCCGAGCTTGATATCGGCTGATCCTTCCGCGGGAATCCGCTGAATCAGTGAACGATTCGTTTCGTCGAAAAACTGAATAACTTCCAGACGCACACCCATCAAAGGATCTCCCAAGTCTCAGGTCTTGTCGCTGTTCCCAACTTCTATTCGTGAATTGGCTACTGAAATTTGCAAGACTCACCGCAAACCCGCCAAAAGCTCGTGCCGCATATCCCAGAGCCGGTGAAGCTCATCTAACGATTGGCGGACCTCGCCAATGGCACAAGACAGATCGGTGGGGCATCTCGGGAGTCGTTCCACCGCTTCAGCGAGTTGTTCCACGCGTTCTGCAAGCGACAGATCGAATTGGTACACGCGATCAAGGACCTCTTCGTCAATCTGGACCAGGTCGAAGAAACCGCTGTAACCTTCCATCGCCCCGCGGATCCTGGCAACGATGTGGTCAATTCGGCCGCGGACCTGTTCCAATGTGGCCAACTGATCGACCTGTCCGCCTTCCGCAAGAAGGCCCATCAAGTTATCGACGGAGCACTTGGCCAACTCCAAGCGATGAGCCAACCATTCCCGTTGGAGGTTGTCGCTGTCACGCCGGTATTCTTTTTCCAAATACCCGCGAAAACCGGGAATGTGTCGCAGGATCGTCTCAACCCAATTTCGTTTCTTCGTGTGATCCATAGGTTCCACCATGGCGTTACCCTCCTCTTTCCCAGCCAGACGATATCTGAACCGACGCACTGGTTCAGGCCGACCACCGAACGTAGACGATCCCCACCGATGTCCAAGGCTGCCTTTATCATATCACATCAAAGGGGTAAGGGCGAATCACCAACAGTGGGCTCCCGCCCGCGAAGGCGGGATGCCGGCACTTTTTCCGAATTTCTTCTCTTGGTCAGTCAAGACGAAATTGGTATAAGAGCCTATCCCGTAATCTTCCCTCACGCGTTCGGCGGGAGAGGGGCCGGGGGTGAAGGTGGCTCGAATCGTTGCCGGTTTTCTCGATTAATTTCGACGTTCGCTTGCCCTCACCCCAGCCCTCTCCCGGGAGAGAGGGGGTCTTTGGGGTAAGCTCTAAGTTACGCGCCGGACCGCGGCATGCGAGGAATCCTGTTTGATAGCTTCAATCGCCCCTAAAAGATCGAACAGCGACAATCGGTCCCGAAAAAGTACCATGAACACGCAAAGATCAGCGAGCCGAACTCATCACCAAACTAAATGCCAAATCGGTTTGATGTCGTTATTGGCATACCTCGCGGTAGGGGCGTGCTTGTGCGGCTGTCGGACAGGTTTCCTATCGGTTCAGAAGAAGGCCCGGCAGGAACTCCCGCCGGGTATCGTGCTACCCCGGGAAAAGATAGAGAAATGGAGGGAACTGGTCAATTCAGCAAAGGATTCAGGGTCTGCGGCAACGGCAACGGCTCGTTTACAAGAGGCCTTCCAAGGTGAAGATGACCCCCAGTTAAGGGCAGAACTGGTCCGATTGGCCGGTTCGTTGCCACCTGAAGCCGCCTGGCCGATTGTCGAGCTTGGACTCCGCGACGAAAACCCCGACGTCCAAGTTCAGGCCTGCCGAATGGTTGCTAAGGCGAAGATGGCTCAGGCCGTGGGCTCCCTCGCGAAACTGGCGGAGGAATCAAGTAACCAGGATGTCCGCCAAGCGGCGATTAAGGCCCTCGGGCAATTCAAGGATCCGGTGGCCATTCAAGCCTTAGCAAAGGCCCTCCGAGATCGTGACCCCGCCATTCAATACCTGGCCATTCACTCGCTTCGGACGGTCACGGGGCAGGATTTTGGATACGACGTTGCCCAATGGTTGGCGTTTTTGGAGGGCCGGCAAAACCCGCCCCAACCTACTCGGGCCATGGCTACCCGACCGACACAGCGAAGGTGATCCGGTTTTGGGGAGATTGTGCCAGCAGGATAGTCCTGAAATCTGGTGGCGTGCTTACAAAAAGCAACGCTTTTGAATGTGGATCGGCCACAAAGAAATATCGCACTGGTCAGTTAAAATTGGCGATTCACGCTCTTTCGTGTAGTCCCTTCCATGACCTGAGCAATCATCTCGCCGGACAATCATTAAAGGGCTGTTTTGGTCATTCGACATAGGAAACGGTGTTGGCACTGATTTTCTCAGGGCAAATCGGTAAACTGGGTGTTTTTGGCTTGGTAGGTCCCTTTTTGGCCCACGTGGTTGTGGAAATGTGGTCCTAGTCATTGGCGGATGAAAAGCGCAAAATGGAGGGTTATCGACCGCCCTGTGGTCGGTGGTCGCAACCATGCCATCTGGAGTCTTGGATTCAGACCACGTCTTTAGGCCTCGGACCCCGAAGGTGAAGGGAACGTCGGTTCACGATTGGTAGTACCTGCTTTCAAGAGAGGAAGTGAAACATGAGTTCAACGATTGTTGACATCCTCGGACGACAAATCCTAGATAGCCGCGGTAACCCCACGGTGGAAGTCGAAGTGCTTCTGGAAGACGGCTCACTTGGTCGGGCAGCCGTTCCGAGTGGTGCCAGCACGGGGACGCGCGAAGCCCTGGAGTTGCGGGATGGCGATCCATCAAAGTATCTCGGGAAGGGGGTCTCGCAGGCCGTTCAAAATGTTAATGAAAAAATTGCAGAAGAGATTTGTGGCATGGATGCGCTCGATCAAGCCGCCATTGATTATGCGATGATCGAGCTGGATGGCACAGAGAATAAGAGCAATCTCGGGGCCAACGCCATTCTTGGTGTTTCGTTGGCCGTGGCTCATGCGGCCGCGCAGAGCAGCGGCTTGCCCCTGTATCGTTATCTTGGTGGCGCGCTTGCCCGGGTTGTGCCGGCACCTATGATGAACATCCTTAATGGTGGGGCCCATGCCGACAATGATGTGGATATCCAAGAGTTCATGGTCATGCCTCTTGGATTTGAGACATTTTCCGATGCCATCCGCTGCGGTTGCGAAATCTTCCATAACCTGCGAAAGGTCCTTAAGGATCGAAAACTGTCGACAAATGTGGGTGATGAGGGTGGCTTTGCGCCGGACCTGAAAAGCAATGAAGAGGCCCTGGAGTGCATCAAGGAGGCAATTGATCGGGCAGGCTACCAATTGGGCGAGCAAGTCTTTTTGGCCCTAGACTTGGCTGCGAGCGAGTTGGCCGTCGAGGGGAAGAAGGGCATGTACATGATCGGGGGCAAAGAGGTGCCGGCCAAGGCCGTGATCGACATGCTGGAATCCTGGCTGGAGAAATATTCGATCTGCTCGATTGAGGATGCTTGTTCTGAGGACGATTGGGACGGCTGGGCCTTGCTCACGGAGCGGCTCGGAAAGAAGGTGCAAATCGTTGGTGATGACGTCTTCGTAACGAACACAAAAATCTTTGCAAAGGGTATTGAGTCGGGTATTGCCAACAGCATTCTGATTAAGGTTAACCAGATCGGAACGCTGACGGAGACGTTCGAGTGCATCGATATGGCCCGTCGCGCCGGTTATACGTATGTCATCAGTCACCGGAGTGGCGAGACTGAGGATACTACGATCGCAGACATCGCGGTGGCAGCGGGTGGCGGGCAGATCAAGACGGGTTCGGCTTCGCGGACTGACCGTATCGCAAAGTATAATCAACTGTTGCGGATCGAAGAGATGTTAGGTTCCACTGCGATCTACGGTGGCAAGCTCTTTCCGAAACAGTGGAAATAGCTTACATGCGGCAAGGTTTTCCGCGAAACGTTCAGGGTGTTTTCCCTGTCACGCAGCCATCGTGGTAAGTGAGGGGGCGAAATTGTCAGGCGAGAATCGGTCGAGGCGTTCCTGCGAGGGGCGCCTTGTTTTGTTTTTTGCACATAAGTGCGCCGGAGATGGTGACTTGGAGCCAGACGTATGATCTGGCGTACGTCCACCGACCGAGTTTTGGCGAGGTACACGCATTGTAGCTGGGATTATGACAAATCC
>JAKPII010000173.1 GCA_029549885.1 Planctomycetota bacterium
GGAGGCTTTTGCCAAAATACTCTCGGCCGCTTTACGTCTCGGATCATCGGGGCGTGCCTTGGTTGCGACGGTCTTGAGGATGCTCAGGTACTCGTAGTCTTCCACGCCCTCCCTGGCTTGCTCTAGCCGAATGGAGCTGACGAGGCCGTCGTATCCAATTGGTTTGCCCGGATAAATCAGGAACCCATCGCCATTTGGGTACCGAACCCAGTATCTAGTGCCGGGGCGGTCACTTTGGGGAATGAAGGAATGCCATCCGAACCGGTAGGGGTCATAGGTTGTCCATGCCACCCCCCAAAACTCGTATGCCCTAACACCGTGGTGGAAACAGTAATGTGGAAGCAATCGTTCCACAGCACAGTACGGTGTATCGGTGCACATTTGACCGTCAGTAGTAAACCATACCTGGGCACTTCCTTCCCGGAGGGCGCGGAGTTTCTCCGGAGGGACGCGGCCATCGTGTCCCAATCCCCAAACGGTGATGCTACCATCCCAATCGGGGATATGGTGCCAAGTGCTCGAGTAGATCGGAATCTCCGGAACGGCGTCATGAATCATCTTGCAAAGGGCAATCATTTGTTCTCGAATCTCGGGAAGGTGGTCAAAAGGTTCATCGGAAATATAAAGAACGACACGATCCGACCAGCCATTCTCTTTCATGTGGTCCCAATAACATTTGAGACACGCTTGATACGCCGCCACGTATTCGGGCCGGAGCTCGCTGCGATTGACACCTTCGAAGGGAGAATCACCAGGATACGGCGTTTGGCCAAAAAAGTTCCGCGGTGGGAATCCCCAGCCGAACAGGTAAAACACGTGAGGTGTGTACGTTACCGGTAGCTTAAGAGTATCAAAATACCACCTTGCCACTCTGTCGTATTCGGTGAAATCGGCACGCACTTGGCCATCACGATACTCAATGACAGGGTCAGGTCGGATCTTATCCGGACACAAACGGCGTTCCGCCATGAAACGCACAATCTCTGGATACAACTGGTCCAACGTTTGTCCAAAAACTCGTCCGGCCGGTCCCAATCGAACATCGTAAATTGCCGGGAATGTCGTCTCTCGCGGCAGTGCAAAATTCCAAATGTGGACAGAAAATGGAACCTCGGCCAAAACACGCCCTTGCCCGATGAAACGGACAGTTCCGTCATAATCTCCAGATTCGGCATCTTGTGGGATCTTGAAGACGATCCACACGGCCTGAGTTGTCTCTGCGGCCAAGGAGAACTGCGATTTGGGCAAAAGCGGATCTGGCCACCAGCCAGGCCACCCATCACTGCCGGGCGATTGTTGTGGAATCTTGCGGTGCCATTCGGGTCCATCAAACCGGTAATAGTTCGTTGGATAATCGATGGGGACATAACCAACCACGGTCACCTCAAATCGGTCCAACTGTTTGTTATTCCGATTTCTAGGAGGCAGTACTTCAACCCGCACCTCGGCCAGTGACGTGCCACTCCGCACGGCCAGTTGTAATGCTTCCCACTCGCCCTTTGCAACAGACACCTGGATCGACTGCCTTTCACGGACGGGCGGGTCCTCTCGAAAAACCTTGACGACAGCAGGGACCTGCCACACGACAAAGGCGTCGTTTCCCAAAAGGGCAGCCTCCCGCTTCACACACGATACATTGCACACCTCGGCCACGAAGATGGCATCGTGCCAAAGGGTTCCCGACACGTTGGTGGTGAGATGAAGCGTAAGGCTTGCTGCATCGTTGGGAGTCTTGACCAGACCGCTGACAAGGGTCCATGGCTGTGTGGCACGAACTCCCGGCCCAACACTTGTCATTCCACCTGATTTGCACAATCGCCCCTGGCTATCATGGAAGTGAATGTGAATACGCGCCTCGCCTTCCAAGTCTTGACACTTAAGCCAACCGGCCACAAGGTAAGTTGTCCCGGCCTTTACAGGGATTCTTTGCTGCCAGCCTCGCCAAGCTGAGGGAGTTCCCGAAGGTATGTCCAGTCTGGCCGCACGCCGTCCAAAACCCTCATGTTTCGGATCTTCCACAGAAAACTTCACGCGACCGTCCCCTACCCCGGATTGGAGCCAGCCCGCTGGGACATCGCCGCCAGCTTCAAAGGAAAAGTTCTGTACGAGGTTGTTACTGCTATTAAGCAGGGCCATATATTCAAGGAGCACTTTGTTAGTAGCGTCCTTTTCCTCGATGGGCTGCACTGATATGGGTTGCACTGATGTAGGGTCCTCACAGTAAACATAGCGATGGACTCGAGATCTTGCCGGTAAATGATCAGGCCACAGGAGGTATTCCCCAACAACGAAAGGCTTAATGCGTGTGGTCCCCGCAAACATGCGAACCCTATCTGTTTCGGCTAACAGCGGTAATCGGCCACCCCAAACGTTGGGCCCAAGGCACGCGAGCACGTTTTGCCTGGCTTGCGTGTCAAAATTGAGAAGCTCCAAATGTAGTCTCTGATTTCCCAAAAAGTGATTTTCTTGGGACGACGGCCAAGCTTGCGTCTCGTCCACCTCGGCCAGCGCTGACGATTCTGGCGAATGGATGACGACCTCGCAGGCCTGTGGGTCCATTTCCCACTCGACGTCGTCGAACCAAGCGCGGCCTGTGCCCCAAAGGGCCGTCCCGAGACTGGCGGTGGTTGCCCCCTCGGGCGCTGTGAATTCGGCTTCTACTTGTTTCCAATCGTAAGTTCCACCACCGCCGGAGATGGTCGGGGCAATCATCATGGGGTTTTCTGCATTTCCCACATGGATGTACCAACCGGCGTATCCCTCAACGTTTTCTGCCCGTACCCATGCCCGAAAGCGGTATCGAACCCCTGGCACCACGGCAACACCGGTCTGTCGAGTAGCAATCCAGCTTGGTTTTGATCCCGGCTGGACTTCAATTGCCAGACATTTTGCCCCGGAGTGCGGATTCTCGTTGCTCCAGTAGGCCCGTCGGTCCGGACCGCTGGCATCGTGCTGCCATCCCGAGGGTGTTTCCCCTTCGCCCTTTTCTACGCCACAATTTATCGGGCACGGCTTGGCCGAGAAGTAGTCAGGTACCTCGATGGCCTCGGGGTTGTCAAAATAGACGAAGAATTCCGTCTTTCCTCTTGCCGGACATGTCACTGGCACAACGAGCCATCCTTTGGGCGGAAATGTTCCCTCGGTGAAAGACACCATATCTTCGTCGCAGGCTGCCCAAAGTAATTCGGTTCCGTCAGCCGTGCAGACGCGAATATCGCGAATATTGCGTCCCGCAAGAGGAATCCCAGAAGCTGCGCCGGCCGAAAAACTACCAGGGCTTACGACGGGTAGAGCAACGGGATATCCTGCCAAATCCCTGGCCCCACGATTGTGATAGGTGACCCGAACGCGGCTCTTCCAATACCCGCCCCAATGGAGATAAAGCGGATGGTGCCAACTGACCCCCGGTGCATTCTCCTTTTGGGTGTCGTGCATCGCTTCCACCGCAAAAGTGGATCGTAGCCGCACGGTGCTCAA
>JAKPII010000186.1 GCA_029549885.1 Planctomycetota bacterium
CGCCACCCACTCGGTCCCGAACGATCAGTGTCCATTCGCCTCCCGACGTTTCTCCCCAGTTACGGTTTGTTGTAAACGTCCACTGAACCCCTGTATCGAATGGATTGTGAATGTGTGGAGTCGCAAGGACTGATTGTGTACCGGAAGGCGAGACCAAAACAATCTCAAGATCGCCAGGACTTAGATGAGTGATATCGACCGTGACTTCAACCCATTCGACCCGGTTGATATCGGAAGCCATGCTGATCGTGCTCGAAATACCGACCGGACTATTATCCGGGATGACCTGGTTCACCTGGAAAACACCCGAATCCAAGGCGATCTCTGACAGAACCGGCTTCCAGTTCCTCGCTGCCTGCACGGCCGCCGCTGCGTCGATGGCCCCAAATCCGTACTTGTGGTTGATGTGATACCCGGCAGCATTCGTCGTCCAATCGGGATCGGAGGGATCAACCTTGCGAGCTGTCTGCGCGAGGATATATTGGACATCCCGGTATGTAAGATTCGGGTTTGCCTGAAGCATCAAGGCAATCACACCGGAAACGGCCGGGGCTGCGAAAGACGTTCCTTGAACACCCGTGTAATCGCCTGTGCTGGACCCATTGGGACCGGTCCAATCTGTTGTGATAATCCCCGACCCGACATCATTGGGATCAGCCATTTCCCCGCCCGGCGCAGCGACAAACAAGCACGCCCCGGGTTCCGAGTAAAAGGCTTGTTGACCGTTCTCATTCAGTGCACCGACGGCTATGACGTAGCGCAGGTTTGCAAACCCGTCGTAGTTAACGTTGTCCAATAGGTAGCCGTCATTACCGGCAGCGAAGACGTAGATGTTGCCCAAACCGTTTCGGCCAGTGGTGACACCCTGTTGAATGGCGGCGAGGGTCAAGGGGCCAGGTCCGGCAAAGACCGAGAAGCCAATGTCGCCCGGACCAGCGGGCCCCCAACTATTGTTGTAAATGGAAATAACGTCCTGGCGGTGCGAAAGGGCCTGCGCCTCTTGAAGATCGCTTGTGGCCCCGGATATGAGACGGATGGCCGCGATCTGGGCGTCAAAAGCTACTCCCGCCACGCCGGTGGCATTGTTACCTGCCGCGGCGGCAGTACCCGCCACCGCGGTACCGTGACCAGTGTCGTTTGGAAGTTCGTGTTGTGGATCGGCATCCCCCGCGTAATAGTCATAGCTCAGATCGGACCTGTAGTTAGGGAGCAAATCCACGTGTCCGGTATCGAGACCGTCATCGACGATCCCAATAACAACCCCATCACCCTGATAAGCGTCCCAGACGGTCACCACGTTTAGGTCTGCGCCCGGGACACCACCGCTTTGACCAGTGTTCAACAGATGCCACTGTTGAACAAACAGGGGATCGTTAGGGATCAAGCAAAGTGAACGCTGTTGAGGAACAAGCGGGTAGAAATAGTTCACCAGTTCTGAAGTTTGCAGCCGTTGGATGGCCGTCTGCCAATCGACACTGCTCGAGAAGCGAAAAACGTACGCGCCTTTGATTGTTGTGGGAGTGGGCAAATACTGCGCGCCGAGGAGCGTTGCAACCTGTGCGGGGTTGATATCATCCCCAATCCCTACCACCCAGTCTGTGGTAGACTGTAACTGGGCATCACTATACCTATCGAGGTCGGCGGCTTGTTCGATCGCCCGCTGGAGTGTGTCCTGCCACACCCGATCCAAAGTGGCTGGGTTGATGCTCAAAAGGACACGATCTTCCATTCGCTCGACGCGCAAGTCCCGGGGGCGATGTGTCCTCGGCTTCTTTTCCGATTTCTTACGTGAACCCTTTGCGCTGGGACGATACTTTGAGGAGAAATCGCGCAAGGTGTCCCAAAGTCTCATTGTTGAATCTCCCTCGAGCAATGGATATTTGCGGCCGACAGCCGTATCAAAGACAATCCCTCATTTAAGCGACGATCACGAAACTAACGTATCTACCGATTAAAATTGGGGAACCCGCAAGATTCAACCCAAATCCTCCAGGTCTCCCACTTTCGCAGTCGTTTGTCAATTGCAATTCAGCACTCGACCCGTCAAGTGGGCAGGGCGGCTGGGTTGCCACGCTTACGGGTGCACCGCCCGGACACACCGGTCGGCTAAGTGCTCCCCATGCGCACGATAAGCGCACAGTTCGTCGTCTTTAGACGATCTTGCAAAATCGTTAGTTCCGGAAAAATGGGCCGGTCCGACGCCGTACCACTCCGGTTCCTATCCATACCACCCGTTAGACGTATTAGTCGTCCAGCGGCTGGATTCTCTGGTACAGGTGCCGATTTTCTGATCTGTCGGAGCTAAAGACGCGCTTGGGTAGGCAGAGTCGTTGGCTATGACGAGCGAACGACATGGTTGACGTTCCCAACTTTCGGACGCAATCAGCCATTTCTCCGCAGCCGGTAACCCTGGAGAGTTGAGTCGGCGGCGTGGCCGGGTTAAATTAAGCGGTGTGGAATAGTGTTCCCAAATTGGTGGAATTTCGTTGACGTGGGACTGGGTCGTTTTAGAATAAATGAGAGAGAACGACCCACCGGAAATGGATGGCTTGTCATGAAGACACAGGTTTTGATGTGGGTCGGAGCGACTGTGTTTTTGCTAGCGTGCGGCGCGTTTCTCTGGGCTGCGGCGGAGCCGGGTTTGATAGGTCCTAGGGTAACCCAGCCGACGACACAGACTCCAGGCTGGATCGTCACGGCGGCAGTTGGTGACAACCGTCAGCAGATCGTAATCGCAGATCCAGCCCAACAGTCGTTGGCGGTGTACCATGTGGACCTTACAACAGGGCGAATTGCCCTGAAGAGTGTTCGCCACGTGCGCTATGACCTATTAATGACCGAATTTAACACCGATTCGCCTTCTCCGCGGGAGTTGGAGGCCTTACTCAAGTCTCCTTAGCGATGCCAATGGCTGGGGAACGGTAGGGGGACACCAAACCGTTATAGTGAGGTGTGAAACAATGGCCCAAAAGTTTTACACGACGAGGGAAGCAGCGGAACTGCTTGGAATCGCTCCGGCGGATTTGAATTCGATGCGGGAGCGAAACGAGATTCGTGGTTTTCGGGACGGCATGGACTGGAAGTTCCGGGCCGAGGATATCGAGGCCCTCCGCCTGAAATTGCGTGCCGATGCGACGCGCGGTGCTCCACATCAGACGCCATCCAGTGACGAAGAGATTCTCCTCCTCGATGACGATCTGAAGCCTGGAGATCTGGGAACGAGTGGTTCGGGGACGGTGGTTGGAGGCCTTTCAGGTCTCGATGCTGGAAAGAGCGATGTCAAGGTAGCGGGAAGTGACGTTAATCTGGCCGGAAGTGGTGTTGGAATCTCGGGCAAGCCGGAAGAGTCCTCTTCCAGTGTTTCTCCCTTTGACGAATTGGCACCGTTGGAGACTCCTGCCGAGACCGGAAAATCCCCAGTGGGTACCGGCTCGGATTCGGCCGTGAATCTGGCCGGGGAGGGTCTGGAAGATGATGATGTTGTGATCGGCGGGAGCGGCAGTGGCAGCGACATTACACTCGGCAGCGATAGCGGCATTTCGCTGATGGATACGAATGACAGTGGGATCTCGCTGGAGGGTGGGTTGGAGCTCGTCCCCTCGGAAGAGTCGCTGGAACTGGACGAGGACGATATGTTGACGTTGGCAGAGGGGGCTGATACCGAAGCGCCGACGCAACTGCGGACCGACGAAGAGTTTATGCTAACCCCGTTTGAGGAGGCCGAAAGCGAAGAAACCGAAAGCGGTTCTCAAGTCATCGCACTCGACACAGAACCGGCTACGGGTTCCTCGCCCGGCATGGCCGAACTCTTGGGGGCTGAAGCGGCGGCACCTTTGGGTGTGGCGCCGACAATTCCTGGGGCTGTGCCTGGAGCGGCCGCGCCCGGAATTGGCGCATTTCCCGGTCCGGTCCCGGGGGTGGCCCCAGTGATGGAGCCAAGCATGGTGGTTCCGGTGGGCGAGGCGCCTTGGGGGACGCTGTGGAATACGATGCTCATTGTGTGCACCGTGTTGCTCGCGCTTTGTGGCATGATGTGCTTCGACCTTGTCCGCAATATGTGGAGTTGGAATGGCCCCTACTCCTTAAACAGTACGATCATGGATGCAATTCTCAGCGTATTACCGAAGTGACACCCGTTAGTGCGTCTTGTACCTGGCGGGCGAGGTAAACGCACCGTTTTCCGCGGTGCGTTTTTTGTTGCATCTTGAATGTGATGTCCGCCCTTGTAACGGCGCGTCCAAGCGGTGCCTAGCCTTTTTCTTGCCGCTGTCTCTATAATCAGATAAGTCCATTGGCAGTTCGTGTTACAGCTATTTATGTGAGTTGCACGAGGGCTTGGCGGTAAGACCTGTCAAAGTTCCTCATGGCCGGGCAAGCTTTGATGTTCCCCTCGGGTTACGGTTCCGCGACTGTGTGGACCTCTCTGGCTCGTGATGTGTGAAGATCGCTGCGACGGGAAGAAATTCATTGGAATATTCCATCTCAATCCTTGATTCGAGTAGTCTGGCATGTCTCGTGTACGTCTTCGACGACCTGACCATCCTCTTCCGCTTCAGTTTTTCCTCGCCCTTATCGAGTTTCTCGCGTCACTTCGCCTGGCTGTCACACTGTTGACTTTGCTGATTCTCGTGTTGGCCGTGGCCACGTTCATTGAAACGAGCTATGGCGCTGCTGCGGCTAGATTCGCCGTGTATCGGGCGTGGTGGTTTACGGTCCTCGGGGGATTGTTGGCGATCAATATCCTTTTCGCCGCGATTGTGAGGTTTCCTTGGAAGCGATATCAAACGGGTTTTGTCATCACACATGCTGGGATTCTTGTCTTGCTGGCCGGTGCGTATTGGACCGCACTTGAGGGAATCGATGCCCAGCTTTCCATCTATGAGGGCATGATTGGCCATATCGCTTATCAGGATACCGTTCATTTCGAGATCGACCTCACGAAGAAGTCGCGGAGCCCAAACCAGGATAACCCCTCGGCTGGGTCCACCGAAAATGCGGCGGATTCAAGGCCTTCCGAGAGACGGGCGTTGCGGGTAGCGGTGCCTTTCCACTGTGGGCCTTTTAATTGGTGCGATTATTCATCGGGTTTACGACACTTGTTGTGGTCGCCTCCGGGACGATTGCCCGTCTTGCCGTGGCAACTTGCCTGGCGGGACAAAGGAGTCATATTCACAGAGGGTGATCTATCTTTGGAAGTGCTGGATTATTACGCTGACTCGCGACGTGTCAGGGGCGGTTATCTGGCCGGCTATATAAAAGCGAATACTGCAACGTCGGCTCAAGGTACGTGGTTTCGTCCCTGGGAACCTATTGAGTTAGATGTTCAGTCCAGACGTACGGAGGCTGGCATAACGACGGCAATTGGCTCGCGGGTGACGCTGAGCAATGGCATTCGGGTTGTCTTGACGGCCGCACGCTCTCAGGCCGAGCTTGACGGTTTCCTGCTGGGAACGCCCGTCGAACCTCTTGATCACGAGGGGCAAGTGGTCCTGGTTCACAATCAGATTCGCTATGTCCTACCTGTACGCCAATTGCGGGCAGCAACAGGTGATACCCCGTTGGAGGGCTCAGGTTTACGGATCACTCACTTTGAAAAGGACGTGCCCCTTCAGGCCGTGCAATTGCAGCTAAAGAACGACGAAGGTGTTGAAGATGAAGTGATCCTTTTTGCCGATCTTCCCGAGTTTAATCGACAAGGACAAAAGCTGGCTGTCGCCGGCGCATATTGGGTCAATTTCCCTAGTCTTCTGTCCGATGTCGGACAAGCAGTACGTCTTCATCCGCGCGCAACCACGGGGGCGACACGGGCACGAGTGGACCTTTGTCAGGGTCCTGGTGGCAAATTGTATTACCGAATTTGGCAGTCGCCTCAGGTTTTGAAAACAGGAGAAATAAACCGCGATGACCGAGAATCGATCCTGCTCGTCGGAAATGATTTAGATGTTCGTTTGGTAGTCAACACATTTGTCCCATGGGATCCAGAACATCCGGAGGCGGAGACGGTTGTTCCTTTGCCGTTTCGTAAGGGTGCGCGCATGACCCAACCGAGGGTCAAGGTGAGATTATCTGCCGGGGGAAAGACGCACGAAACGTGGTTGGCAGTCCTCCCAAGAGGGGCCGACCGACCCATCGATGCCGAAGAGATTGCCACAGTGGCTAGTGATACCGAGCAAATGCGAGTGACTGTTAAATACGATGCGGTTGATGTGGGCTTTCGGCTTAAGCTAAGGGAATTTCAGCGCAAGCTTGATCCCGGTACAAATCAGCCGTCGTACTACGCCAGTCTGGTTGACCTCTATGTGCCGGAGCGGATTGCCAAGGAACATGGCTTTGAGAATCCCCGGTGGAAAGACCAAACAATCATCGACCCAAGCGATGGCGAACCGTTGCAGTTGGTGCATCCCAGGATCTTGATCACATTAAATCATCCGGCGAACATCGTGGACCCAATTACGGGACGCAGTTACCGCCTTTATCAGGAGAGTTTTAGCGGTCCGTTTCGACCGGGCGATCCGATCTATGAACAAGTCGTGGGCAAAGAAAAGGGACCGCCGGAGCTTTATCTCTCGACATTGAGCGTTAACTATGACCCGGGGCGAGGGCTGAAATATGCCGGGTCGCTGCTCATCATCGGTGGCATCGTCCTGATGTATTTGATGAGGGTTTACATCTTTCGCCCGCGGGTAAGGCCACCGTTTAGGAATGAACAGCTCGAGCAAAGTGTGGCTGCCGGGCCGGTTAGTGTGACGTGAACGTATGAATAGTAAGACTCAAGAACAGATCCAGATACTTCGACCCACAACGCAAGGTTACCAAATTAGCGGAGCGTGTTTCACCGAAAAGGATTTTCTTTATCTGTTTGAATTGTTAGCGGCAATAAGATGGTTTTCTGTCGGGCAAATTGCGGACCTGTCCATGCCAGTATACGAAGAATCGGTTCATTGATGACGATGGAAATGCGCAGGTTATTATTCGCGGTTCACCAATACTTTCGTATTGTCGTCTTGGCTTGGTTGTGCCCGGTCGTAATCGGAATGTCGGCGACGGCTGGGGCGGACGATCGGCCCATCGATTGGTCCTCGTGGAAGCGACTTCCTCTCTTCGAAGGTGGTCGTATTATGCCGCTTGATACCTTTGCCCGTCGTATCGTGGAAAAGCTGACTGGAAAGCCGCAGCCGATTCTTGGTCCTCCGATGACGCCCGATGGCCAATTGGATAGGCAGCATCCGTTGTTTCCAGATGGTCTTCTGCGAAAATGGCCAGCGGTCGAACTGCTTTTCAGTTGGCTGGCTGAATCGGAAAAGTGGGAGGACGTGCCGTTCCTGCAAGCGAGTCACCAAGATTTGCGTGAGCGGCTTCTCAAAGTGCCATTGGTTGATGCATCCGGGAAACGCCTGAGCTATGTCTCGCCACGGGATGTGGAAAACTCCATGGAGTTCGAGGCCTATCTCCGTGACCTCAGCCAGCGACGGAGGGAAGTTGAGTCCCGAGGCCAACGCTTCCGGATGAGCGGTCTGGACCTCCACGCGGCACGATTGTGGGACGCATATGCCACATTTCGCCTACTGACATATCAGCCACGTCTTGATAGCCGTCCCTGGTTTCCACCTAACGTCAAGGTGAGCCATCCCATTCCGCGGCGTTTGGAATCTCTAATCGATTCCTGGACAGAGATTGAGCCGCAACTTCAACAGCTCGCAGATTTGGGGGTATTTTCATCCGGTCAGTCACAGACCGCGGGGCCAGGTGAGCCAGGGGAAGCCCCTTCTGGAGACCAGTCTGGCAGCCAAGAACATCTCGTTGCCCGTGCGAGGGCCGAGTTTGCCCCGCTTCTCCGCGCTGCGGAGTCTGAGGAGGTAACAGTTGCGGAACTGGATGAGGCGCTTACCCGATTGCAACCGCTGCTCCGCGAAATTGCCCTGTGTGTGGAATCGCTGCAAAATCGAGCCTTTTCAGTCGAGGCACCCGACGCGACCAAGCAACTTCGCCTGGACGATCTCCGCAGCAATATCCGCCTCCTGGCAGAAAAGTCGCGGCGTCTGGCGGACGAGGTCGAGGTCTGCGTTCCGATGTTGTACGATACCGGCGTTGGCCCCCACGTGTTGCCGGCGATGATCCCCGCTTGTCTTAATTCGGCAACGAACGGTGACGAGCCGGTATCCCCGTGGCTAAGTTTGGGCGCCATACTCTATGGTTCAAAGAATGTGCTCCGAGGGTATGACATTGACCGGGTGAACCAGGTCCGCAGCTTTTTCCAGATGGCCGCCGCGGCATATGCCGACCGTCGATCGCACGATCGAACGCGCCGCGTAGAAGAGAATCTCGATCAGTTCTCCGCAGCGTTGGCTAAGTTAGGACGATCCATTGAAGCGGAACGGGAGCGTTTGCCGGTGGATGAGTCTCATCGAGAATTGTTGGCTTTGACTGCTTATCCGCCAGCAGGGTTTACCGATTGGGAAGTATTTTACAACGAGTTTGACCCATTTCGCTGGTCTTGGATCATCAATCTTTTGGCGTTTGGCATATTGCTCCTTGGCGTGGGACGTCTCCGTCAGCCTTCTTTGTGGATCGGCGTACTTGTTCTTACTGTGGCCCAAGTGGTGACGATCTACGGGTTTGGCCTTCGCGTGGCGATCTCTGGCTGGGCGCCTGTGACCAATATGTTTGAGTCGGTTGTATTCACGTCGCTAGTGATTGGTCTGCTCGGCGTGTGGTTTGTTATCCGGCCGTTGGTGGGCAAAGGGATTCGCGAGGGCTGGGAGTGGGTGTCTCTGCCGCATGAGCCGTTGACCGGCAAAAGGGAAGCGAGGACTTGGCAGGACAAGGGGACCTTTGTAAACGTGCTTCGGGGAGCTGGCGTCCTCGCACGATTGGCTTTAGGCGGGCTCCTGTTTTACTATCTCGCGGTCGTTCCCTATGATGTGGGCAAGAGTCGGGCCGTGTTCGATTTGGTGCCGGACATCACGCGGTCTTTGGGAAGTCCGACTTTCTCCTCAATCGTGATGAACCTCTTGGGGTGGTTTGTGGGAATGTGCGTTCTCCTGTCCGTCGTGTGGCTCGTGCCTCGCTTTGCCGTGGGAATGATTTTGTCGCTTCTCTGGACGATTCCAGTGGACTTGAAGACCGCAGAACTGGGACCGCGCCTCAACGAAGTGGTGCTTCGGCGACCGTTCGCTGTGGCAGCCGCCGGATTGGCCTTTTTGGCAGCAGTCGTTGCCTATTATACCCCTGTGTGGGACAAGGGGATCGAGCCCCTGCAGCCGGTCCTTCGTGATCGGCTGTGGCTTTTTGCCCATGTCCTGACGATCACGGCAGGATATGGTGCTGGGTTACTCGCATGGGGGTTGGGAAACATCTCGTTGCTTTATTTCCTCTTTGGCCGTTATCAGGCTGTGCCCCGAGGCGAGATAATAGTACACGGTGAGGCACACCGATCAGTGGATGGAGGTGGACGCGATGATGGGTTGACTATTTCTCCACCGTTGTCATGCTTTACGCTGGCAACCTACATGTACAAAGCCATTCAATTCGCCGTGATCCTTCTCACAGCCGGAACAATCTTGGGGGGTGTTTGGGCAGATCGGGCGTGGGGTCGATTTTGGGGATGGGACCCCAAGGAAGTTTGGGCCCTGATCTCCATTCTCGTTTATATGGCCCTTTTGCACGGGCGGTACATCGGGTGGGTGAATACCTTTGGTTTGGCAGCCGGATCGGTCTTTGGCATGATTTCCGTCGTTTGGGCCTGGTATGGCACCAACTACCTAATGCCCGCGGGCTTGCACGCCTACGCCGGGGAAGGTGGTGGAGGCGGTTTGTACGTTGTCGGGGCCTTCACGGCCAATTTGCTTTTTGTCGGTCTCGCCTGGATGCGGTATCGTGCGGAAATGGCGAAGGGGCAAGGAGCCGTGGACGCTCGAAGAGGTGAAGAGACTGAGGGGCATCCTGATGAAAGCGGCATCGCCTCGACCTCTGTTTCTGGGCAGTAAGGACAGTTTAGGCCTTGCTTGGTTGGCTACCTACTTTTCGTAAAACGAGAGGATGCTTTTGCGGGTCGGTCGGGTGAAGCTCGATTACATTCCCCGATCGGTGTGAGACGGTGCCAGAGTGGGCAAAACGCCCACCGAGGCGGATGCGTCGGTGCCATTTTTCGGGCCACCAAGTACGGAATCCACAGAGACGCACCGTAGCAAAAACTGCACAAAGGCCTGCTGCCACCGGTGATCAGGCCATGGCTCTTGCTGAGGGGGCGTCAAATTGTTCAAGATTTGGCCCCACGTGACCCGCTTGCCAAGGGTTTCTTCCGAAACGGTGACGCCCCAGCCTGCTCCAGATTCCAGCAAGACCCAACTGAGCTTGCCGCCATCGGCCGGCATAAGTCTTACCCCGGTTTCGTCGCAATCAAACCTCAAGACCAAATGTTGAAAGGGGACATCGTCTCCTTGGAGTATCCCCGCAAGCTGGTCTGTCTCTCTGAAAGGATGGGCACCTTGCTGATTTGCCTGCATTAACGCAAGGTCACTCGGCACTTCGAAAGGGAGAGGCTTGCCGGGATGAAGTGATCCCAGCGGCCAACTTGGGTCCCCTCGTTGCATCATCGAAGACTGGTTTCCCTCATATGCCTGTACCGAAGTGTGGAATGAGTCGTGAAGGAACGTAAGAAAGGCACGTTTGATTTGTCCCGGGCCAGCATGCACAGTAATATCAGCCGATTTGAGGGTTCCATTTATGAAGACCACCCTGTTTAAGAGCACGGAACCCTCCGCGTCCAGGCAATCGAATAGCGATGGTGATGACTGGGTGGCTTCTTCCCGGCTCCAAAGAAGTTTTCCAGAAATGGTCGCGGACCAGCAAGACAGGGACTCACAGGAGTGACTAACAGTCGCCTCAATTGTTCCGGCCCATCGAACCGACGATGGTATTTCGTGCAGCCCGTTCCACAAGGGTTTTAGAACCACCAGAGGAATGCCCGGTTCCTCCACTCTTACCTGTTTTGTCAGGTAGAACTGCCCATCCTTGCATGTTGATTGCCATACCATACTTAGCGTGCTTTGCAATGGACCGTCGGACGGGCGCAAGTCGGGCAACGGCGGCTGCCGCTGGTCTTCTGCCGAACAGACAATTCGACATTTGATAGCACGCTGGCGGGACGGCGATGAAAACTCGGTTTGGAGTGACGAACATAACACAAGAGGTTGAGGATTTGGTCTGGCTTCATCGAGTTTGGGGACAACTTGGATTTCACTCGCTGTGAGTGTGAATGTCTCTGCGGCAAAATCACGTTTGCCCAATAACCATTCTTCACAGATTTCCCAAAGGCGTAACCATGCTTCTTCACTCAAAGAAACGCCGGAGGCGTCAATATGCGGTTTGTTGCTTTTTCTTGTGGACAACGCGTTTTCAATCACGCAAACCGGGCTCCCCGTGAGGGTATTGCGGAGAGTCAGGTGTGAGTATCGTTTCACGCCGGGTCGAGGTGTTTGATAGCGTTCGATAGCACACGAGAAGCCTATAGCATGTGCTATTCTGTCGCACTCGGTACGAATGCCCATGCCTGGCCGCCACCAGAGGGTAAAACCGAGGATCAGCGCGAGGGGGACAGTCCATATCAGGAGCAGGATTCCAATCAGCATCACTTTTGCTACCGAATCCCGCATGCGCATGACCTCCGTGACGCCGGTGCGATTCTCCTGTGTAGAAAGGCCCTTTGGAAAGGTGCCCGAACAGCAAGCGTAGCCGCTGCCACACGGTCCCAATTCCCGGCAGCTGCTTCTAGAAATGCTGCGCGGTTACAATCCTAGCCTTTCCCGGTTCATTTGCTCAAAAAGCTTTATACGCTGGCGGATTTCCTCGATGTGGTCCCCGCCGAATTTGTCGACGAGAGCCGCCGCAATTTCAAAAGCCACGACATTTTCCACGATTACGCTGGCTGCTGAGATGGCACATACGTCGCTCCGTTCATAGGCGGCCGTCTCGGGTTGCTTGGTCTCTAAATTAACGGACTCCAGCGGGCGTGCCAGTGTGCTAATCGGTTTCATGGCCGCCCTCAACACAATAGGCTGGGCGTTACTCATGCCTGCCTCGAGGCCCCCCGCATGATTAGTGGCGCGCACAAAACCAAGCGTCCGGCTGTTTACCTGCGAAGGATCAAAATGGATAGGGTCATGAACTTGTGACCCTGGCCGTCGGGCGGCCTCGAATCCCAGGCCAATTTCGACGCCCTTAATAGCCTGAATAGCCATTACAGCCTGTGCCAACCGCCCGTCCAATTTTCGGTCCCACTGGGCATGGGTCCCCAATCCAAAGGGTACATTTTCGACACGAACTTCGACCACGCCGCCCACCGTGTCACCCTCTTTTTGGCATTTCCTGATGTAGTCCTTGGCCTCCTCTTCACCTTCCGGGTGTAGCGTGTAAAGTTCGGACGAATCCCGAAGTTGTCGTAACATATCGAGATGGCCTTCCTTGGCCGGGAATTTGATCGGTCCAACCTCGACAACGTATCCCAAAAGGTCAATCTGACAAGCACTAAGTAATTGCCGGGCCAAAGCCCCCGCGGCCACACGTCCAACTGTTTCCCGTGCACTTGCCCGCTCGAGAATCCCGCGAATGGATGAGAAATACTTGACAGCGCCGGCCAAGTCTCCATGCCCGGGACGGGGTCGTGTAAGGTCGTCCATTTTCTCGATTTTGTAATCGCGATTAGCCACCCAGATAGCAATGGGGCTTCCAATCGTGACCCCTCGCCACCAGCCACTGAGGATTTCTGCTTGGTCTTGTTCGATTCGTTGTCGTCCCCCGCGACCGAATCCACCTTGTCGCCGAAGTAATTCGCGATTGATGATCTCCAGATTTAGTTCCACCCCGGCGGGAAACCCGTCAACAAGGGCAAGAATCCCCTTACCATGTGATTCACCGGCTGTCCAATACCGTAGCATAACTCTTTTTGTCCTCGATATTTGGGCAATTCGCGTTGAGCTTTGAGTTCAAATGTACTGTGATTGCAAGCATTTCTCTATTGGATTCCCGCCATTGTATCGCCCTACGCAAGGTTATCCCAGAGCGAATAAGTGTTGCCCTGCCGCACGGGAGGCGACGGCAGAGGTTCCTTCAGCGTTTTTGTTTTGGTGGGCCGTGCGCCACCGCGATCAGAACGAATGATTCGCGCGACCGTCGTGCAGGGCTTTACCGCACAAATCAGTGGCAGTCACAACGGAAGTGCCGCATGCAGTTGGGACAAATTTGAGCGCTTCGTTACGACAGCACACCTTTCGTGCTCGGGCATATGGTTGAGCCTTACGGGTTCTCGTACACTGGTTAGCGGCAGAAATCGGATGGTGTGTTGGTCATGGGAGGCCAACGTCCTGTTCGAATGAAGACTGGACTGAGCGGAGGTCTGATCATGAAAGCTATTCAGGCAGCGAGGCTGGCAAATGTCGTTAGGCACGTGTTTTATTGGGGATGTTTTTCCATCTTCATGACCAGTATTATCAGCCGCGTCGGTATCTCTTTGGCCGCTCAGCCGGCAATCGGCCAGATTGAGACGCTGCCAGGCACCGAGCCTCTCGACTGGTCGGGGGACATAGCCTCGCGGATGATCGACTCGATCGACGCATTTCTCCTTCGCCAGACAGAGCACACCGCCAAAGTGCGAGAACAAGCGTGGGCATCCGTATTTTCCGCCGGTCAATGGCCAAGCGACTGGCTCCAGACAAAGCGGGACCGTCTCGCTCAAATTCTCGGCGTGAAGGATCCGCGGGTCTCGCCTGTGCAGATGACCATCCTTAGCCCCCCAGGACAATCCCGGCCCTTGGCGGAAGGGGCGGGCTACGATGTTTATGCCGTGAGTTGGGACGTGTTTACG
>JAKPII010000224.1 GCA_029549885.1 Planctomycetota bacterium
GGGGTAATACTTGCAGGGGCGAACACAGGCATAAAGCCCCAGCTCCTGCCGGAGGAAGACATTAATACTGCGGAAGCCGGTACCAACGGGCGTAGTGATAGGGGCCTTTAGGGCACAACGGGTGCGGCGGATACTCGCCAAGGTGGCCTCCGGAAGGGGGGTCCCTAGCCGTTCCATGACGTCAACCCCGGCCTCCTGGACATCCCAGTTAATCCGGACGCCCGTCGCGTCCACGCACCGCCGGGCGGCGGCCGCCAGTTCCGGACCCACACCATCGCCTGTAATCAAAGTGACGTCATATGCCATGAAGTTGACCTCAGCAGACTCCGTTGTTTAACTTTGCAACTCTGCGACAGGATAGCTTGAAACTTAATAGCCTACCGGAGAAACAAGGTCTCGTCCACACGGCCCGCGTCGGGTTGACGTATGAAACAAACCCGGGCACCGCGGCAACTAGAAACCAAGCCCTACTTCGGTTTTATTCGCGTCTGAGGAAAACCGAGTTGGTGACCCGCGGAGGGCCGAAGGGACCTGAGGGGGTAAGTTTGGTGGTGCTGGAGAGATGTAGTACTATCGAGTAAAATGATAACCTACATCATCTTGGGGAGTTAGGAAGGGGATCAGGCATCCTCAATATTGGGTGCATCGCAAACGGGCGAGAGTGCCAGCGGGGTGGGTCGCGGATCAGGCGTCAGGGTTCGGCTGTTTTCCTGCGGTGCTTGCCCGAGCCCGTGCGTTGATGACGCATTTGGATTGCGTGCTAGGCGTGCAGTATGAACTATCTTTGTGGGTTCAGCGTAGCACGCAGCGGTTTGCCGCCCCAACCCGTTAGATGGAGGAACTGTGGGAACAAGGATCAGGTAATTTGCACAACCTTACAGCACCATGACATCTTAGACAGGGGTTTCTACCGCTGGGCTGAGCGAACATGCGGGAAACCAGCGAGGACGAGAAGAGATATCCGAACAAGTTCCGCGAGGAGTCAGCTATGGAAAAAAGTGGTCGCTTGATGATCGAGGCCGTGGGACTTTCCAAGTATTATGGCGATTTCGCGGCGATCGAGGATGTCTCATTCGAGATTCGAGAAGGAGAAGTCGTCGCCTTTCTCGGCCCAAACGGGGCAGGGAAGAGCACGACGATGAAGCTACTGACGGGTTACCTGGCGCCCAGTGCTGGGACAGCCCGCATTGCCGGCTACGATGTATTCACACAACGATTGGAAGCTTCGCGGCATTTGGGCTATCTTCCCGAAAATGGGCCGCTCTACGCAGACATGACGCCAATTGGATTGCTCCTCTTTTTCGCAGAGGCCAGAGGAATTCCCCCCGAGCGGCGGCGCCAGCGAATCCACGAGCTGGTGGAGTTGTGTGCCTTGGAGAGTGTCGTTGGCAAACCCATCGGAAAGCTCTCCCGAGGTTATCGGCAGCGGGTGGGCATGGCTCAGGTGTTGCTTCACGAGCCCGACGTCCTGATCATGGACGAACCCACGGCCGGTCTCGATCCCAATCAGATTCATGAAGTCCGCGAGACGATTCGTCGCCTGATGGCCCAGAACAAGACCATTCTTCTTTCCACGCATATTCTCCAAGAGGTCGAGGCCATGGCGACGCGGATTTTGTTCATCAATGACGGTCGTTTGGTCTTCGACGGGCCTGTTGACGAGATTGTGCGAAGCGGTAAGCCCATGGATGAGTGGTTCCGTGAGCTCTCGGGTGCCACGGCGGCTGTCTGAGGTGGTTGAAGTGTAGCCACGTCTCAGACCTGGTCGATCCAATTGGTTTTCTTTCCTCGTGGCAACAGGGTGATGGTTCGGTAGAGGCTCTGTGGATAACGGCAAAGAGGTGATATACCCATGAATACAAAGGTAGTCTTGGCGGTTGCGAAACGGAACTTCATCAGTTATTTTGCAAGCCCCACGGCTTACCTGTTTATCTGCGTGTTTGTCGCCCTCAGTACCATGGCGGCCTTTTGGCCCAATGAGTTCTTCGATGCCAACCTCGCCAACTTAGATCAGCTCAATAAGTGGTTCCCTTACGTGATGCTGATTTTCATTCCGGCCATCACCATGGGTATTTGGGCCGACGAGCGACGCCAAGGAACCGACGAACTCCTCTTAACCATGCCCGCGACCGATTGGGAAGTGGTTCTCGGTAAATACCTGGCGGCGATGGCGATTTTCACGGTTTCTCTTGCCTTTTCCTTGATTTGCAATTTCCTCGTCCTCCGCACATTGGGTTCACCCGATATTGGGCTTTTTATTGCCACCTATATTGGATACTGGCTGGTGGGCCTGGCCATGTTGGGCATCGGCATGGTGGCGTCGTTTTTCACGGCCAATTTGACGGTGGCCTATATCTTGGGCGTGATTCTTAACGCGCCCGCGGTCTTCTTGGCTTCGGCGGACGTCATTGTGCGGCAGGACTTGGCGATTCGGGCAAAAGCCTGGAGTGTCGCGGAACAGTTTGCCAACTTCGGACGAGGTTTGATAACACTCTCCGGCGTGGCGTATTTTCTGCTGATTGTGGCGGTGGCCCTCTATGTGGCGATGGTGTTGATTGGACGGCGACACTGGCCCACGGGGGAATCACGGCTTCCTTCGGGACTGTTTTTCGGATTGCTCCATCTGGCGTGGATAGCAAGCTTTCTCCTTCTAGGAGCGATCATTGGGGCCAAATGGGGAAATTCCTCGCTGCTCGTTGTATTGCTTGCGATTGCCTACTTTATCCTTCATGCGGCGCTCATCTGGTTGTGGACCCGGTTTCCCAATCGCGGGCAACCGTCGCTTTTGCATTTTATCCCCCCGGCGGCCCATATCGCGACGGTCATTATCGCGGCAGCGGTTGCCGTTCTATGGGGTGAGGTTCTCGGCTCAGGATGGGTCTTCTGGTTGCTACTGGCTGTCCTATTGGCGCTCCATCTCCTGTTTTTGCTCGGTTGGTGGCAATTTCCCCGGGCTGTCTCTTTAATGCCTGCCCATTTTACGTTACGAACGATGACCTTGGCTGCGGCAGCATTGGGGCTGGTGGCCTTGCTTCAGGGCGCAGACATTCGTGTTGACATCACGAGTGAACGAATCAGTTCTCTTTCGCCTCACACGATCGAATTGTTGCGGTCTCTCGATCCCAAGCACGTCGTACAGGTAGAGGCCTTTATCAGCCCAGAGGTCCCCGAGTCTTATATTCAAACCCGTGCCAACCTGGTGAATCTCCTCCGGGAGTTTGAAGCCCGGGCTAAAAATGTTCGTGTTCGTATCAATGACACCGAGCCGTTCACGGCAGAGGCCCAGCGGGCGGCGGATAGGTTCAACATCACTCCACAGCGGGTATTTGCCCTGCAGCAAGGCCGGTGGACGGAGCATCGTATCTTCATGGGGGTGGCCTTCACCTGTGGTTTGGAAAAGGTCGTCGTGCCCTTTATCGATCGGGACATTCCCGTGGAGTATGAGTTGATACGATCCATCGCTACGGTGACCCAGCAAAAGCGCAAACGGGTTGGTATCCTCACGACCGATGCCCAACTTTTTGGACAGTTTAGTTTCCAGGGAGGTCAGGAGCGCTGGCCCATTGTGGATGAGCTCCAAAAACAGTATGAAGTCGTTCGTGTGGAGCCGTCCGATTTGGTGACCAATGACGAGGAATGCGAAAAGGCTGGAATGAAGGTCCTCGGACTAACGGATGCGTCGGAGGACAAGATCATTGAAAAAGGTCGGGAGCTTTTGGGCCTTGATACGCCAATCGACAAGCTCAGTGATCAACAAAAGCAGCAATGCAAAGACAAGGTCAAAGAGGAGGCCATGAAGCTCGGCCGATGGGATGTGCTCCTCGCAGTGCAGCCTTCCTCGTTGGCGCCCGATGACATGGATCGTTTTGTCGCGGCTATTAGCTATGGTCAACCGACCGTCATCTTCGAGGACCCGATGCCGATCTTCGCAGGAGGGGTGCCCGGAACGGGTCAAGAGCGCCGTCCACCTACGCAAATGATGATGTTCGGTATGCGCCCCTTGCCGAAAGGCGACATCGGAAAACTGTGGCGCAAGCTCGGCATTGACTTTACAACGAATGAGATCGTTTGGCAGCGGTATAATCCGTATCCCAAGTTTGAGCTGTTCGAGCAGAACCCGGAGTTTGTCTTCATCAACCGGAGCTGTGGGGCAGAACAGCCGTTTAATGAGCAGGAACCGGCCGTGGCGCAATTGCAGCAGGTCCTCTTCCCGTTCCCCGGGGCGATCAATCGGCTCAACAGTTCCACCATGAAGTTCACGCCGCTGGTGAAGACGGGAAGAATCACTGGTCTGGTCAATTATGATGACATTTTCCGCATGGACTTTCTGACCGGTAGC
>JAKPII010000229.1 GCA_029549885.1 Planctomycetota bacterium
CTTGGTCCACGTATTGATCTGGCTGTCATAGATGCTGACGACGGATCTGAGTGCCGGGATGTTGACCATTTCCCTGCATGCGGCAATGATCCGGTCACGATCGCCCCACAGGAAGCTGAGCCACTGCCATGTAGCTTCGACGTCCTTCGATGTCTTACTGATAGCCGTGCCGAACACCTGGAACTCCGCACCGTTGGCGCCCGCAGGGCCTAGGGGAAGGGCATGTGATCGACTTCCTGGTCACGTCTGGCCATGTACATACCGATGTTGGAAGCGCCGTTGAACGACAACACCGCTCTGCCTTCGTTAAACTGCCAGTTCTCCCAAGCGATGTAGCCCATTTCGGCCATCTCTACGAGTCATTGCATCGTTTGCCTGGCCGCCGGCGTATTCAGATTCACCGCCGTCGGGTCGAAGTCGCGATCGAAAATCGGATTGCCGGCATGACGGAAGAGGATCCCCCAACGCGACATAATGCGCGGAATGAACAAGCCCCACTGATCGGTTCTGCCGTCCGCATTCTTGTCGATGGTGAGCTTCTGCGCATACTGATACGCCGTATCCCAGTTCCATGCGTCGCCCAGGGTATTGGGTGATGGCAGACCCGAGTTTTCCAACAGGGGCACGTTATAGGCCGCGTTCACGTTGTAGAGCATATACGGAAAGGCGAAGACGGCGCCGGGCTCGATATCATAGGGATCCGGGGCAGTAAAGGCGGCCAACGAAATGGGGAGTAGATCGTTCAGCTTTATGCTCCGCGAGCGGGCAAAAAGGTCCCTGAGATCGAGGAACAAACCCGCCCGGAAGAACAATAAGCCGTTGTCGGACACGATGTCCACCGCGTCCGGCAAGGCATTGCCCGCAGCCCAGACCAAAATCTGACTGCGATGGTCGCCTACCGCGGAAATATTGACCTGAATGCCCGTCTGCTCATAGAACTCCCTGGCTTGGTCCATGACGAAGTTGACATACCATTCGCCATGCGCCGGATCAACCGCGTGGGTAATGGATACCGCCTGAACACCCAAAGGCAAAGCGAAAACCATGACCAACAACGCTATTGTTGCCGTCAAACGGCCTTTCAGTGTGTTGCCTACATATGACATCAATCGATCCTCCCGCTCTTTTAATTCCAGCCTCTTAACCTCTGTACGGCCTCAGGGCATTCGGCGGCGTACCCGGCAAGCCGCGCCGCTGCCCGGGCTTCGCTTCATTTGATTCTCCATTACTGCCGGCCATTCCCTGCCTCGGCGCGAAGTGCATCTTGTGCACTATTTGCCAGCATCCTCTCCCAATCCAGGTCTAGACTACTCTGGTCAAGCAAGAGCAGACGGTGCCCCTGTTGAGAAAAGAGACACCCGTTGTCCCACATGGTCGAATGGCGCTGTCTTCCCTCCTGAGATGCAGCGAATATCGGAATGCTTCGCATCCTTCGATTTGGTCATCTCCACGGATCCGTCTCCTGTGGCGATCGTGTCCGGTGAAAACGACCTCACCGCGATCCGTTCCATCGCAGCGTATGGATCGATCGACGACTCCGTATGATCGTGGAGGCCAA
>JAKPII010000235.1 GCA_029549885.1 Planctomycetota bacterium
CTTGTCCGTGCGGCTGCCAAGAATCATGCCTTTGTGGCCATCGTCACAAGTCCTGCCCAATATGAACTGGTGCTTAAAGAACTCCGTGAACACGGCGGGACTACCTTGGCTTTGCGGCGGCAGTTGGCGGCGGCGGCTTTCGCCCATACGGCGGAATACGATCAGGCCATTGCCACTTGGTTTGCCCAACGTGTGGAAGAAGGGCCTTTTCCCTCGCGGCTGTTTTTCACATTTGAGCGGTGGATGCCTCTCCGCTATGGGGAAAATCCTCACCAGCAGGCCGCGGCGTATCGCATGCCCGAGGTTCATGGTCCTTCGGTAATGACGGCCCGGCCATTGCATGGAAAAGAACTTTCCTACAACAATTTGCTTGACCTTGATTCAGCCCTGGAGATTGTGCGCCACTTTCGGGAACCCGCGGTGGCCGTGATCAAGCACAACAACCCTTGTGGGGCGGCCGTGGCGGCCACGTTGGCGGAGGCCACACGAAACGCACTGGCCGGCGACCCCGTCAGCGCGTTTGGTTCGATCCTGGGGATGAATCGCACGGTGGACGCGGAAACGGCCGAGGTCCTTTCTGAACCCGGCTTGTTTATTGAAGCGATCATTGCCCCGCATTTTGATGCCAAGGCCTTTGAGATTCTGACCAGCAAACCCAAGTGGAAGAAAAATGTCCGCCTGCTGGAGGTGGGGGACCTGACGGAGGAACGCGAACGATGGGCGTATCGGCATCTGACGGGCGGTCTTCTCGTTCAGGAGGCCGATAATTTAGCCGACGACGAAAGCCAATGGCAGGTCGTGACACAAGTTCGGCCGGATGAAAGCCTTCTCCCCGACCTGCGCTTTGCCTGGGCCATGGTGCGATTTGTCAAGTCGAACGCCATTGTCCTTGCCCGGAATGGAATGCTCGTCGGGGTAGGAGCGGGGCAAATGAGTCGGGTCGACTCTGTAGAAATTGCCATCCGCAAGGCGCAAGACCGGGCCCAGGGAAGCGTCCTAGCCTCGGATGCCTTTTTCCCCTTCCCTGATTCCATTGAGCACGCCGCGCAGGCCGGCATCCGCGCGATTATCCAGCCCGGAGGGTCCGTGAGAGATGAGGAGGTCATTGCCGCCTGTAACAAGCATGGGTTGCCGATGATCTTCACCGGACGGCGGCACTTTAAGCATTGATACTAACTGATGCGGCCGTCCCATCGCGGCGCGGTGCGATAACACACGACGGGCGACAATGTTGTCGCCGCAATTGGCGTCATAACGAGGCTAGAACGACACCCGTCTCAATCATGCGGCGGAAGGGGTGTTACGCAAGTTTTCTGACCACGCCCACGACAACCCCCAGGACCTTGGCGTTTTTGACGAAGATGGGGGCCATCCGCTTGTTGGCGGGGACGAGCTTGGCTCCCCGTTTTGTGGGATACCAGTACTTGAGCGTAGCTTCGTTTTCATCGGTCAAAGCCACGACGATGCTGCCGGGTGTGGCCGTTTCCTGCCGTCGCACGATGACATAGTCACCGTCGGCGATTTGGGCCTCGATCATGGAATCGCCATGAACACGGAGCACGAAATGATCAGCCGACTTGCTGCTGAAAAGGCTTTGGAAATCAAAGGTTTCGGCATTTTCAATAGCTTCGTGAAGTTGGCCGGCGGCAATGCGCCCTACGAGCGGCAGCGTAAACCCCTTACCAGATCGTGAGACCCTGCCACGAGCGGCAGGTGTCAGACGCAAGGCCCTGGACCGCCGCGGATCGCGTTCGATGACACCTTTCGCTTCCAGGGCCTTCAAGTGTCCCCGCACGCCATTGGGTGAGCGGATCCCGAAATGACGCCCGATGTCCCGTACCGATGGGGCGTAACCGAACTGCTCGATCCAGTCCCGAATAAAATCGAGAATCTCTCGCTGTCTTGGCGTCAATGACGAAAGGGCGGCGGATATATCATTTTTTCCCATGGCTCATTCGCTCGTTTTAAAAAAGCCGAGTGCCCAGGCTGGCATTGTGTACAAGTGTACAACCAACCCGTCGGTGTGTCAAGAGCCGGCAAGCCATTGACCACCGATCTGACTGAACCGTGTCCCTAATCGAGCGGGAAGTCTTCTGCCGTTGCCTGTTTGCGATACAGGGGCATGTGGAGATAGTAAACCTCGAGGATGAGCGTGGCCATCGCCGTGAAGTAGAGACGGCCACCGCGTTCTTTGCCGTGGTCAGAACTGTCCTCAAAGAACCAGCTTCCCGTTTCGTGGCCTTTCTGCGCCTGCGTGTTGACGAGATAATCGCGCATGACGCTGTTCCACTTTTTCCATTCTTCGCCTTCCCAGTGCCGCAAGACCTGAGTTGCGTAGTAGTTGTAGTAGAAGTTGTTCTTACTCGGTCCGCTTTTGTCGGTCGATGGCCCCCATGCACTGAGCTGTGCGATGCCTTTTTTCAGTCCGGGGTGATTCTTGTCCCAGCCAAGGTACATCCGACAGAGGAGGCCGACGGCGGTCGTACCTGGACGGGCACCAGGGTCCAAATATCCGTAGGTGGCCCCATCGTTGGCTTGGACAGAATCGAGAAAGGCTTGGGCCTTCTGAATGGTCACCTTGGGGACTTGAAGATAACTCATGGCACCACTTTTCAGAGCCATAAGTTGCCAGCCGACGACCGACGTGTCTCCCTTTTGTCGCGGTTGATAGCGCCAACCGCCACCTACCGGGTCCTGCGCATTACAAATGAAATTGATGGCCTGCTGGGCCGGGGCCGCAAGGACCTTGTCGTGCGTCATTCCGTAGGCCTCACAAAGCACAATGGCTGCCAGACCATGGGAGTACATGTCGCCGCCTTTTTCCAGAAAGCTACCTCCCTCGGGCGAGATCTTCATGCGATTGGTGATCAGGTAGTACAATCCGGCCCGGACATTTTTCGCGTACTGCCCTTCGCGATGCGTTTGACCCGCACCGAGAAACGGCAGAAGGGCCAAGGCAGTCGCCGCAGCCCGCGCATCAGGCAGATTTCCTGGATTCCGGCACTGGCCATTGCAACCACCGGCTTTTTGGTGTTCAAAACTCCAGCCGCCGTCGGGCATCTGATGATCGGCCAGCCACTTCAACGCTAAGGCCACGGCCCGCTCGCTCCCTTCACTCCCACCGGCCGTGCGAACCATGCGTTCCTTGTCTGATCCTCGGCCGGAAAAGGCGTCCCCGGACAAAGCCCCGATGGACGCCAAAAGATCGGTCTGAGGGGCGTGTTCCAAGCCGATGGGATTAAGCTCGAACGAGGCCATCGCGGCCGCCTCGTCGTTGAACGGGGAAATGTCCTGTGAGCTATCAATGGTGCTGGCCACCTCCACAGGCGAAAGGTCCGTGGCCAGATTGATATCTTCGGGCGGTTCGGTGAGGAGTTCCTCGATCTCTTCCAACTGCTCATTTTCACCGGGTGCCACCACAAGTTGCTGAACGGCATCTTGCATCGGTCCGGGGATTGTGATCATGGCCATGACCAGCAAGGCCACCGCATGGACGACCATGCTGACAAACCAGCTTGGCATCCAGTGAAGGATTTCCACAAGCAGCGTTGTGACGCGCGAGCGGGGACGTTCCTCCTGGCTTTGAACAGCGGCTTGAGCGGATGACGGTTCCCTTTGCTGGGCTGCTGCACTGATCCCCTGCGTTGTTGTGGCCTGTGAATTCTCGGCTTTGGGAGACCGTGTTACCTTACGGCCAGACACAGTCTTTTCCTGCGCCGCAGCACCACTGGGCTGGCTCTCCACCGGGGCAGAAGTCTTGGGATCGAGCTCCGGTTTATCCGCAGGCTTTTCCTTGGCTCCGAGGGGAGGGGGTTTCGGTTGATGGGAATTCGGCAACTTGTCGTCCATTGCCATAACACTGTGCCTCGAAATTCTCCGTTCCGGAAACAATCACCCAGTGTTTTAGGACAGGGAAATCATTCACCTTATGACGCTGCCCGGGGTGTTTTCTTTTCGCCGCCGAAACACCTTGGGTAGGTCAGTGGTGGTGGCTCGTTGATCATGGGCATAGTCAAACCTACCAATGTTATTTTAACCAATGACACAACAACGATACCAGCGTTGCCAACCCCGCCTCTTGTCACAAGGCGCCGGTCCCGCTTTTTCTGGCAACGTGGTCGTGAAAACGGCTCATCATCGTGGATCATCCGCCGGCGCGATCAAGGCCGGGTGACGAGAAGATTATCGCGGTGGATCACTTCTTCGTACGGCAGCCAGCCGAGGACCTGGGCAATTTGTCGAGTCCTGAGCCCCTTGATGCGGCGGACGTCCTCCGCGGAATAGTTGGACAATCCCTTCCCGAATTCACAGCCGTCTGGGTCGCGCAGAGCGACCAGATCACCTTTTTGAAATTGTCCCACGACATCGAGGATTCCGATCGGGAGAAGGCTTTTGCCGCGTTTTTCAATGGCCTCCCGGGCACCGGCATCGACGATCAACTGTCCGCGCGGTTGGATGCTAAGGCCGAACCAGCGTTTTCGGGCGGCCACAGTGGGACCTTTGGCGAAGAACAAGGTGCCGACAACCTCCCCAGCGATGATCTTCTTCAGGACTCCCGGCGTCTTACCGGAGGCAATAATCACGTTACCTCCACCCGTTGTGACCAGTTGAGCCGCTTTCAGTTTGCTGGCCATTCCACCTTTGCTCAAACCGGTCTTTTTGTCCCGCACCAGATCAAAGATGGAATCGTCAATCTTGCGAACGAGAGGGATCAGCTCCGATTTGGGATCATTCGGATCGCCGGAGTAAAGACCTTCCACATCCGAAAGTAACACGAGGAGTTGAGCCTGAAGCAAATTGGTGACAAGTGCCGCCAGGCGATCGTTATCACCAAATGTCATGCGAAGTTCTTCGACGGCGACCGTGTCGTTCTCATTGATGATAGGCACGGCGTCGAACCGGTTGAGCAAGGCCAGAAGGGTGTTTCGCGCGTTGAGGTAGCTCGTTCGATTTTCGATGACATCGGCCGTCAGAAGGACTTGGGCAGCCACGTCGTTGTAGCGGCGGAAGGTTTGGTCGTAGGCCTCGACGAGGAGGCTTTGACCGATGGCAGCAACAGCTTGGAGTTCCGACAAATCCGTCGGGCGCCCCGGCAGCCCCAATCGGCCCACCCCGGCACCCACGGCACCGGAGCTGACCAGGACGACCTTTCGACCTGTTTGGCGGACACAGTGGATTTCCTCGGCCAACTGTTCGATGCGTTCGTAGTTCAGTCGGCCGTCAGGGTGAGTAACAACGCGGGTTCCAACCTTGACAACGATAAGTCGGGCCTCTGTGGCGATTTCTTGACGAACAAGATCGATGGTCATAGGTTTCGCCATGTGTTGTGACACTGTGTTATTGCACCCTTACTTCGCGGGTGGGAATTGGGCTTTCATTTTTTCGAGGCGGGCGATCCCCGCGGCTCCGATAAAGCCCGCGTTTCCACCGAGGGTGGCAAAGTCGATTTCCGTTGTGTCTCCCACAGCGGGATAAGCTCGCAGGAAAATTTCGTGTTTGACTCGTTCCAGGAAGATACGGCCGATGCGGCTCTCCTTGCCGCCGAATGTCATCGCGCCACCAATGAGGATACCGTTGGGATCGATGGTGTGCATCAAATTGACAATGCCAATGCCTAGGTATTCCGCGGTTTCGAGGATCAATTGCCGAGAGAGTTCGTCTCCGGCCTCGGCCATTTCTGCGATTAGTTTCGGGTCAAGCTTTGCACCTTCCTGAATGCGACGTGTTAACATACTGACCCGCCCTTGGGCCAGGGCCTCCTCCGCTCGCTTGGTGACGGCAGTGGCGCTGGCGTAGGCCTCAAAATGGCCACGTCGTCCGCATGAGCAAACCCGCGCGTCCGGCCGGCAGTCGATCACCGTGTGGCCGTATTCGCCCCCGTGACTGTGTTCACCATCCAGGAGCAGGTCCCCGACGATGATGCCGCAACCGATGCCCGTTCCTAAGGTCAGCAAGATCATGCTATGGAACCGATGACCTGCCCCTACCCATTTTTCACCGAAAGCCGCCGCCGTGGCGTCGTTGGCGAAGGTGATGGGCATTCCGGTATGTTCACTAACGCGGTCACGAATGGGAAAGTATTCCCAACCTTTGAGATTGGGAGGGACCACGAGTCGGCCGCCCGGGATGTCCATGGTTCCAGCGGAGCCCAGACCTACCCCAGCGATATCTTGGGGCGTTAGTCCAGCCTCGTGGATAGCTCGGTGGATAAGATCGGCGATCCGCCGTGCGCCGTCCTCCGGGCCTCTTTCAACGTGCGTAGGCTCCTGCCCGACCCAAAGTACGGCACCTCGATCATCCGTTACGCCGGCTTTGATGTTGGTTCCACCCAAATCGACTCCCACAAAGAAGGGGGGCTGTGCCTGTTCCTTCCGAATGAGCTGTAGTTCCATTGTCAGCCTCGTAAGTCTGGTATCATCTTCCGAAGATTGTGTCTCTGCCTGCCTGGCGCCCTAATTCACAGGATAACCTGCGAGCCGGACATATTCCGGCAAAGGTCCCACCAATGGCCGGGCATACTCCACAAAGGCATCCGTGACATAGAGCCTTTCCTTATCAATAAAATTCATCGGGCATGGGTTTGGCCTTGATGGCTACCTCAGCCAGTGGCACGACTCCTAAACGATAGCGGTAGGGTGAGGAAGACTCCCGTTGAATGGAGACCATCATGCCGCTGACACCCTCATTTGCCAGCCGGACGGCTTCCCGACCGCACGCATACGCCTCTTCAAGGTCAATGTCGCTGACGCGATCGGCTGCGCACATCTGAAGTGATTCGCAGACCTGGAACTCTCCGCGCCAGCCGAATGCCTGACTTATCATGCGGTGAAGCATCATGGCGGCACTTGTTCCCCCCATGGCCCCAAATTCGATGTTGGAAAACTGGTCGGTCACCCGGGCCGCACTGACGGGGGTGCCGTCGGGATATGTGATTCCTTCTCCGCAGACGATGCTACACCAGCCGTACTTGTCATAGGTCTGCTTGACGGCCGCCAGGAACCTGTCCCGGTCGAAGGGACGTTCGGGCAAGAGGATCAGGTGGGGGGCATCATCTTCGGCGGACCGGGCCAGAGCAGAAGCCGCCGCTAACCACCCCGCGGAGCGCCCCACCGTTTGGAAGATCACGAACTGGTCCACGCGCTTCATGTCACGGGCAAGCATTCCTGCCTGTCGAACAGAAATGGCCACATAGCGGGCGGCACTGCCATAACCTGGCGTATGATCGGTGCCGAAGAGGTCATTATCCACCGTCTTCGGGATGCCGACACCCAACATGGGGTAATTCGCTTTCCGGCAGAATTCCTCCAGGCGGTGAATCGTGTCCATGGTGTCGTTACCGCCAATCAGGAAGAAGTACCGGATGTTGTACCGCTTAAGTTGTTCCAAAAGTCGTGGAAAATCCTCGTCCCGCAGCTTGTACCGGCAACTTCCCAGAGCGGAACTTGGGGTCGTTCTCAGGCGGCTGATCGTTTCCGCTGATTCCCGATCGAGGTCGATGACGTCGCTTTCCAGAAAGCCTTGGATGCCAAACCGCATTCCCAGGCAACGTTCGATCTGGGAAGACTCGCGGCAACCCTCGATCACGCCGCACAAACTGGCATTGATGACGGCCGTTGGACCCCCACTTTGACCGACGATGGCATTTCCTTTCAGCATGGTCGCACCTCAGGATTCAGTCAGTTCATCGACCGGAACGTTGTTTGACTCCCCACCTTGGCCCGCGTTTTGCCCATACAAGCCACGGATCAATCCACTTTGCCCATTGCCAGAGCAATCGTCAAGACCGCATGCCGCCCGGCGGAGGAACTAAACCTGGCTCCAGCGCCGTACGCGGCCAAATCCGAGCATTCAAACGTTCAGGCAGGTGATTCCTGGGGGACGGCCGCGATGACCAACTCGCCTTTGTGAACCCCCTTGAGACCTCGCAACCGTGCAGCAATCTCTCGCAATTGTTTGGCAGGTCCTCGCAGAATAATGACCTCGAGACACAGGTGGGCCGTCAAGTGAGCGTGAAGAGTTGACACGATCAGGTCGGTATGATCGTGCTGAAGTTTCATCAATTGGTCGCGGAGTTGCGACCGGTGATGGTCATAGACCAACGTCAACGTCCCCGCGACGTCTTCCGCATCTTCAACCCAGGCCCTTCGCGCAAGGAAGTCGTGGATCAACTGGCGGATGGCCTCGCTCCGAGTCGCGAACCGCTCTTCCCGGCAAAAACGCTGAAACTTCTTTAACAGATCACGCTCCAGCGAAATCGAGAAACGAACGATCTTTGACACGGGATCCTCCTTTAGATCGGTGCCACCCTTGGTGCGTTGCCTCGACTACGAGCGCGATAGCTCCGCCATAACCTCGTCGGGAATATTGAAATTCGACGATACATTCTGCACATCCTCGTGTTCGTCGAGTTCTTCCATGAGTTTCAAAACTTTGCGGGCTGTCTCGACGTCCAAATCCACATAGTCCTTGGGGATACGGGTCACGGAGCGTGAATCACACGGAATATTGGCCCGGTCGAGCGCTTCACTGACATCGGAGAACTTCGCTGGATCGCACGTGACTTCAAACTTGTCACCGACCTGTTTGATGTCTTCGGCACCCGCTTCCAAGGCAACATCCATGAGTTGTTCCTCATTCACTTGATCTGCGGGGATGAGGAACAAACCTTTGGTTTCAAACATCCACGCCACACAGCCAGCTCCACCCAACTTACCGTTGTGGAGTTCAAAGCACTTGCGGATTTCCGCCGCCGTGCGGTTACGATTGTCGGTGAGCACGTCGCACATGATGGCGACGCCGCCCGGCCCGTAGCCCTCGTAAGTGACTTCTTCAAGCGCCGCTCCCTCAATTTCGCCCGTGCCCCGCTTAATGGCGCGCATGATGTTATCTTTGGGCATCCCGACAGCCTTGGCTTCCTCGATGGCGACACGAAGGCGGGGATTCATCTTGGGATCACCACCGCCAATGCGGGCGGCTATGATGATCGCCTTGGAGACCTTGCTCCAGATCTTGCCGCGTTTGGCATCAACGGCGGCCTTCTTGTGTTTGATACTTGCCCAGTGTGAATGACCAGCCATAAATTGCTCAACCCTTG
>JAKPII010000243.1 GCA_029549885.1 Planctomycetota bacterium
GACTGCTGCTTTTCGTAAAGATCCACAACCCTTTGATGCCACAAGTAGTTCCAGCGCTCAGACGGTTTGTCCGCGTACTCCGCGGCCAATTTGCGTGCTTCTTCTGCCTCGGCCTCTGTCACCCGACGGTAAGGAAGCTCAATTGTTTGCACCACATGCTTTAGGACGACGTCCTTTCGCATATCCAGTTTGGCTACCTCATAGGCCTCCTCCCAACCACGGACGATTCGCCGCGCGATCTCGTCCAATCGCGACAGATTTCGAAGCTTTCGCATCCTCTCGTCGGCGGCTTTGCCATACATAAGATGCGGCGTGACATCCCCCCCTGCCCCAGTCAATCCCAGGATGGCCAGGTCTGCCCCGTAGCGGGTGCGAAGGAGCTCACGTACGGGATGCCAAAAATCGGCATGAATGACGGACAGGCCTTCCACTTCCTGGGCAGGACAGGCAATGTTGATGGCCGTGGCGATAAGCTTTCCCTCGTTGTTCCAGAAAAAGAGGACCTCAAGATTGTGGTCTTCCTGGCTTTCCATCCCTCGGAACTCGGGGACATTGGTGGCGCCATACATTTTTGCGGAGCCATCGGCATAAACGGCACGTCGGTTTTGGGCGACGACAGCCTGGCCTTGTCCCCATCCCACTTGCGCAGGTTGGCGTTTTTCCCATGCCTGCCCGATAGCTTGGGCAATCTGGGTCGTCATCCAATCGGTATATGCAGAAGGACGCATCACCCCAGTCTCTGGCAGGGTGTATTTACCCTCCACAGTAACCGGGGCGGTATGTGTATGCGTGGCACAAAGGAATATCTTGAGGGGATCGAGATCATTCTTAAGCCGAACCACCTTCTCCCGCACCATTTGGCAAACACCCTCGCGAATGGCGACAAGATCGCAAGACACAATCACGGCCTGATCCAAGACTTGTTCCCCTTGTCTGGATTCCATGGCGAGCACAGTGGCCGTGATGGGTGTGGCCGCTTCTTTGGCGATTCGCACGTGTCGCTGGCCATCAAGAGCAACCGGCTCGGATGGCGTGATGTCCACGACACTCAGTCCAACGTAAAGCTCCTGGGCCAAAGCAAGTTGCGAGATTAACGAAGTCGCAACAAGGACCGTCCAAAAAAAGTGGCGGCCATTCATGACTGGCTCCTTATCTACAGAAAAAAGTGCAACTAATCGGCTGACTGTGCGTCTCTGATGTGGGTCCCTTATCGTGGTGCCATCATGCTAGCCCCGTACCTAATGTCTGTCAATCATTACAGCGACCGGTCCCGACGCATCTCGCTTGCCGGAGGTCTTGCCGATTCGCTTCATTGGTGTTATCACAAGATAGCCGCAAATGAGCGCTTCCGTCGCTGGGTGACATGGGCCAGTCAAGTTGTCAAATGAGCCTATCGTGGCCCAAGAATCATCTCTGGTAAAAAGGAGTCTGGCGATGAAATCAACTCTTTTATGCGCGGTCGTCATCTTCGTCGTCTTCCGAATGTTGCCAATAGGATTGTGCGGTGAGATACGCTTTCGGCACCACTTTGTGGATCGAGATCTCCCAGGCAATTCGTGGGGCCAAACGGCCGTGGCCGACCTCGATCGCGACGGACGTTTGGATTACATCACCGGTAAAAGTCGTGGCCAGATGGTTTGGTACCGGCAAATCTCTTTGACCCAGTGGGAACGTCACATATTGGGTGAGGATTCGCCCTCGGATGTAGGTGGGGCCGTGTTGGATGTCGATGGCGATGGTTGGATGGATTTTGTCACAGGTGGAGCGTGGTATCGAAATCCGCAGAGACCTACGGAAGGGCCTTTCGAACGGATTGTCTTTGACAAAGAACTCCAAGGGGTTCATGACGTGGTCGTTGCGGATGTAAACGGCGATGGCCGTCTCGATGTGCTTACCATGTCTGACCGGAACAATATCCGTTGGTACCAGATTCCGGAAAATCCGCGGGAACTGTGGGTGCGAACCGACATTGGGCCATCCGTCCACGCGGGTCTGGCCGTCGGTGATTTGGACGGGGACGGCGATCTCGACGTCATCCGCTCGAATTTCTGGTTCGAAAATGCCGACGGCAAAGGAAAAACTTGGAATGTGCACGAAAACATCCCCTTCGGCAATCCCAACCCACCGTACGCTTTGGCAACCCGATGTATAGCAGTCGATATCGATGGCGACAGCGATCAGGATCTGGTCATGACCGAGAATGAAATCCGCGGAGGACGGATCGGTTGGTTGGAGAACCTGGGATATGGCAAGGCATGGAAGCTTTATCTGATTCCCCAAAGTGACGCGAGCATTCGCGGGGCCTACCATTCCCTGATTGTGGCGGACTTCGATCTCGATGGTGACTGGGATGTATTTAGCTGCGAAATGGAAGGCATCATGGGCGAGAAATTGCCTCGTTGGTTTGTTTGGGAAAACGTGGATGGTAAGGGACAAAATTGGGTGGAGCACGTGGTCCTAGATGCCGGCCTTGGTGGACACGAGGCCGTGGCCGGCGATTTCGATGGCGACGGGGACTTGGATATCATCAGTAAGCTTTGGCGCCCGCGCAAGGATAATGCCAACGGCGGGAAGAACCACGTGGACCTTTTGGAAAACCTCCGGCGATAAATGCCGCGAAAAAGGGGTGTTGATTTACCGTGATGAACCAGGTTTGCGGCTGGCGGCGGGATTTCAGCTCGGCAATTGCCAGGCGGTTTGTAGCCCATTAGCGATCGCATTTGGTGTGGGTATGGACGTCATCGCTACCCTTCTCGGCAATTCTTTGCTGTTCACGGATGAAACGGCGCGCTTCGGCCCGTGGCCTTGAAGTGCTCCAGTAAGCGCTTCAACTCGGCGGCCAGGTCCGCTTTTTGGCCTGCCAGATTGATCCGTTCGCCCGGATCTTCTGCCAGATTGTAAAGCTGGCCCGGTGCGTCCGGTGCAGTGTCCTCGATGGCCAGTGCTGCCAGGGCTCCGCGATCATAACGGTTGCCACCGGAGCCTTTGTGGTCGAGATACTTCCACGCTCCTCGGCGGATTCCCAGAGCCAGACTGATCGTCTGGTGCAACACGATGCGATCCGCATCCTCTGGGGCGGAACGGCCCAGCAAGGCGTGCAAGAAGCTGTTGCTATCTTCGGCAGCGTTGTCGGGCAGCTTTGCCCCGACGATCTGGGCACAGGTAGCCATGATATCCGTGTGGCAGATGGGCAGTTCGCAGATGCTGCCCGGTTTGACCCGCCCGGGCCATCGCACGATCAGCGGTACCCGATGGCCGCCTTCCCAGTTGTCACGTTTTAGCCCGCGCCAGGGTCGGGCGCCATCGTGGCCGTAGTCGGCCCGCATGTGCAACACGGTGGTCACTTCCGGCCCATTGTCGCTGGTGAAAATAACCAGTGTGTTGTCGGCCACCCCAAGCCGTTCGAGCGTCTGCATCAATTGGCCCACCACATAGTCCAGTTCGAAGATGAAGTCGCCGTGCGGCCCGGCCTTGGTGGCGCCTTGGAACTGGGCGGCGGGAAACGACGGCAGATGCACCGCGCTGGTGGCGTGATAGAGGAAAAACGGCTGGCCGGGATGTTCGCGCACGTGACGTTCGAGCCACTGCCGGCTTTTCTCCAGGAATACCAGGTCGAGTTCTTCCAGGTTGTAGCCCGGTGCGATCAGGCCCGGCCGATTGTCCTCGGAATAGGGATGCTGGGGGAGGCCGCTTCGGTCCAAGGGCTTGGTGGGGGGCACCGGTATGCGATCGCCTTCGATATAGGCATAGAGCCAATCGGTACCGGGACAACAGGCTGTGCCGAAGAAGTAGTCGAAGCCCCGGTGGATCGGCCCGTCGGGGATGGGCCGCGTATAGTCGATCCGCTTGACCGCTTCCAGCCCGTCTTGATGAATGGGCCGACCCTCCTTGTCGAAAAACGTCAGCCCCACGTGCCATTTGCCCATGCAAGCCGTGGCGTAGCCTTTGTTGCGCAGCAACTGCGGCAAGGTCAGTCGGCCTTCTTCGATCAGGCAAGGACCACCCGCACCAGTGAACACGCCCCGCATGCCCGTACGGAAACACATGCGCCCGGTGAGCAAACTGTAGCGACTGGGCGTGCAGACCGTGGCCGCACTGTGGGCGTCGGTGAAGCGCATGCCCTCGGCGGCCAGCTTGTCCAGATGGGGCGTGGGCACCTTAGACTCGGGGTTGTAGCAACCGACGTCCCCATAGCCGAGGTCGTCGGCCAGGATCAAAACGATATTAGGCAGCCGGCCGGCAGGTGCTTGTGCATCTTCTACGCCGAAAGCCGTGTAACTTGAAGTCAGCAGCACCGCACCGAGCAGTGCGACCGACCACAAACAATCAAACACTCGTCCCCCATCCCGCAACCGTGAAGGCCACAGCCAACACGGTGAATGAGTATTTGGGAAGCTCAACCGGGCGATGGTGCGAAGCGAAACAGGCATGTGCACTAAATTAAGCAAATACATATAGCAAGCCTTCTAGACATGGTTTTCGTGACAGTTCACGGCGTGTTACTCTTGTCGTGCCCATTCTTGTTTTCACGCCAGTGGGTCGGCAGTCCTGATGTTGAAAAGGCCGGTTTAGCTTGTCAAGCCCCTTGTGTGATTACATTTATTGCATACCGGGAGGCACGCAATGGGCCGTGGTTGAACGGCCGGAGATGCCTAGTTGTCCGCCGTATAAAGCTGTGGGCACCGAGGTCCGACTGCGAACATGACCGGTTGGCCCAAGGCATGACTAAGCTCGTGGGAGAGCTCTTTTCCGTCCCGCAACGCAACTCACACAAGGGACGCGGAGTGCGAACGTCCTGTGGATGGTCCCCTACCGCCGTTGGTGTAAGCAGATCTGCATGGTGATCGCCACCTGCGTCAAACAGGGCGGTCTTTCGCTTCCTGCTCGACTTGCAATAGGCTCAGTTCTGTGGCACGCGCCCAGGCCCCGTCATTGCCCGCAGCTTTCCGACGGCGCGGTCGGTTTTCTGGTATGCTGTTGTTACCCACGGTCGCCGTACATCCACCGGGAACGCTCACCACAAATCGTTCATGCCCGGATTGCGATTGATTGGAGCGTCAAATAGGATAACAGAACGTTGTGGAGCCAATTGCGATCGGCACTGAGAACAAAGATGGGGAGGTTGCCATGAGATTCTTGTCTGGTCTCTTCGCCGTATTGATTTGTTTACACACAGTAAGCTTGGCCATTGAGCCGGCCAATCCTAACTTGTGTCAAGAGGGTAAGGAACTTCTTGCGTTCTTCGAGAGCATTTACGGAAAGCAAGTCTTGGCGGGCTACAACGTTTATCCACATACGCCGGACGACTATCAACAAACCGCAAGACAGGCAGCTATTTGGGGGCGTGACATCCGTTGGCTTGGCGATGTGGAGGAGGTAGTATCTCATGTCCGCGCACATGGCTATTTCCTGACGCTACACTGGCACTGGTTCTTCGACGAGGATTCGGCATGGACCAGGGAGCGCAAAAAGCCGGTGGATTTGGCAAAGGTGATCACCCCGGGAACACAGGAACATGAGACCCTCATGAAGGAACTGGCAGCCACCGCCGATGTCCTGGAGCGACTTCAAAAGGAGGGAATCGTCGTCTTGTGGCGTCCCCTTCATGAGATCGACGGGGGTTGGTTCTGGTGGACGAATTTGAACCATCCAGAGAACACCGCGGAATTGTGGCGGATCATGTTCCGTTACTTTACGGATGAGCGAAAGCTCAACAACCTCATTTGGGTCTATAGTGCCGGAGTGGGCGATCTGAAGAAGAAACCTGCCGAATGGCGACGGCGATTTTATCCCGGGGATGCTTACGTCGATATTTCGGGAATTGATATCTATGGTGTGGACCCGAAGAATGACGAGACTCCCTATTGGGATTACTACAAACTCATGGAGGAGGTTTCACCCGGGAAGATGTTGGCCCTTTGTGAGTGCGACGCCATCCCCAATCCTGACAAGATGGCTGCCGGTAAAACGCCGAAATGGCTCTACGCCTTGCCTTGGTGGGGCTGTCCTTCCCCACGCCGTTCCGTGGAATGGGCCCGTTTCACAATGGGTCACGAGTTGGTTTTAACTCTCGATGAAATACCTACGATGGGGCGGAAAGATCTTGTTCCTCAAATTGGCATCGTAGAGCCTAATGATGACGGCAGCGCGTGGTTTCCAAAAAGCGAGGTGACTATGAGCGGCTATGCAGTCTCACGAGGTGCTGCCGTGGCCCGTGTAGAGTTCCTCGCTAATGACGAAGTAATCGGCACATTGGAAAAGCCACCGGCCCATTTTTCGTGGTCCTGGGTAAGTCCGCGTGCGGGAACTTTTGACCTAACCGCAAGGGCCGTGGACACTTTGGGCCGCACAAACACCTCGAATCGCATTCACCTTGCCGTGGGCGTGACCAATGCAGCCAAGAATAAACCGGTGCGGGTTTCCTCCGGCGAGCATCCACAGGCCGCCGTGGATGGCTCATATTACACCAGTTGGCGAGCTGCCAAAGATGCCGAAGAGGCCACTTGCGAAATTGATTTGGGTCAAGCCATGGCGGTCTCGCAGGTGAATCTCATCTGGGGATGGAAGATTCACCCCACCCGCTTTGTGATCGAAGTCGGCTCCGGTGAGAGCTGGGATCAGGTCCGCGATTGGAAAACGGTGGCCACCATGGAAAATCTGCCATGGGTGACGTGGAAGGCGACCCATCGTGTGCGTTTTGAGCCTGTCACCGCGCGATTCGTTCGCATTCGGATGTTCCAGCGAGCAAACCGGCAGACCTGGTCGGGTTACGACCTAGCGGAAATTGAGATTCCCGTACCTGTCAAATAACTCTCAAAAATGTAGGGAGCCGCCTTAGATCTTAAAAAGTCCCCCTCTCCCTCCGGGAGAGGGTTGGGGTGAGGGCAAGCGATCGTCGGAATCGATTGAGAACACCGGCAGCGATTCGTCTCTCCCCGCCGAACGCGTGAGAGGGAGGGTGGGATAGGCTCTTAAGTTACTGCTCTTTGCCCATCGCTTCGGCTTGCTGGGCTTGGTACTTTGCCCAACTTGCGTACCACGGCAGGGGTGTAAATCGACGGGCAAAGATGTGCCGGAGTGGTGGTAGCCCCCAGACCTTGCGGTGAAGTTCCTCCTGTACTGCCCAGAAACGGTCAACGGCGGCCAACCACTCGGGCGTCCATTCGGAGCCGGTTCCGATTTCGCGGTGGTGGCGAAACAGTTCGCACTTTAACCGCCATTGTTCCCATCGCCAATTTGACCCACACGCGGAGCGAGGTTCTGGCCGAGGCAATTCCTGAAGGGACTGCGCGGCGACGACAGGATCGACGCTGAACGGTCGTCCCCATGCCCGAAGCCACTGAGCCCACTTCTGAGCGTTCTCGCCCGTGGCGTGGAAGTATCGCTCCGCATAAGAGGTCAGTACGGCATGGCTATCCGAGAATTGACCGGAGGACAACCCCGCCAAAAGGGCCTTGTTCACGTCGTCAAACACACCTTCCGAATACGCCATAATGCCACTACAACCACGCGCCGCGAGCTCTTGGACAGTCTTTTGCAGGCGCTCTGCCGCAACTACCGGCCCGAGATGGCCATAGGTATCCCTGGGGCTGGCTTCCTCGGCGTATCCAATGTGGACGAATGCAGAAATCTCACAACCTGTTGGCAGCGGTACATCGGCCACAGTCGTTTGGCCATAGGGGATGTGGAGATACATCCGTCGAACCCAACCCTCACAATGTGTGTTCACCCAATCAGCAAACAGGCGGTGTTCTTCCGGTTCCCACCACCAGCCGATCATGTGCATTTCCAGGTTGGGGTGGTATTTCTTTCCGATGTCGTAGATCTCCTTGGACAACTGTGCGAAAGTGATGATCCACGGTTTGCAACGCTCGCAAGCACAACCGCCGAAATCGTACGGGGCCGAACAAAGAGCCGATAGGCGGACACCGCTGCGGGCCAAATCGGCAAAGAGATTCTCGTAATTCCTGAGAATGACTTTTCGTGCCTCGGCATGAGAAGGGCAAATCAATTGCCCAAAGATTCGACCCCCTTGTACCGCTTTCCATTGATCCTTGCACTGATCGACATAGACGTGATTCGGAGTGATTACCAAATCACACGCAAATCCCAGTTTTTGGGCAATCGCAAAGTTTGCCTTTTTACGATCCCACATGGCGTGCGCCAGTTGGTAAAGACGCGTTTGCGCAAAAGGATCGGAGCAATCTTCCATGTCGAACCAATCAGCATATCGGTTAAAGCCCCAGAACTGGGCTTCGGCGAGGACCTCCCGCATCTCGTTGTCGCCCATGACCTCGTAGCTGTTGCCGAAATGTCCCACTGCATACACGGTACGAACGTCAAAAATCGGTTTTGTCGGTTGCGGCTCGTCACTTTGAAGTTCCTGCGCTGCGATCGTCGTGGCAACCAAGAGAAGGACGAAGAAACCACTTACGTGTTTACACCAAGGCCGATTGTCGATTCCTATTACGCTCATCGTAAATCTCCTATGCACTGGCTGTATTAGAAAGCTGCCCTATTGAGCGGATTCCAGTGTAGTTTAGCCACCCAGACGGTATTATCGCTTCCGTAACGTTCACATCCCTTAGGTTGCATCCATTCCGCGGCTGTAATCCAGGTCTCCTCTGGACTGACCTCGGTTACGCCGAAGTTGCCCAGCCGGGCACCCCGCTCCGGAACAATGGCCCGCTCGGTCGAGCGGATGACGCACAAACGTTCTGGATCGATCTGAGCCATGAACAGTGGCGCACGATGCCGAAAGACGTGATCGTTGGCGGCACCTCGCCGCGTGTAAACCAGAAACAACGCCTCGCTATGCACCACCCAGTGTTGCTGAGTGTTGTAGTTGCCCAGTTCTTCCCCGTCATCAAAACACCACGGCCTGGGGGCTTCAAAGCAGAGCCCATCCCGGCCCTTGGTCACGTACCCTTTTTCGTCATTTCGCAATGTCAAAAAGTAGTGATCCCCAAACTTAACGAGTGATGGTTCAGAAAAGCCACGGGGAACGTTGATCGTCAGTTCATCTCCATGTTCGATGTAGGTAAGCGTTTGGCCGTCAAATCGGCAGCGGACGACGGTCGCGCGGGCAATCTGGTCTTCGGGACGCTTGAAATAGATAGGGAGTAAGATTTCTCCATTGGACAAGTCCCAACGTTGGGTCGAACCCGCCCCGGCATTCGCAAATTCCGGGCGGTTGGGCATGATTAGCTCTTTCCATGGTCTCCAACGGCGCAGCACAGGATCAAAAACAGAGTATGCCGTGGCACGCCGTCGGATCGGAACTACTCGGTTATCGCGGTAGTACACCGTGTGGCCGGTCCCAAGTAATGTCCGCGAAGCGGCATGCCAGCGCGGCGTGAAGTCGCACACCGTCAATTCCAGGTCACTCTCGACACGTTGCCGCGCGAACACCGGCTCACTCTGAGGAGCGGTCCAAGTTCTACCCAAGTCCTCTGTCCAGAGGCTCGCCAACCCGTAAAAGACATCTGAACCGCCCAGCCAGAGCTTTTGCATTGTCATGACGACGAGGGGTTGTGGATGCGGGTTACCAATGTTCCCGCCCGGTATCGCCCCAGCACGGGCGTGAACCCAACATGTCTCCCCGTCATAACCCCGCCAGCTCGTTGTCAATTCAAGATGATAATCGAGCATGTTTCGCCAACTCCTTTCACCGGAACACCTATTTGTTAAGGGATCCCATGGGGTGTTTGACCGAAGCATCACACCACGAACGTGGCCCAGCATAAGACGGCTCAAAATGGGCTACGCCTTGTCGGCACCACCCCCCTACTCCGTCCCAAACTGGAACGAAAACAAGTCCGCGTCTTTCATCGTGATACGAAGTCGAATGGGCTTGCCCACCAGAGAGCGTAGATCGTGGCCTCCTCTCCATGTTACGACCTGTTGCACGGCATCGCCGCGAAGTGGGGCGCAGTCATCCCGAGCGAAGCCGGAAAGCGGCTTTCCCGCCGTATCCAGAATTTCCACGGCGACCCAACCTTCCGGTCTCGTCACGAAATTAAGGACCAGCCTTTGGCCTGAAAAGACGATGGGCTTTGTGACCGCTTCCGCAACTTGCGACTCAGCATGCAATGAGATGAAGCCGTCCACGCGGTACGTGAATCGTC
>JAKPII010000510.1 GCA_029549885.1 Planctomycetota bacterium
TTATGGGAACGTCAGCAAAAACTGCGTGCTGAGGTGGCCGGTTGGCTGAGACAGATCGACGCGATGGGAGAAGCTTACCAGCGCGCTTTGTGGGATTTGCTGACGGAGGAACAAAAAGCGAAGGGGATGTTAAAGGTTCCCTTGTGTGAAACGCAACGTCTGCCCGTTCGCATCCCATGGATTGCAACGAGATCGGAACTGTTGAATGTGGTGGTTACTTACTCGCTGACAGCGATCGGCTTGTGCCTTATCCTGGGATTCTTCACTCGGTTGGCAAATTTGGGGGGCGCGTTGTTTTTGGCCTTTGTCGTGATGACGCAGTGGCCTTGGCCCACGGTCGTCCCAAAGACTCCCGAAATCGTGGGCCATGCGCTCTTTGTGGATAAGAATTTTGTGGAGATGATGGCCATGCTGGCCCTTGCAGCACTGCCCGTAGGACGATGGGCTGGTTTAGATTATTTCCTGTATCATTACGTATGTGTTCCGCTGCGGCAGCGCTGGGGGTGCTGTTGCTGCAGCAAGGCGGCGGAACAGAAAAAGGGGTGATCGCGAATTGTTGGTCATTGGCGTCTGAAAGATGTGGAAGCGATAAACGATTGGCTATCAGCGATAAAGGATCGTCACGATGAACTTGACCCCTGAAGAACGTGAAATTGGCAAGGCGAACTTTCATCGGGCATTGGGAAACAATTTAGAAGTCACCCGGCGGGATTTTCTCCAGTCAGGGCTCCTAACCGCCCTGGCCGCGGGTGGAAGTGTGGGAGCGTTTTACTTCGGCTATGAAAGCACGATTGAGAAGCCCTTGCGGGTAGCTGTGCTTGGAACCGGGGACGAGGGACAGGTCCTTATTGGGGCCTGTAACCCCGAGTTCATCGACATTGTGGCCATTGCGGACATTCGTCCCTTTAACATTCATCGGGCTTTCCACGGTGACTGGTCCAGTGATGCGGCCCTGGAAGCGAGGCCCGGCCTGATGAAGGTGTACGGATGGAAAACGGAGGACGAGGCGAGAAAGCATGTCAAGGTCTATGGCCATTATGAAGAACTTCTAAAGGAGGAGAAGGATAACATCGAGGCGGTCATTATTGCATTGCCGCTTCACCTCCACGCACCTGCTGCAGTGGCTGCGATGAAACTTGGCAAGCACGTGCTCACCGAAAAGCTGATGGGCCATTCGGTCCATGAATGCAAGGAAATGGCGAGGATCGCCAAGAAGGCCGGGTTGCATTTAGCCGTGGGACATCAGCGGCATTACAACATCCTTTATGAGAACGCCAGTGATATGATCAAACGCGGCCTACTCGGCGATCTCCATTACATCCGTGCTCAGTGGCATCGGGGAAACCTGCCGGGACGAGATAGCTGGGCGATGCCCTTGCCACCAGGGGCGAAGCCCGACGACACCAGCCACAAGACTCTTCTCTCACAACGTAAGACTCTCCAACAATCGCTTGAAGCGGCCAAGAGGGCGGCTCGACCGGTTACGGCAGAGATCGAACGCCTGGAAAAAATGGTTCGCCAGGTCGAAGCCCAGATCCGCGACAGTGAGATCATCGAGAGGGTCAAGGAATATGGTTATGTGGACAAAACCCTGGAGGCGGGAAACCAGAAGTACTTCCGCCCGGCCATTGAAGAGTTAATTCGTTGGCGGCTTTGGGAGCGAACCGGTGGTGGCTTAATGGCAGAATTGGGTAGTCACCAACTCGATGCAGCTTCGATCTTCATTGCTGCGATGCACGGGCAAAAGCAATTGCCGCTCAATGTGGTCGCCGCAGGAAATCGACCTCTCTTCCCGCTGGATCGTGAAATCGAGGACCACGTGTATTGCATTATTGAATATCCGGCGCCGGGTTATGATCCCAACGACCCCGTAGGGCGGATGAAGAAGATCGCCGTCCAGTACGCTTCCATCAACGGAAATGGCTTTGGCGGTTACGGCGAGATTGTGTTCGGAACGAAGGGGACCTTGATCCTGGAACGCGAGCAGGAGGCGATGCTTTACGCGGGTTCCGATACGACGGCATCCGTAGGTGTCAGTCAAGCTGGTGGCGGTGCCGTCCTCGATACGCAGGCCAGTGGGCCGGCCCAAAAGCGCGCGGAAGGACTAGGGCAAATGGCCACGGCCAAAGTCAGTCGCGGTTATCGTGAGGAGATCGAGCACTGGGCCTGGTGCATTCGCCGGAATCCCAATGCTGCCGATCCCGAAATTCACCCGCGGTGCTATCCTAAGGTCGCGTTAGGCGATGCTGTTTTGGCCCTGACGACGAACATAGCGGCTCGGCAGGGATTGCGGATCGAATTCAAACCGGAATGGTTTGATATTGATAGCGACGAGACACCTGAGGGTGTCAAACCGGACATTAACCGGTATGCCTAATCGCCGGGAATAAATGCGGGGTCTCCGTCACGTGAGACCAGCGTCATTGACGGATGATGAGTGACATAGGGTACGAATCATGGTGTTCGTGCCCTTTCTTTTTTGTCTGAGAATGAAGCATGACCAAGACCTTGGCGAGTCAAAATGGACGTGGCAAATTCGAGAATTGATTGAGGGAATGGCGATGCGGATTGGTGCCATGAACCATCCGGCGAAAGATGTTATCGAAGAGATTCGCTGGATCGCAGAAAACGGATTTGACTTTGTCGATCTGACGTTGGAACCACCGGCCGCGGACCCATCGGTTCTCGACTTGCCGAGTGTACGGAAGGCCTTGGCACGTTATCAATTAGGCGTGGTAATCCACACGGCCTATTACTTGCCGTATGCCGTTCCGTTTCGGTCTGTTCGTGCGGCGTGCCGCGAGGAGTTTAGCCATGCCCTGCGGGCGGCGCATCAAATTGGGGCTGAGCTTGTGACGATCCATTTTTCTCGACCACCCCGCTTTTTTACGGACGACCAAGTGGTGGAGTGGCATCGCGACATCGTTGATCCCCTTTGCGCGATGGCCGAAAATTGGGGCATCCGGATCGCCTTGGAGCAGATTCCTTTTCCCAATTGTGACCAGATGGGTATTATTCAAAGGCTCTTGAATGCCTTGCCAAACCTCGGTTTTCATTTGGACAGCGGCCATGCACAACTAGAAAGAAAGGGTGACCTGTGGTACGAGTACCTTGAGCGATTTGGTGCACGGCTCTGTCATGTTCACCTCTCCGAAAACGATGGGACATCAGACCAGCATTTACCGTTGGGGTCCGTGCCGCATGTGGGGCTGGATTGGCCTGATCGAATCGCCCGATTGAAGGCGATCCCCTATGACGGCACGATTACCCTGGAAATCTTCTCTGCCGAACCAGAGTATCTTCTTCAAAGCCGTAATTTGCTTCGTCGTTGGTGGGATTCTTGAAAAGAAAAGATTATTAGGAGAGTGTCTCATTCGGCGATCATCGTTTTCCAGACGCGAAGGTCTTGTCTGAGGAGTTCTCCTCTTTTTTGCCGGCGAAATTCTGTAGGACTCATCAAGCGTTTTTGTTGAAAGATTCGGGCGAAATAGTTGGGTGAATTGTATCCAACGGCTTCAGCAACGTATGGGATGGGCAGCTCCGTCTCGATGAGGAGTCGCTCTGCCCGTTGGAGACGTAGTCGTTCGAGTTCCTCGTGGATGGTTCGGCCCAACTGTCGACGAAAACGTAACTCAAGGGCACGCCGGGAGACGTGAACGGCCGACACAACGTCGGCCACCGTAATTGGTTCTGTCACGTGGTCATGAATGAACTGCAGGGCCGCCGTAAGATCAGGGTCTTCCATGGCCACAATCTCACTCGACCTTCGTGTAACGACGTGAAGGGCCTCCGCGACGATTTCTTGGGGGGCAATCTTCTCTCCTAGCATCATCCGATCCAGAAGTGCCGCCGCTCGATACCCGGCGGCTTCCGCGTTAAGTGCCACACTGGATAAGGGGGGATCACTCAGCTCACAAAAGAGCTCGTCGTTGTCCACCCCCACAACAGCCATTTCTTCCGGGACTCGGATGCCCGCAGTACGGCACGCTTCCAAGACCTCTCGTCCACGATCATCATTGCATGCCATTAACCCGATGGGATGGGGGAGCGTGGCGAGCCAATCTGCCAACCGACGATGTTCCTTTTCCCACGTGTTTCGAAAGTATCCGGTTCGGTTCGACGCCAAAGGGTAAACGTCAACCGTGAACCCTGCTTCGGAGATGCGGTCGCAAAAGCCCTGCTCACGCCTTTGGGACCACAAATACCCGGGCAGTCCTACATAGGCAAAGTGACGGAAGCCTCGCTCCAAAAGATGTTCGGCAGCCAGTCGCCCGGCATTGTACGAGTCCGAGTGGACCTGACTGAATTGGGCAAGCGATTTGTTTCGGCGGAGACGGAGACTTGAAAGGCCAACCAAAATGGTGGGCAATTTCGCTGCCACAATGGCGCGTGCTGCTTGGGAAGTTTCCACCCTGGCAATAATGCCGGTTCCACCCCAACGTCGCATCCGCGGAAGGACCTGTTCCAGATCTCCCGGGGTTATGTAAAAGCCCCATGGGCCATGGAGCCGCCCGTAGCGAATAACGCCTTTCAAGAACTGGCGACCGTACCCACGGGACGTCTCGATCAACAAGGCGACTCGGGGGATGTCACGTCTGTACGCCATGACCTGAAAACCCTGGAAGACTTTGGCGATTACAACGAGTACACCGCCGGGAAGGTCATCTCGATTGACACCTGTCATCGGGCGAAGGATTTTGCGCAATTGTATCCTCATTTTGCGCAACTGTCGCTTGCCAAGCCACGGTTGTCTGGCTATTCTGTCGTTTTATGCCTGTCGCATCTTTTTGTGATCGCGGCAAGGCCGAGCCCGTCGCACTGGGGGATCGGTGATGGGGCCCGGAAACTCCTTAGTCGCCGTCATAAGGACAGTGGTCGCATGTGGGAAAGATTGAAAGCGGAAGTGGCCGAGGCTAACCGACGGCTTTCTCGGGAGCGTTTGGTAACGCTTACTTGGGGAAATGTCAGTGCCATCAGTGAGGATCGAAAGGCCGTTGCCATCAAACCAAGCGGGGTGCCTTATGAGGAGCTCACTTCCGATGACATCGTTGTACTTGGACTGGATGGCACAATCTTGGAGGGGAAGCGTCGTCCTTCGACCGATACGCCGACACATCTTGCGATTTACCGGGGCTTTGAGCACGTGCGGGGTATTTGCCATACCCACAGTCGGTTTGCCACCGTGTTTTCGCAATGGCGGCAAGAGATCCCTTGTTTTGGGACAACTCATGCCGACTATTTTTGCGGCCCGGTCCCCGTAACCCGAGTACTAAGCCCGACAGAAGTGGAAGAGGATTATGAGCTAAACACGGGCAAGATCATTATCGAGCGGTTTCGCGTCGGGGGGCTTGACCCGCTCGTCATACCGGGCGTTTTGGTGGCAGGACATGGCCCGTTCACATTTGGCCGATCGGCTCACGAAGCCGTGGATGTTGCCGTGGCCTTGGAAGAAGTGGCAGCTTTAGCCTGGCATTTGTTGCTTTTGGAATCGCAACCCAGTCAAATTGAGGGATATATTCTGCAAAAACACTATCAACGGAAGCATGGTCCCAAGGCCTACTATGGCCAGGATGACCATCGTATTTAAAACGCGGAGCTGAGCAGAGACGTAGGGTTGGAAGGCATGATCAACCTGGAAAGTAAAGAGGTTTGGTTTGTCACGGGAAGTCAGCATCTTTATGGCCCTGAAGCACTTCAGAAGGTCGCCGAAAACGCGCAGAAGGTCGTTCAGGGGCTTAACAGCGACCCCGTCGTTCCGGTGAAGATTTTGGCGAAGACGGTTGCCGCAACGCCCGATGCCATCCATCGCGTCTGTCTCGAGGCTAATACCTCGCCGGAATGCATCGGTCTGATCACATGGATGCACACCTTTTCGCCCGCCAAGATGTGGATTGCAGGCCTGCGGGACTTGAGCAAACCCTTCTTGCATTTGCACACGCAAATGGAGCAGGACCTGCCCTGGGCGACAATCGACATGGATTACATGAATCTCCATCAGTCGGCCCATGGCGATCGTGAATTTGGTTTTCTATGTAGCCGCATGCGGTTGCGCCGCAAGGTTGTGGTCGGCCATTGGAAGGATCCTGTCGTTCGGCAGCAAATCGGCGTATGGACCCGTGTCGCTGCCGCGTGGGACGATTTGCGATCATTGCGGATTGCCAGATTTGGTGACAACATGCGGGAAGTCGCTGTGACCGAAGGCGACAAGGTGGAGGGCCAAATTCGCCTAGGGTTTTCTGTGAATGGTTATGGGCTGGGTGACCTGGTCGAAAAGATCCAGCAAGTAAGCGATTTTGAGGTGGAGCGACTGGTGCGGGAATATGACGACCTGTACGATGTCGCCCCGGAACTGCGTGCAGATGGGTCGCGCAGGCAAGACCTTTTCGAGGCTGCCCGCATTGAATTGGGACTAAGGGCCTTTTTGGTCGAGGGGAATTTCGGTGCCTTCACGGATACATTTGAGAACCTCCATGGCTTGCAGCAACTGCCGGGCCTTGCTGTCCAACGGCTAATGGCCGAGGGTTACGGTTTCGGTGCCGAGGGAGACTGGAAGACCGCGGCTTTAGTCAGGGCCTTGAAGGTCATGTCGGCGGGACTACGGGGTGGGACGTCCTTCATGGAAGACTATACATACGACCTCAAGCCCGGCAATATGAAGGTCCTCGGCGCACACATGTTGGAAGTGTGTCCGAGTATTGCCGCGGGCAGACCCTCCCTCGAAATTCATCCCCTATCGATTGGCGGAAAGCGGGATCCGGTTCGGCTCGTCTTCGACGCCGCCCCTGGCCCAGCCGTGAATGTGGCTTTGGTCGATATGGGGAATCGTTTTCGCATACTCGTCAACGATGTAGAGGTGGTGGCACCGGAGGAAGAGCTGCCGCGGCTTCCTGTGGCTAGGGCCGTCTGGATTCCTCGACCGGATCTCAAGACATCGGCGGCGGCATGGATCCTGGCCGGTGGTCCGCATCACACGGCTTTCAGTCAGGCCATTACGGCGGAATACATTGAAGACCTGGCCGAAATCGCCGGGGTCGAATTCTTGCACATCGGTGCGAATACGCAGCTCGAACAGTTCAAGAAAGAACTTCGGTGGAACGAAGCTGCTTTCTCGTTATAAGGAATATCACTGGTGTATTTCAAAACGTACGGTAACGTGAGGATGCCTAGGGATTGAAGGGTTAACGCGATGACACCTGTTGATTGGGCGGTAATTGCTGGGTATTTCGTCATTCTTTTTGGATTAGCTTGGTGGGTCATTCTGCGAGGCAAGGATACGGCCGACGATTATTTCTTGGCTGGCCGGAACTTGGGATGGTTTATCGTGGGGGCATCGATCTTTGCTTCGAACATTGGTTCGGAGCACTTGGTAGGGCTGGCAGGGTCTGGCTGCACCGATGGTGTGGCGATGGCCCACTATGAGCTTCATGCGTGGTGTCTCCTCATCTTGGCCTGGGTTTTTGTGCCGTTTTATTTGCGGTCAAAAGTCTTCACGATGCCGGAATTTTTGGAACGCCGTTTCAGCCCGGGGGCGCGATGGTTGTTATCTTTGATTTCTTTGGTGGCCTACGTCTTGACCAAGATTGCCGTTGGTATTTTCGCTGGTGGAATTGTGTTTCAAACTCTGTTGCCTGAGGTACACCTCAATGTCGGCCCAATTGAAATGAATAGCTTTTGGGTCGGTTCGGTGCTCGTCATCCTTCTGACGGGTTTATATACAGTGCTCGGGGGTATGCGAGCGGTCGCTTATACGGAGGCCCTTCAAACATTTATTCTGGTTGCGGGTTCGGCACTGGTCACAATCTACGGCCTGATCGCCTTAGGAGGCTGGGGAACTCTCCGCGAGGTCTGCGGCGGCGAAATGTTTAACCTTTGGAAACCGCTGGCTCCGGAGGGATGGACCGGCACCTGGAAACCAGTGATTGATCAGGAAGCCAAGGTCATGGCGTGGTATTTCAACACCAACTACCCATGGCTCGGGATGCTGATTTGTGCTCCGATTAGCGGGCTTTGGTATTGGTGCACCGATCAGTATATTGTGCAACGGTGCTTGGGGGCACCCAGTGAACGAGAGGCGAGACGAGGGGCGATCTGGGCCGCTGTTCTTAAGCTGCTTCCGGTGTTCATCTTCATCATACCCGGAATGATTTGTCTCGCATTGTCCATCAGTGGGAAGGCAGAAGCTCTCAGAGATGAGTTCTTTCAAGCGGAATTGGAAAAGGCACTGACCCAAGGGGCTGCAGAAGTCAAACGCATCGCTGTAGGTCGCGTCATTGTCGAAGGCGGTCAGCAAAAGGTCATCGCCGGTCAGCAGGTGGTGACTAATGGGAAAATCGCGGTCGTTGGCGGTACCGTGGAACCGGTGGAGGGCGGACTGGCAGTGACAAAGGGCGCCGTCTATGTCAACGCCCACGCCACTCAGGCCGCGTTTCCACTCATGGTCAAATACGTTCTTCCGCCGGGTTTTCGTGGGGTCGTGGTCGCCGGACTGCTTGCCGCTCTCATGAGCTCGCTGGCTGGTGTCTTCAATGCCTCTTCGACGCTATTCACCATGGACTTTTATAGTAAGTTGCGGCCATCGGCGTCACAACATGAACTTGTGTGGACAGGTCGGGTTGCCACGACCACTATGGTGCTGATTGGCTTGGCGTGGATTCCGGTCATCCAAGGGGCACGGGGATTGTATGATTACCTGCAAAGCGTCCAAGGATACTTAGCGCCGCCTATTTTTACCGTATTTTTCCTAGGTGTATTCTGGAAGCGACTTAATGCCAAGGGATGTCTCTGGGCGCTGGCAATTGGGTTCCTCTTAGGGGTCTTCCGGTTGGCGGTGGACACCCCCGTCAAACTTTTTGGTGTCCAATATCCCGAGGGTTCGTTCCTCTGGATAGTCAACAATATCTTCTTCCAATACTTTGCCGTTCTGATCTTCGTGGTCAGTGTTACGGTGATGGTTGTAGCAAGTTATCTGTCTAGTCCCCCGGATGAGCAGAAGATCCAGGGACTGACCTTCGGGACAGTGACCGAGGAGCAACGGCGTCAATCGCGCGCTACCTGGAATTGGCGTGATGTTGCGGCGTCCGGCCTGGTGCTTGCAGCAATCATAGCGGCCTATCTCTACTTCCGAGGTTGAGCTGGAATAGGCTTGATATGAGAGACACCACACCGCCCACAAGGGCTGTTGGCACGCGGCAGGTGTCGCGATATTTGAATGGTCGATTTTTAGGATCAATTTTTCGGGAAGGTACGCTTTCGGGGTTGTTCGACCGTGAGGCGAGCCTAAACAAGGTTTTCGCACCAAATCGGAGGTTAGTTTGTCATGAATGTGATGTACCGTTTGTCTTTCCTTGCTCGGATGTGTGCGCTCTCGTTGGTTGCCAATATCGGACTTTTGGCTCGCGGCGAAGAGCGAACGATCACATTGACTGTCCATCCCAAAGAGGTTCTCAACACGGTTGACGTCAATGTGTATGGGCATTTTTTGGAACACATCTATCATTCTGTGAACGGAGGGCTGTGGGGCGAGTTAGTATGGAATCGCAGTTTCGAGCACCATGAAGGCGGACGGTGGCAGGTGATTGATCAAGTGGTTGTTCAGAAGGGATTAGCCACCAACCAAAGGCTGGTTTTCGGAGATCCTGAATGGGAGGACTATGAATTCACACTGGAGGCTCAAAAGCTCGGCGGCGAGGAGGGTTTCCTGATCCTGTTCCGGGTTCGCGATGAGACAAACTTCTACTGGTGCAATCTTGGTGGATGGGGAAACCGCTGGCATCAATTGGAAAGGGGACGTAGCGGAGAAGGCCGATGGTACCCGGTGGGGCCGCGGGTCGCTGGTCAAATCGATAGCAACCGGTGGTACCGAATTCGGATCCGCTGCGAAGGCGATCACTTTCGCGTGTGGTTGGACGATCAACAGATCATTGAGTCTCGCGATCCCCAAGGCCATCGCAAGGGTGCTGTGGGGATCGGTACTTGGGCCACGCAAGCCGGTTTCCGCAATTTGCGGGTGACCGATCTTGCCGGGAAAGAACTGTTTGCAGGCATTCCTGAGGTAGGGTCCCTTCAGCAAGTGGCCAAGCACTGGCGTGTGTTCGGTCAGGGACGTGCGTTTCTCGATGACAACCAGCCACTGAATAGCGATTGGAGCCAACGTCTCGAATCGCAGGGAGGCGAGACTGGACTTGAGCAGCAGCCCTTCGCTTTGAAGGCGAACGAGTGGTACGTGGGGTCACTATGGATTCGGGGAAACACGGAGCAGAATCCCGTGATCCGGCTGATGAATGGCCCCGATATCATTGCCATGCAATCCCTGCCCCGGCCGGGCGAGGAATGGCAGGAGGTTCCAATCCGTCTTCGTTCCACGCGCGACGTGGATTCAGCCACGCTGCAGATCGCATTCCGTGGTCCCGGACGCCTTTGGATCGACCAGGTGAGCTTGATGCCGGAGTCGTGGCTGAAGGCGGGGGGCTATCGCCCCGATCTATTGCAGGCGGTTGCCGATCTTCAGCCCCCGGTGATCCGCTGGCCGGGCGGTTGTTTTGCCTCGGCCTATCGCTGGAAAGATGGCATTGGTCCCCAGGCCAAGCGACGAAGTTATCCGCGCGAAATTTGGGACGATATTGATGTCAATTCCTTTGGTACGGATGAGTTCATTGAGATGTGTCGGCGGGTTGGGGCCGAGCCGCTGATTGTTGTGAATATCGGCACGCCGCAATGGAACCCGGGAGCGAATCCCGACGAATTCCTTCAAGATATCCTTGACTGGATCGAGTATTGCAACGGGCCGGCCGATTCAAAGTGGGGGCGGGTTCGCGCCGAAAATGGGCATCCGCAGCCCTATGGTGTCAAGTACTGGGAGATCGATAACGAAACTTGGGGTATGACCGCCGAACGATATGCCGCGGCAGTCCGCCGGATTGCCCCATTGATGAGGGCCAAGGACCCAACGATCAAGCTGGCGGCTTGCGGCAGTGGCGGCATGGGCGAGAGCGCTCACCGTTGGAATCGGGTGATTATTGAGCAGTGTGCAGAATTGATCGACTACTTGAGCATCCATCATTACGAGAATCCAGACCGCTTTGCTGATGGGCCAAGGAATTACGAGGAGTTTTTCCGAGCCACGGGAGAACTAATAGCACGATCTAAGAATCCCAATCTCAAGCTCTATGTTTCCGAGTGGAACGCACAAAGCACTGACTGGCGGACGGGGCTGTACTGCGGTGGGATTTTGAATGCATTCGAACGAACAGGCAATATCGTCGGCATGGCGGCCCCTGCCCTATTTCTCCGCCACGTCTCGGCGACCGCTTGGGACAATGCCTTTATTAATTTCGATCACCGCAAGTGGTTCCCCGCTCCCAATTACGTCGTTATGCAACTGTGGCGGCGTTTCTATCTCCCCAATCGGATTCGCATTGATGGAGATACGGGCCGCCTCAATGCGGTGGCGACCGCCTCAGAGGATGGAAGGCGAGTGGTCGTGAAAATTGTTAACCCAACCGAGGTTACCCACACACTCCGCGTCCAAAGTGCTGGAGGGAGGATTGCGGCTGCCCAAGCAGTTCAGGTCGCGGCAGACCGTTTAATGGCTCGTAACACCTTAGATAATCCCTCGTTGATTCGCCCTCAGACACTACAAACACAGTTGACCAGCGAAGGGGCCACAGTGGTTGTCCCGAGGTATGGGTGCGTGATAGTCGAGATGGAACTGAAATGACGAGCTCCTTCAGGTTACTAACCTGAGGAGGCATGCCGACCGTTTCGGTTAGGAGCGTCGGCCTCAATTGCTCGATCGACTCCTGAAAATCGAGAAGGCCGCCCGACAGTAGCTTTTGCCAACAAAAGATGGACAGTGGTTACACCTTCTCGTAACCACTGTCCACAATTGTGAAACCGTCTGTCGGCCGTTCAAACTCTATAACGCGGTCTGACTCGCAAGACATCCGGCGATTGGACGCGGCGAGGACTTTTAGTGCTTACTCGTCCTCCTCAAGATCTTCATCGTCCCAATCCTCTTCGTCCTCTTCGTCGTCCCAATCCTCGTCTTCGTCGAGGTCTTCGTCCTCCCAATCTTCGTCGTCCTCGTCTAAATCCTCATCCTCCCAATCTTCATCTTCGTCTTCGTCGTCCCAATCCTCGTCTTCGTCCTCGTCCCAGTCTTCGTCTTCGTCGTCCCAGTCTTCTTCCTCATCCTCTTCGTCGTCCCAATCTTCATCGTCGTCCCAATCCTCGTCTTCATCTTGGGCGACGATCGATGGGGCATTCTCCATCAGAACGCAGGCACAGGAATCATTCCTGCGACTTGGGCAGCCTTTGTCCTCCAAGACACCCACTCGAGCCAATAAGCGTTGAGTCAATTCTTTTCTCACGGTGACACCCCTGACAAAAAACTAAGGCCAAACAGTTGATTCCGAAACGCGGAAAGCCTGGCCTTGGTGACCTCTCCGCGGTTCTTGTCTCCGCAATATTCAAATAGGTTTTCGACTACCCACGCACTTATCGTCAATCCAGCCAAACGTGCCGAAACGTCAAGTATATCGTCCTTTTGGCCTAACGATAAGAGGTTGTTCATCCACCGTTTGATGCTTCGGCCACAGGACGCCTCAACGCAACCGATGGAATACGATATTCAGGATGTGGCAAATCGTCCAGTCCCCTCAGTCCGAACATCTCCAAAAAACGTGCTGTTGTCCCATAAAGGTAAGGGCGTCCCAATTCCTCCGACCGCCCTACCACGCGGATAAGCCCACGTTCCAGAAGCTGTCGAATCACCTCGCCACATTGGACTCCCCGAATCGATTCGATCTCCGCCCGTAAGATTGGCTGACGATAGGCGATAACTGTCAGTGTCTCCAAAGCGGGTGGCGACAGTCGCGTCTGGTGCGGATCCTTCACCAGCCGGGCGATCCATGGCTCAAAACATGCCCGAGTCCGTAGTTGGAATCCCCCGGCAACCTCTATTGCGCGAAACGCCATCCTCTTTTCATCATACAACTTGTTGAGTCGTCGCAACAACGCCCGCACTTGGCTACCGCTATCCAAACCCGCAATTTGGGCAATTTTTCTTGCCGAAATTGGCTGCCGCGCCAAGAAGAGGACGGCTTCCACCCGGGCTAATTGGTGGTCACAGTCGGAAAACTCCGCTGAAAATGCATCCGCAACCGGTTGCCGCGAAACGTCTTCTTCAGGTGAGAGTGACCACAACAACTTCGTTGCAGCGGTAGTCGGTGGGTGCAAACGCCAAAAGCGGTTTCCCTGTGCCATCGCACCGGGCCAGCCACCGTAACAAGTTGTCCAAGGATTGTGCCACCAGTTCATCTATTTTGTTGACAACTCTTGACAAATGGCGTCTCACTGACTTCCCAATATCCCACCCGCTGTGTCTGCCGATAACTCGGCATTGCAGAAGCAAAAACTCCAGTCTAGGGGACACGTCGGACGTGATGCAAGGGTTTCGATGGCCCTGAATCGGGTCGTTCAGGGATCAGCGGGGGACTGGCGAGGCATCCTGGAGCCACTGTTCGACTTGTCGCAGGACGTTTTCCATGGCCTCTTCTGGCCGGGACGCCACGGCCTCGAAGAACCTGACGGTCCCACTCGATTGCCCGACCGGCATCTCGCACCAGAAGCGATATAATTCCCCCCGATTTCCCCAGGTTTCCAACCGATAGCGAACCGCGCCAAGTTTCTCAAACCGAAACGCCCAGTCCCGAAGACCTGGCTCTTCCCCCCTGTAAGGTGGCAAAGACACAGATGGGCCAGGCGACATTGTCTCGACGCTGCCAAAACTCTCAAGGGTCGCACTCGGGCTAACCATTGTGTACGCACGTTGGCCACCACCTGCTTCAGACGTGGCTTGATAGTCCCAACTCGTAAAACCAGAGGATGTTACGCCGTCGAGTGGCTGCACGGATTGGATTGACGGCGACGGGGTCGCTTCATGATGGAGGCACATTCCGAATGACCGCTTATCCTCTAAAGTTTCCCTTATTGGCGCTGCCGTGGCTGGTCCGGAGTTGTCATCGAGGCGTGGGTGATTCTCCAGGTGAGAAAGGGCACTCTGGGTGACTGGCGCGAGGGCGACAGTGGCCTGGATGGCTTGAGCCTGAGTTTGGCTACCCATGACGAATCGCCCAGGCGGGGTTTGCTCATTCGCCGCCAGATTGACCGTAGGAGACGCGTCACGGTTCTTTGCTGGGCACAAGCTAGGTTTTTCGTCCGTATGTAAGAGAACGAGGGCCGGTAGGGTGCCTTGGGGTATCGAGGCAAGAGCGACCATACCAAAGAGCAAACCAAACAAGATGAGGGCTCTGAGAACCTCAGAAAACGACATCTTGGGGCACACTTGGGCCATTTCGACGGTGGTTTCGTTATCAAAATCTGTCATTTTTCGGTCGAGGGGTCTCTGGAAAAATGCGCTGAATGGGCGAAGATGTGGAAACATCATACTGGCGGACGGGACCACGAGGCAACATCAATATCGGCATTGGAATGGCCATTGCTGCATCACGGGTCTGCGAGTCGTTCGATGGACATCGGCCAGCACGAGGCCATGGGCGCGATCCCTGAACGACTGTCGAGAAACGGGCGTGCCACAACCTCATGGTGAGGCGCGGAGGATGAGATGTATGTTCTTTCTGCGGGACGGTGCCTTCTAGTTTGCTTGTCACTTTTGGGGACAGCATGTCAGTTTTTTGGACAGGCGGAAAACCATAACTCGGTGGACCAGGACCAGGCTGCGGGTGCCGGGCTGGAGGCCCAGGTGGAAGAGCTTCTCAGTCGCCTGGATGCTCCGCAACGCGCCGTCCGTGACCAGGCGGAAAGAGACTTGATGGCTCTTGGTCGGCAGGCAATCCCATTCTTGCAGCCAAAAAGGATGTTATCTCCAGAAGCCGCGTTGCGACTTGCCCGCGTGCGAACGACTCTGATCGAGCAGATCGTGGCGACGGATGCCCTGCCAACCCGGGTCACATGCAAGGTGACGGATTTGCCGCTAAGTGAAGTGGTTACCAAAATCGCACACCAGACAGGTAATGCGGTGACGGTGAGTGACGAGGTGGCGAAACTGCCGGTCACGTGGGATTGTCAAGAGAAAACTTTCTGGGAGGCCCTCGACGAATTGGCGGCACTGGTGGATGCGGACGTCAGCCCCGCGGAAACCGGCGGACTAGTCATCCTTCCCCAGAAAAATCGAGCCGTACAGTCGAGAGTGGCAGTTGCCTACTGTGGCGTCTTCAGAGTTCGCCTACGGGATGTTATTAAAATTGAGAGGCAGCACAACACGTCACAGGTTTCGCTCGTAAGGATCGAAATCGCTTGGGAGCCGCGACTCCAGCCGGCCGTGATCTGGTGGCGGGGTATCCACATCGACAGGGAACAACCGGAGAGCGCGGCGATTGAGGACAAAACTCTTGCCCGCCGCGAGGTGCCCGTTTCGCCGCAAAGATGTTTTATTATCCTCACGCTGCCTGTAACACTCCCGTCCGATCTCGAACAGAAACCTGCCGTGTTGCGGGGCAGTTTTGAGCCTGTGCTACCCATCGGCGCGACGGACGTCGTTTTTGACTTAACGGATTTGCAAAAGGGGCCTCGCAGCGTGATCCTCGGACGTTCCGAGATCACCGCCGAGCTTCAACGTCGCTCCGCGAATACCTGCGAAGTGAGCCTTCGCGTTAGATATGAAGAAGCCTGTGGAGCGTTTGCCTCCCACCGTGGGTGGTTTTACTCGTGGCCCGTTTATCTTGATACTGACGGGAAAAAGGCATTGCCGCGGGGTGTTCAACTTCTTCGGATGACCGAAGACGGCGTGACCTTGCTTTATCAGTTTGGGAACGCCGAAGTCACTGGAACACGCATGGTCTGCCGTGTGCCATTGGCGATTGTCAAACCGGTCGTGGAGTTCCAGTTGGCTTTGTCTCTAGAGGAACGAAATCGCTCCAAAGACTAGATTTTGAAACTTCCGCTGCGTTGCATCTTGCCACGCTTCTCCGCTCTAAGCGCTAGGTAACGACTTCCGCACGTCATGGGCTTTTCAGGTCGCTTCTTGTGATTGCTCAACTTGGTGGGCACAGATCGCGGACGTGAAGCGGATCGGAAGGGTCCCACTGTAAAAGCTGTTGGGCAACCGAGGTGGCCAGGTCTCGCTCATTGAGCCGGATCAGGCACTCGACGAGATCGCGCGTGGCTTGGAGCAGTGGGCGATTGGCCGCTTGTGTAAAAGGCAGCCGACCGCGGAAGTCTTTCCCCGTGGCGTTCAAGCCTAGCTCATAGGCGTGGCCAAGGTGTGCTCGCGCGAGATCTAGTTTGTTTTGGAAAAGGGCAATCCGCCCCAAAAGTTGATGGGCCTCAAGTAATTCGCGACATTCCCGCAAGAGCCAGAGAAGCTCGTCCACGGCAAGGTCCCACTCTTCGTGGGCGATCATGTCGTACACCTCCTCGATGTCATCGCGGAGCAGGCGGGCTTTCCGCGGATACACTAACTCGTAAACATCATCCTGGATACGGCGAACGCTGATTCCTTGGGATTGACCGGTTCGTCTTTGAGAATCTGTTTTCTTGCGAGAGTGCCTAGTGTCCGGGGAACGGCGTCTGTTTCTTTTGCCGGGTTTGCCTGGACCTTCCGATTGGTGATCCCTCATTTGCGAACTCCGCCTGTTGATTCCGAAATGAAACTGCCGATGGCGATGTACCTAGTGCATGGAAGAGCCAGCCTGTTTGGCATCTGGCCCTAAAGATAAAGGTCATGCCGAAGCATTTGCAAAGACAGGTATGTCTATCCATCATCCTGAAGTATAACAGCAACGTGGTAACCTAGTCTGTCCCGTGATATTTGAGGCAGAAGCACCAGCCTATCGAAAGTGGCCTTTTTTCTAGGGGTTGGTATTCGCGTCTTGTGTTTGAGTCAGAGGGAAGCCACAATAGAGCACGAACGCGAAGCAGTGTTGAGGCCTTTGTCCGGAATGGAGGGAGGTTAGTCGTGAAATCTATCGTCGTTCTCGGTATTGTCCTTACTTCATCCATGACAGCGATCTGTTTGGCAGAGTCACCAACAAGTTTCACTGTGTATCCGATTGGCCGCGTTGAAAAGACCGATGGCCGATGCCGAATCGTCCTGGACGAAAAATACAAGCCCGGTTTGCTAGGACTGGAGCAATGGTCGCATGTCCAAGTCCTGTGGTGGTTTGACAAGAACGACACACCTCAAAAGCGCGCGATTGTGCAGGTCCATCCTCGCGGCGACAAGAACAATCCTCTGACCGGTGTGTTTGCTTGCCGTGCACCGGTTAGGCCGAATCTGATTGGGTTAACACTTTGCAAAATCCTACGCGTCCAAGACAACGTCGTGGAAATCGATGACATTGACGCCTTTGACGGCACGCCTGTTCTGGACCTGAAACCATATGCAAAAGGCGAAGACACGGCAGACGAGGTCCGTGTGCCGGAGTGGGCCAAAAGAGCGCCACCTCGTAACTGATATCTCCGCAGAGTGAAAAGACGCATGGAGTTGTGAATTCCCTGCGGAACTACGCAAGCCATGGGGCGGAAACGGTAATCGGGCAAAGACGATCAGAATTCGCCATTCGAAGCACTACGGTCATGTAAGATTCGTATTGTAGCTTGTGCACCCCGTGAGGTGCCTTGTTTGCAACCTATAGGAGGAGCGTCCATGAGAGTGATTTTTGCACTGCTAATAGTCGTCGCCTTGACCTGTCCAGTTTGCGCTGAGGTCGTTGTGTATCCGGCCCCTTCTGGTGAAGAACTCTCGGCAGATTACCGCGTTTCAGTGGCCGGGCAAGACGTCGCCGTCTATACCGCCAGGACATTGGATCCGCCTTTTGCTGGGAAACAATGGGATTACGGTGGACCGTACTCGTTTGCCAGTTTTGATACCGATGAGCCGGTGGAAGTGAGAATCACTTCGCCGAGGGACTTGAGGAACACTGTGATTCGTCCGTCCTATCCTGATGTCACCTTGCACGTGGTCAATGAGCACGAGGTCGTTGTCAGACTCCCGGGCCCGAGAAAGATGAGCATTGAACCTGAGGGCAAGAGGGGTCCCTTGCTCTTGTTTGTGAACCCGTTGGAAAAGGACCCGCCCAAACCCAACGATCCGGGTGTCGTCTATTTTGGACCAGGGGTTCACAAGCCGGGGAAGATTGTCCTCGGCAGTGGGCAGACTCTCTATTTAGCCGGGGGCGCAGTGGTCAAGGGCGGGGTCTTGGCTCAAGGCGATCACATCCGAATCACCGGACGGGGCATTCTCGATAGCTCCGATTGGGAATGGCGAAAAGGCCCAACACCAACTGTGATCTCGATCCGTGGTTCTGATATCGAGGTGAGTGGAATTATCGTCCGTGGGGCATCTCATTGGACGATTGTGCCGGTTCACAGCCAGCGGGTTACGATCCGCAACGTGAAGATTTGCGGTGGTCGTGTCCAAAATGATGACGGCATCAATCCCTGCAATTCGCAGGACGTGCTTATCACAGACTGTTTTATCCGCAGCGACGACGACTGTGTTGCCTTGAAGGGCTTGGACTTCACGGAGGGTAACAACAACGTGGAAAGAATCCGGGTCGAGAATTGCATCCTGTGGTGTGACAGAGCGAGGATTTTTCTCCTTGGTCATGAAAGTCGGGCACCCTTCATGCGCGATATTGTCTTGACCGATCTGGAGATTATCCATTTCTCGATGACGCCTTTTCTCTTGGAACCGGGTGAAGACATGCGTTTGGAGAATGTCCTCGTCTTGGGTGTCCGGATACATGGTGAAGGCCAGCAGGAGCTCATTCGCCTACGTCCCGTAGTTAACCAGTACATGAGAAAAAAGACACCAGGTTTTATTAAGAATGTCACATTTAAGGATGTAACGGTGTATGGTGCCCCTGGGGGCTACCGCGTGCAAATCCACGGAGCGGATGCCGAGCATAATGTGCGTGACGTGACATTTGATAACGTCGTCATTCTGGACGAGAAGCTTACGGGCGAATCCAGTCGATTGGAAACCGGCCCACACGTGGAAGGCGTGACATTTAAGTAGCCCCGCACGTGGACATCGCCAAGTAGCTCTGTTTGGGGTTTCGAGGACGGCCCTCTGAAGTCTGTGCTACCGTCTCGTTGGCAGCTGCCACTCACCTGTGCTGCCTGCAGGCTAAACGTCGCAGGGGACACCCTAGCGACCTACCAAAGCTGGCTAATCGCTTCTACAGTCCGATCGACCAGGACTTGGCCACCTTCCGGGCCGATGCGGCCACTTTGAATCACTGCGCCGTAGCCACCTCCCTGAACAGCCCGAGCCGTGGGCAAATATCCTCCCGATCCGACGGCCAACTGGACGACAAATGTCTGCACGGCCGGACTACGGGCCTTGATCTGAATTCCGTAATCGGTGTAAAGCTCAAACGGGTTCGTGGCAATGGCGATATCTCCAAGGCGAATCACATGCAATTCCATGGGGAGCGCTCCAATCTCGCCCGACTGCTGCTTTTCGTAAAGATCCACAACCCTTTGATGCCACAAGTAGTTCCAGCGCTCAGACGGTTTGTCCGCGTACTCCGCGGCCAATTTGCGTGCTTCTTCTGCCTCGGCCTCTGTCACCCGACGGTAAGGAAGCTCA
>JAKPII010000281.1 GCA_029549885.1 Planctomycetota bacterium
TACCGGCGGGGATTGCTTTCTTTCCGGGGATGGCGCCGATTGATCCGGTGTGTGGGCCTTTGCTGACCGTCGCGATTGCGATCATCGAGCGGCCATTTTTCGCTCGAGCAGGGTTGACTCCTTGGGCACTTATTCACTCCCTGCGGGCGAATTTTGCCAGCTATTTGCTTGGCATTGTGGTCACCCTGATTTATGTTGCGACGGTCGACGCGGTCATACGTGCGGGCTTCCTCAATCAGGATGTCTTCATTCTTTTGCTTCCCATAGTGTTGATTAGCGTCACTATTTGGTTCGAAGAAAGACTCGCGGTTCGCGTCTTGGCACCGACACGCAAACTCCGCACGCGCTGGATCATTGCGGCCAATGTGGTAAGCAACCTTGCTTTATTCGCGATCATGACGTGTTTTGGCTGGATCTTTTCAATCTTAGGGTTTCAAGTTTATGAACTTATCTTTTGGCTAGAACAATGGCAGGCTGTATTTATCGTCGCGTATCTTTTGATTTTCTTCGGGGGCATTTCCTTGGCCTTGGGCGTTCCCCTTTGGAAGCTTTTACCTCAGAGCCTTCAGCGAAAATGGGGTATCCCCCTCTCTGTGCCGGAGACGGGGTTTGACAATCAGGTGCACGAAACCGCACCTTTTGAAAAGGCCTCTGTGGCTTCTCAGGCGGTGTCCGGCGAAGAGATTGGAAATCGCGTTGCGGAGCAGCCATCCCCTAAAGCGCAGGAGCCTGTTCGCGCGGGTCCTTGACGCCCCGAGAGACTCGTCGTAAAAGGAATGGGTTATGCCCGGGATGAGGAGGACACCGTTGGTCCGCGTGCGCGGTACTGCGACGCCGTAAAGAGTTCCCGTACGCCGCTTGGTGTCTTCACGGTTATGGGCTCCTTTTTGCATTGTGTTTGAAATTGAGGGTCTGACCATGGTAAAGGTGGTTGTTTTGGATCCGGTTTCGCCCGAGGGTCTCAAGCTATTGGAAGCGGCCGGTACGATCGAATACGAGGTAAGAACGGGTCTTAAGGGCGAAGACCTTCGCAAGACGCTGGCGGAATTCGACGGCGCGATCTGCCGAAGTGGTGTCAAGATTACGGCGGATGCTTTGGAGGGGAACAAGCGTCTGAGGGTGATTGTGCGGGCGGGTGTCGGGACGGATAACATCGATACCGCGGCGGCTACGCGACAGGGTATCGTTGTCATGAACACGCCCGGCGGGAACACGATCGCCACGGCCGAGCATACGATGGCCCTCATGCTGGCCTTGTCCCGTAATGTCTTTCCCGCTTACAAGAGTCTATTGGAAGGGAGATGGGAGCGGCATCAGTTTGTGGGTACGGAGTTGTGCGGAAAAACGCTTGGTCTGATCGGACTAGGACGTGTCGGGCAGGCCGTTGCCGAGCGGGCCTTGGCCTTCAAGATGCGGGTCCTCGGCTACGACCCGTTCCTTCCAGAACATCGTGCCCGCGAATTGGGTGTGCAGATGTGCCACAGTATCGATGAAATGCTGCCAGAGGTTGACTACCTCAGCGTTCATACACCGCTAAATGATCAGACGCGAAATCTCATTGACCGCCCGCAAATCCAGAAGATGAAAAAAGGCGTGCGTCTCATTAACTGCGCACGGGGTGGCATTTACAACGAAGAGGCACTCCTGGAAGGTTTACAGTCGGGACATATCGCCGGTGTGGCGCTCGACGTGTTCACCAAAGAGCCGTGCACAGCAAGTCCATTGTTTGGGCAGCCCGGGGTGCTCTGCACGCCGCACCTGGGAGCCAGCACCGAAGAGGCTCAGACGAACGTTGCCATCGAGGCCTGCCAGCTTTTGGTGGACTTCTTCACCACGGGGGCGGTTCGCAATTCGGTCAATATGGCCCCCCTCGATCCGAAGACTCTGGAAGGGTTGCGCGGCTTTTTGGACCTTACTTACCGACTGGGCTTACTCACCGCTCAACTAGATCGTGAAGCGCCAACCCGTTGCCGTATCCGTTATCAAGGGGAAGTTGCAAATCGGGATACGCGATTGTTATCGGCGGCGTTTGCGGCGGGACTCCTCCAGCATGCCTTGGAACAGGCTGTTAATCTGGTTAATGCCCCCGTGCTGATGAAGCAGCGGGGTATTGAGGTGACTGAGGAACGGACGACTGACATCGGTGATTTCGCATCGCAGATTACGGTGGAGGTCTTCCGTAATGACAAGTCAGTCGTTGCCGGTGGGACGCTGTTTGGGAAGTCATTGCCACGGTTGATCCAAAAAGGGCCCTATCGACTAGAAAGCCCCCTCGAGGGGACAATGCTCATTATGTACCATCGGGACGTTCCCGGGGTCATTGGGCGAGTTGGCGAGATTTGCGGACGCCATAACGTCAATATCGCCTTTCTTTCGCTGGGACGTGCCGAAAACAAGCCGGGCGGCGAGGCTATCGGAATCCTTGCCCTCGATAACTACCCACCTGCTGAGGCCATCGGAGAAATCCTCAAACTTGACCCAATCCATAGGGCTATTGTGGTCAGCCTACCGCCGAGGGGAGAGCTTCCCTCATGGTTGGGGGTTGGCCTACCGCAGTGACGTATCGGTATAAACGCGTAGTACTGTTGGCGACGAGGGAGCCGAGTCCGCTTCCTCGTCGTTTTTTCTGGACGTTTCCTATGGTGGTTCCGTGTAAGCTATTCTTGCTATAGCACGTGTATCTTTGGGCAGAGAACGCTGGATGAGCGGACACATGCTCGCCGATTACCCTTACATGGAGCGATCTTTACCCGCATCGTGCTAGCGATGACACGGACTGCTGCCGAGGTTAAAAGAAACCTTGCGTGACGAGGACCCTGGGCCATGACCGAGAACAACCAGTTACCTCCCTCAAGCGCGTTCAATTCAACCCAGGATTTGGCCGCAACTTGGGGGGAAACGCCTGTTTTTGTCGAAAGGCGCAAGAATCGAGAGGGGGCCCCGCCAGCAGGGGGAGAACGGCGGCAGTTTGGAAATAGTTACGCCGATTTGTCGCCCGAGGCCCAGGAACTGGGTCGTGCAATCGATGCCTATAAATTGCAGCACCACCGGCGATTCATCAACTACGAAGAATTGCTAAGCGTGATCAAATCACTTGGGTATCACAAATAGCCCGTGTTCCCCCGGGGAATTGCTGTGCGTAACCCATCTCTTGTCTATTAGAGCCTATCCCGAAAAGTTCCCCCTCTCCCTCCGGGAGAGGGTTGGGGTGAGGGCAAGTGAACGTCGCAATCAATTGAGAAAACCAGTAACGATTCGAGCCACCCTTACGCCCGACCCGTCTCTCGCGGAAGCGGTGAAAGGAGATTATGGGATACGCTCTTAGCAAAGCGGGGTCAGTTTGCCGGCACTCCGCGAAGCCATTCTGTGAGTGATCACTCGTCTTCGATTTGCCGTCACCGATCATTCTGCCTCGTGAGAAGTTATAGTTAAGTAGTAGGATCGGTGACCGGCGTCGGCGAGGGGTTTTTCTGAAGACCAGCCCGCGATCGTTCACAATGTCGGGCCGGTAGCTTGGCAGAGGGGGCTCCGAACCACCCTGCGCAGCCCTTCGCGATTGCACGTGGGAGTTCAATAACAGGAAAAGGTTTTTCTATGGCAGATCAGGTTGTTGATATCGCGGTGGTCCCCGTGGCGGGTCGAGGGACACGGCTTCTCCCGATGACGAAAAGCCAGCCCAAGGAGATGCTTCCGGTTGGTCGAAAGCCGGTTGTTCAATACGTGGTGGAGGAATTAGTCCGTTGTGGGATCAAGCGATTTCTCTTTATTACGGGCCCCGGGAAGACGGCAATCGAGAATCACTTCGATCTTAACCCGGAGTTGATTCAGATGCTGCGGGAGACCGGCAAAGAGGAGTTGCTTCGCGAATTGGCCTTTGAACGGGCGGCCGTGGATTATTTTTATACCCGCCAGAGGCGGCAATTGGGACTGGGACATGCCGTTTTGTGTGCGGAACCGATGGTGGACGGCCAACCATTTGTCGTCGCCCTCGGCGATTCTATTATCGGTCTCCAAGCCCAATCTGACATTGTTGCAAGGATGATTGCGGTTTTCGAGACAGAGAAGGCCGATGCAGTCATTGCATTTGAGACGGTGCCACGCGAAGACGTCATCTACTATGGTATCGCGGAGCCTGAGAAAAACTGGGATACCAACGGGCATTTCTTTGCCTTAAAAGGGATCATTGAAAAGCCATCTCCCGAAACGGCGCCGAGTTGCCTGGCCGTCGCCGCCCGATATGTCTTTTCCCCCGTGATTTTTACCCATTTGAAACACACTAAACCCGGCAAAGGAGAGGAGATTCAGCTGACCGATGCGATTCAACGGTTAATTGAATCGGGAGGAAAGGTCTTGGGGATGCGACTACCAGAGGGCGAGCGACGTTTCGACATTGGGAACTTCGAGAGCTATTTTCGGGCCTTTGTGGAATTTGCGTTGGCGGACGAAGAATACGGCGAGGGGTTGCGCGAGTACATTAAGCATCTCATGAGGTGAATTCATCCCCTCAGGATGGTCTTGAGCCGATTTTCGGGCAAGAGGGTTTATCTCAATGCTCATCATAAAAAAACGCGCCTACGCCAGGGCGGGTTTGGTGGGAAACCCGTCCGATGGGTACTACGGCAAGACGATTTCGGTGATCGTCCGCAATTTTTGGGCGGAAGCCGTCCTCTATGAATGGGACCAACTTGAGTTGGTCTTGAGCCAAGAGGACAGAAGCCGGTTTGATTCGATTTACGACTTGGCCAAGGACGTCCGCCTGCACGGTTACTACGGGGGAATACGCCTAGTCAAGGCGACGATCAAACGGTTTGTTGAATACTGCGATTCGCAAAAGATTTCGCTGCCTCGCCGGAACTTTTCTATTCGGTATCAAAGCAATATTCCACGACAGGTTGGCCTGGCGGGCTCCAGCGCCATCATCGTTGCGGTGTTGCGATGTTTGATGGAGTTCTACGGTGTTGACATTCCGCTTCGCGTACAACCCTCCTTGGCCCTCTCTGTGGAAAGGGATGAGCTTGGCATCGCCGGCGGTTTACAAGACCGGGTGATCCAAGTGTATGAGGGCATGGTTTATATGGATTTTGCACGCGAGGTGATGGAAACGATTCACGGCTATCCGTGCGGCGTCTATGAACCCATTGACCTGGCCTATTTACCGCCGCTTTATTTGGCCTACAGCCGGGCGGCTGCGGAGCCGACAGAGGTCATCCACAACGATTTGCGAGGACGCTACGAGCGGGGTGAACCGGCCGTCAGGGAAGCGATGATACAGTTTGCGAAGTTGGCAGAACAGGGGCGAAAAGCCATTTTGGATAAAGACTGGGAAACACTGGGACGCTTGATGGACAGTAACTTTGATCTCCGCCGCAAGATTCTCAATCTTGCGCCGCAGCATATTGAGATGGTCGAACGGGCGAGAAGCCTTAAGGTTCCCGCAAAATTTGCCGGTTCAGGGGGCGCCATCGTTGGATTGTGTCCCGACGAGTCCACCTTCCAAAAG
>JAKPII010000292.1 GCA_029549885.1 Planctomycetota bacterium
AGCCGTTCTGGAAGGTCGATGAATCGAGAGTCCAGGGGTTCTTTTTCTTTCGGGACCTTGTCCCCTCGCTTCTTGAGTTCCACCTCGTCCAGGACTTCGTCGCGGCAGGCCAAGAGCCTGGGCCAAAGCCACTCGAGGTCCTCGGTGAGGACCCCTGTTTCCCGCTCGATGGCGGGACGTTCGGGGGGGACTTCCATGCCAGCACATTCGTAGCGTAGGGACAATCCTGATATCTCACTTTGTCTCATATTCTCCGCCTTTCTTTCGTCACAGAAAAAGCAATCGAACAGGACCGCTTTCCTTGTCGGGAAACCAACTGAGCAATCGAGCTTATTCGCGGACCGACAGACACAATATCAGGAATTTTCCCCCAAGAATGTCGCGATCCACAAGGGGCCGCGTCGCGACGGATTTTAGGGAATGAGGCAAGGCCTACGCGATTTGCCCTTTTGTCGGATCTTCTTTGCTTGGCACCGTAGGACCGGCATGACGGGCAATCTGTCCACGGACCATGTAGATCACGTCTTCTGCGATGTTGGTGGCATGGTCGGCAACTCGCTCCAGATTTCGAGAAATGGCAAGCACCTGAAGGAGGGGACGAACGAGGTCAGGCGTCTCTTGGATCATTCGTTCCACGTGTTCCCGAATCATTCGCTTTTGGGCATCCACCGCCTCATCTTGGCGACATACGTCGATCGCCAGATCGAGATCGCAATTCACCAGGCTGTCCACGCTGTTGCGGAGCATCACCTGGGCTTTTCCCCACATTTCACTCAAATCAAAAGGCAACCGTATGGGCGGATACTGGCTTAGTGTCCGGGCCTTGCGTGCGATATTCACGGCAAGGTCGCCGATCCGTTCCAAGTCGTTATTGATCTTTAGGACACTGACGAGAAACCTCAGATCGGCAGCCACGGGCTGGTGGAGGGTCAAGATGGTCAAACATTCCTCCTCGATGTCGACCTCGGCTGCGTCGATTTTGCGGTCTGAAGACTCGACCTCGTCGGCTAGTTGGGGATCGCGTTTTAAGACCGCCTCAATCGCCTTGTGGAGCTGGCCTTCTACCTCCCCACAAAGGCGAAGAAGCCTTTCCCGAAGCCTGTCCATCTCGCGGTGCATGTGAACGGCCATGTCGAGGTCCTTCTTAGGATGCCACAGTCGCCTTGGACTTGTGTAAATTGTGGTGATACTCGCCCAGCCAGCGGCCCTACCCACGACGGGATACGCTGCCCAACTCTGATTATAACCGTTTTCGTTTTCCGCGTTCGACTCCAATTCCGGTGTAAGCACCCGGGGATAGGCGACAGCTTCCCGTTGCCCTCGGTTTGAGGCCTTATGACGGAGACGACGGCTCCTTTTTAGAGCCTATCCCATAATCTCCCCTCGCCCGCTCGGCGGGAGAGGGGTCGGGGGTGAGGGTGGCTCGAATCGCTGCTGGTTTTCTCAATCGATTCCGACGTTCGCTTGCCCTCACCCCAACCCTCTCCCGGAGGGAGAGGGGGTACTTTTTCGGATAGGCTCTTAGTCGGCTTACGAGCGCAGATCTGCGACAGGCCATGGGAACTGACAATTTACCAATGACGCCCTATTTATGCGGAAAATGCTCAGTGTGGGATAAATACGGCATCTTTTCAAAATAAGAAATGTGCGGGTCTTTTGGCCTTTGCGGGCGCTTAGTTGGAAATTGGTTCCGAAAAGGCCGATGCCACTTCGGAGGAGGCGCATGGTATCCGTCTCTATTAAGTGAGTAAAGGATCCTTTGGAACTGAAAAAATTTGCGGGTTGGAGAAGATTTTCCGGCGTGCCTGTGGACTCAAGAGCCGCACGCATGACCGCCTTGGCGTTTCGCACCAGCATCATTGCAGAGGAGACCTGCTCATGGATGGTCGAAGTTGGCCGCTTTATGCTGCTGCGGTCACGGGGTTATTCTTCTCGACAATCATCGTGGGCCTTGTCTCAGCCCAAGGCGTAATTCCTTACCAAACTATGGACCCTGCCTATCTGGTTGCCACCGAGAAGCCGCCTCAAATTGCGGAAACGAACGACGAGCTAACGCGGCGGGTGGCGGATCTGGAAAAGGCCCTTGCTCAGATCAAAGAGAAGGAACAGGCCGCAGCAAAGAAATCCGCTGGCCAGATGTCGGTGAATCTGAGCGGCCGGTTCTTCATCGATAGTGTGTTTTTTGGTCAGAGCGACGGCAGTATGGCTGCGTTTGGCGACGCCCAGGACACGGTTCAGCTTCGAGCCGCGCGGTTGGGGGCATTTGGCAAAGGGTTCGACGTTTTCGATTATCAGATTGTGGCAGACTTTGCCAGCCGGGATGGTTCCAACTCCCAACGAACGTCGCTTAAGGACGCATATATCGGCGTTGATGACCTCCCTTGGTTAGGCCGTGTCCAGGTCGGTCATTTCAAAGAGCCCTTTAGTCTTGAAGAATTGACGTCAGCTCGTTTTATCACTTTCATGGAGCGTGCCAGTTTCATTTCCCTTTTCGTGCCGTCTCGCAATTTGGGAATCGCTGCCTTTCGGGTTTCCGAAAACGAACGAATGACTCTGGCCTTCGGCGGATTCCGGGAGGTTGGTGAAAAACCTCCCTACGTGGCGGACGACGATGGGGGCTACGCCTTCACTGCCCGCGTGACCTACTTGCCCTGGTATGACGAAGCGACTCAAGGGCGAGGTTTGTTCCACCTTGGTCTTGGCTATAGCTTCCGGGATGTCGATAACCCCATGCGGCAGCTTCGTGCACGTCCCGAAGTGAACGAAGGGCCATACCTCCTTGACACGGGCGTTTTCGGGAATGTGGAAGATTACCAGCTTCTCAATCCGGAGATGGCGTTTGTTTATGGACCTTTCTCTGTCCAGTCTGAGTATCTGGCGGCGTTTTACAACCGAGCTGGCGGAGAGGATCCGACATTTCATGGCATGTACGTTCAAACGAGTTATTTCCTCACCGGCGAACATCGATCCTATAACCGCCAAAAAGGTGTGTTTGAGCGTGTCAAACCTTTTGAGAATTTCTTCCGAGTGAGGACATCCGACGGCAACGTGGAGACCGGCTTGGGGGCCTGGGAGCTTGCCTATCGCTATTCGTGGGTAGACCTGGACGACAGTGACGTCTTGGGCGGAACTATGGCAGACCATAGCTTTGGCATCAATTGGTACTGGAACCCCTATATGAGGCTCATGTTCAACTATGTGCATGCGCAGGTCAGTCCACCCCGCGATGCCACAAATGCAGACTTCAATG
>JAKPII010000306.1 GCA_029549885.1 Planctomycetota bacterium
GGGTTTGCCGTGAAAGTGCCGCTTGTGCCGCTCCATACCTGGCTTCCGCTGGCGCACGTGGAAGCCCCCACGGCCGGGAGTGTGCTACTCGCCGGGATTCTCTTGAAGGTGGGAGGATACGGCTTTCTGCGACTGGTTTTGCCCATTGTGCCGGATGCCGTTCGTGTCCTCGCGCCCTGGTTATTGACACTCTGCGTGGTTGGCATCGTTTACGGGGCATTTACGGCGTTCGCCCAGAGGGATGTCAAACGCTTGATCGCCTATTCCAGCGTCAGTCACCTTGGATTCTGTATGCTGGGGGTCTTTTGCCTTAGTCCGGTGGGGCTCCACGGTGGTCTTCTCCAGATGATCAACCATGGACTGGCTACCGGTGGCCTGTTTGCCGTTGTCGGGATGCTCTACGAGCGGTATCACACGCGGAAGATTGAGGCCTTTGGTGGCCTGGCGCGAAAGCTACCCATTCTCGCTTTCATGACATTCGTTTTGACATTTTCCAGTATTGGGCTACCAGGCCTCAACGGTTTCGTGGGAGAATTCCTCGTGCTTCTCGCCATGTTCCAAAGGGCGTGGTCCCACGGCGGTGGAGAGTTGGCCCTTGCCATATTGGCCACGTCGGGAGTTGTCCTAGGAGCGTGGTATATGCTGACTCTTGTTGGTCGGCTGTTCTTTGGCCCTCTCAACGAACCTTTGGCATCGCCTGTGGCGGAGCGCGATGGCCAGGCCTTCGCCACTCCCGGTGGCGATGAAGACTGGAAAACCTACCACGTTTCAACGGGGCAGCACGCGATCGAGGATCTAAACCTTCGTGAGATTCTGGCCTTGGCCCCCTTGTTCGTCTTCATCGTGTGGATTGGCATTCAGCCCAATTACTTTTTACGGCGAATGACGCCGGCCGTGCGGCAGATCGAGCGGTCCATCACTCTCGCCGTCTCACCGAGTGACCGGGACGGCCAGGAGGTCCTGGGGCACATCGTGATGCCGCAACCTTCGTCACCTCGCGCGAAGCTGCACTTGGCCGAGCAAGATAATCCTACAGCTCGATTGGCCTTAACGGAAAACAAAGATGTATGCGGTGTTTCATCTGTTAATCACGACTGACTGGCTTCCCGAGGTTTTTCTCGGCTTAGCTGGTGTCCTTTGTCTGGTCCTGTCCCCTTTTGGACTGCGCCGAGGTTGGATTTATGTCCTAGCTGGACTGGGCATTCTGGCGGCCTTGATGGCCGTCGTCCTTCACACAGACTATTTGGCGCGAACGCCCGATCTGTTCCAGGCTTTTGCCCGCGAACTCATTCTGTTCATAGGGTTCCTCTTGCTCCTTTCAAGTGGTGGTGCCCCCGTGAGCTATGATGGGGAGCGAGTCGGCACGCTCATCTTGGCCGTCCTGGGGGCCATGTTCGCTGTTCGCGCTCAAGACCTCATTGTGCTTTTTGTGGGTCTCGAATTGCTCTCACTGGCAACCTATGTGTTGCTTTACCTGGATCGTGAAGGACCGCACCGGCGTGAAGGTGCCACCAAGTATTTCTATTTGAGTATTTTGGCCTCGGCGATTTTCTTGTTCGGTGTCAGTTACCTCTATGGACTAGGGAGATCCGTTAGTTACAAGGCCCTGATGATTGCCGGGGCCGAGCAAGGATTTTTCGGACCGCTGGCCAGTATTGGCCTGGTGTTTATTTTGGCGGGACTGGCGTTCAAGATTGCCGCCGTGCCCTTTCATTTTTATGCTCCCGACGTCTATCAGGCGACATCCCACCGCAACGCGGCTGTGCTTTCGGCGTTGCCGAAGATCGCCGGCATCGTCGTGATGATGCGGATCATTTTGGGACTGACGTTGACAGCCGCGCCCCAGGGTTGGCAAATCGTTTTGGCGATTTCAGCACTAACAATGACCGTGGGAAATGTTCTCGCCCTTTGGCAAAACCATATTCGGCGCCTTCTGGCTTATTCCTCGGTTGCCCATGCCGGATACATGCTGATCGGTTTGACGGTTGCCATGACGGATGTTCCGCCGGGTCCTCATCCCTGGGATGGCAAAACGGCCGTGTTGTTGTACCTACTCGTCTATGTATTGGCCACAGTGGGGGCCTTTGCCGCTCTTGGGCTTCTTGGTGTTCAGGGACGGCCTGTTGAAACCCTTGAGGACCTTCGCGGCCTGGCGCGGGCGCCAGCATTCGATCTCCGGTTGATCGCCTGGGCGATTGCCGCCTTCATGTTCAGTTTGGCGGGTGTACCGCCCTTGGCCGGTTTTTGGGGGAAATTGGCTGTCTTCTTTAGTGCCCTCGATGTTGGCGGTTCTCTTGGCAACAATCCGGCTAAGACTCGGCTGATCATCCTCGCCATAGTGGGGGCCATCAATGCGGCCATTGCGGCGGCCTATTACCTGCGAGTTGTCGCCGTGCTATTCTTTGCCCCAGAGGAAGAAAAGCCCCAAGCGGAAATCCGACCCGCTTCGGCAGCCGGGTTTTTCGCGATGGCGATCTGTTTGATCCTTACCGTCGTGATCGGTGTCACGCCAGGACGATGGATCGCGCACGCCCATTCAGCTGGCGCGTCGATTCGCCAGATGGTTGCCCCAACGACGGCGGTGCGAGCTCTCACAGCAGTCGCTGGCCCCGCTTCGCGTTCGATGACCCCAAATATTCGTCCCTCGCATCCCCTTGTCCCGCATGACGCGGAAAAGTGATCGTTTCGATATACGACCGCGAATATTTGGCCTCGAGATTTAAGGGGTTGTGGCGAGGTATGTGCCCGCTTAAGCGCTGGACATGCGTCACGCCCACACCCATCTCTGCGCGGAATAGACCTTACAGGAGAGATTTGCTCCAACTTGCCCAATCCGGGCAAAATCGATGAATTGCCATGGTACGGCAATTCTCTCAGGTTGCCAATGGTAGTCCGACGGCTTTGCGGTATGTGTACGTCAGCGAATCGGCACTGATCGATCTTCCCAAGCGAGTCGATAGACTTCGACACCGGTTGCATCCCTCATGAGCAGTTCCAAGTCGTCTAATAAGCGCTTTCGTGCGACGTGTCAACAATTTGGCGTAGGCTTGGTTTCTAACGTATTTTGATATTTTTGTGCCGCAGGAATTAAGTTGTGCTTCATCGGAGTTGCAATAACTTGCGTGATCGGTCGTCTTAAACGTGCTCTTTTTGCGTCTTTCTAAGAAGCGGGGGGTACCGTGGGCACCGCGTGGATTGGCGCAAATCCCCCGCGCACACCGCCGCGCGGGAGATGCCCAGCGCGTCCGTCAAACTGTTGGCAAAATCCTGCCACTTATCGTAGAAGATAGGAAAAGGCACAAAGAAAAGAATTTATAACATTTTCGAAAAGCACT
>JAKPII010000316.1 GCA_029549885.1 Planctomycetota bacterium
CTTCGAAGTCTCTTCATGTTCATCGCGTCACCTCCATTCGCCAAACACAAACCACGCTCCTGCCAAGCCTTATGTCATCCGTGTCATGCGTCCCCGTTCGCGCCCCAACGGATGGGCGCGTGTTCATGCCATCGAGTATAACAGGGGGGTATGCCAAAATTCGGCCACCTCCGCGATGCGCGAACCGTAAATTACGGTTATTTCGAGAGATAAGACGATCGTTTTTTGCGAAAAACCTGTTGGAGACTAGCAAGAGTTCAAGGAAACTAGACAGAAACTTCCAAGACTGGGAGTATTGAAGACTTCACAAGCATTAACGAAGACAAGATCGAGATTAGTGAAGTGTGGATAGTGGCTCTGGTTGTCATTTCTCCGGAAAGTCTTGGTCTAAGCAACGGCCGCGCTCCTTAATTCCGCAAATGCCCCCGTGAGAAAACTTTACCTATTTTCTCCGGAGCGCGCTGTGTTTTGTTGCGTTGTGGTAATCTGGGTAAACTTTGTCCAAGGACAATGTGGGGGTGACAGGCCCGGCCCATAACGCTGCGATGTTACAGCGCGCGTCTACATCAGCGTCTTCATGCGCGTCTACAGAAGCGCCACAAATGAATTTCCCTTTGGGAGGGCCGGGCGGGGTAGTCCTGCTCAGGTTGGACAACCCTTCTCCAAAAGGTCAGGCCGGGTGGCGTTGGTCAACGCCCCCTTACGGATGCGTAATTTCAGTTCCCCATCCACCCAATCCACGGCCACGCCAGGCCGATAAAGTAGCTCGATCGGATTCATAAGGTGATCTCCAACCAATCGCCGTCATCATCACTTCCATCCGTGGGAACACCAATCGCGCCGGCATCATTGCCACGTATGGTGGGGATAACAATAGGCGTTTCCGTCGTCGTGGGCCGTGAAGTTTCGGTGTCACCACTGTCACCGTCACCGAAACCTTCGTTTTCAGGTCTTTTAGAGGGGTTTTGGTGACGGTGACACTTGGAGACAAGGCGAAAAACACGTGCTGGACGCCCCCCTTTTGGTTTGACGGTGGCGATTCCCAATGCCCCAGCCCGGCGTTCACAAGGGCGGTAAGGGCCGCTTCCGCCTCATTAGGTTTGTTTCGAAACCGACGTGGTCCACGGGTAAGGTCTCGGACCGTTGCCGCTCCCCCTCGGGCCTCAAGCCATTCAATTAACCGCCGCTGGTCGGCCTCTTCGTCCGTCTCCGTGAATAAACCATGGACGCGCCGGGATTCGCGTTTGAACCACGTTGCCAATGTAATGCCGGATTGCATGCTTGCGGCATCCACGGCATCCGTGGTTTTTTAGATTCTGCGCGCGGTATCAGCGTTAATAAAACGACGGAGTTTCGTATCCGGAAGGACCCACGGCAGTGTACAAACAAACTGTGCTTAGTTTCGTGACTGGTCCCGGGGGCCCCTCGGAGAATTTTTCGCTACGAATGACCCATAAGCAAAAGAAAGGGGATAAGCACCGGCCCCTCCATCGCCCCCCCAGTAAACCATGCCAAATTTGGTTTTGCTCTCCCTTGACCGGTCACAGCTCGCCAGAACCATGCCATGAGAGAGCCCCTTCGTTTTGTTGGCATCCCACTGGATTGCAGTCGGTAGGCCAACGCCCCTATCACTCGATTTTGTGTGGAACAATAGCCACAATTGTTCCCGGAACTCCCGGGGTTGGTCCCGGTATCATTTCTCGCAAGGCAGCCGGATGGTATCCCTTCGGCCCGTATCTCTCTTTAAATGGGCGCCGCCATGGCCCAAGGATTTTTCCCCTTGTCGTAGGCTATGGACAGATCAATAGGTTTGTAATTCTGTTCAACTCGGGAGGGCTCCAGCCCCCCCGGTACCCGAGCAGGTATAGTAGTTTTCAAGATGGTTGCCTTAGATGATTCGGCCACCCATCCAGCTAGCAACCGCTTGAGCGGTTCCGATATTGGCAGCGCTGGACGGGGACCTACATTCCAGTGCGTGCTGGATGGGAAACTCGTCTCGACCAACTTTTTAGGCTTGTCTACTGCCCCGATTTGCAAAGCTGTGAGAGAGGAAATGCAATTCCAGTCGCCACCAACCGACCCAATCCTTGGGACGGCTTGAAGAGAAGCTCTTATCGGCTTTAGACGAAAACGCGGGGGTAAAAAGGCAAAACTCGGGCCAACCGAAAAGCTGGTGGACTGGCGTCAGCCGTAGTTTGTGCGAGCTCCCCTCACACGGAGGGTCAACACGAAAAAGTCCCCAAACGCCATACTCGCAATCATTTCTGCCCCCACGTTGGACAGATTTTGTCCAACCACGGATTTATAAAGAATTGACAATGACGTTTCGGAAGATGAAAAATACTGCTATTCTCAATGCGGAAGGATGGGTCGGAAAGCGGGAGTGGGCCTGGTGGGCAAGAGCGTTGTATCACCATGTTTAGGAACGCGCTCTGTTCTTCGATAGGGCGGAGGGTCACCGTCCGCGCCCCATAAACTTGGGGACCACGATTCACGACGTCGCCCAGTACCCCAGCTTGGGAACGTCGGCTAACGATAAGCGTAGGTTGGCCCAACAAGGAATGTGTTCTCGGCTCCGGGCTGGCCCACCATTGGTGGCACCATCATCACCGCGTCGATCCCTATTGCATCAGGAGGGGACGACGCCACATTGCCAAGACGATATGGGCCGACGCACGGAGTAAGGAGAAGGTTAACAGCAAGAACCGAGAAAGCTAAGGTCATGAAGCTCGCCCGAGTTCTATTAGTGTAAAGCGAGCGGTGTGCTAAGTCTCCAGCTATGGAAAGGGAATCGCTACGACGCTGTGCGGGGAATTTGGAAACCTGCTCCGGGCTCTTTTGGCGGTCCGACCGTGGCGAGATGGTACGACTCTACCGTAACATTCGTAGTTAAAAACCGTAGGAGGACACCGTGCCACAAATCTTCGACAACGTCACGCTAAAGCTCATCGAGGGATTGGAGAAGGCCTTTGACAAGGCCGTGGCCGCCTCCTTCTGCATCGGCTATCTCAATCTTCGCGGTTGGGATCAGGTAGCAGGTCTGGTGGAAACGTTGCAAGGCGGGGACGAGGACCACGCCTGTCGGGTGCTTGTTGGAATGTATCGCCCCCCGGATGAGGAAATGAGGGCGCTTGCCAGTTTGAGGCTTGAGCAAGAGGCAAGCGATGGTCCGACACGTTCGCGTCTGAAGTTCCGTATCCAACAAATCTTTAAGGAACAGCTTTCCCTTGGCGTGCCATCTGCTAGCGTGGAGCAAGCCCTTCGTGGCTTGGCGGCGCAGCTGCGGGCCCGAAAGGTCTTTGTGAAGGCATTTCTGCAGTATCCTCTTCACGCCAAACTATACCTGGTCCAACGGGATGACCCGGTCGCGCCACTCGTCGGTTTTGTCGGCAGCAGCAACCTAACCTTGGCCGGGTTATCGCGCCAGGGCGAACTAAATGTGGATGTCGTCGAGCAGGACGCCGCCAAGAAATTGCAGGCCTGGTTTGACGAACGCTGGGGCGATGAGCTGGCCGTGGATCTGAGCGACAAACTCGCCACACTCATCGAGACTAGCTGGGCTCGCAGTAAGTTGGTACGCCCCTATTTGGTCTATCTTAAAATCGCATATCACCTCTCCGAGGAAGCCGGAGAGGAAGAATCTCGATTCCGTGCACCGCAGATATTTGCGGAAAAAGGCACACCGTTACTCAATTTTCAGGAAAAAGCCGTCTCCCTGGCTATCCATCATCTCCATCGCCGAGGTGGAGTGCTGTTGGGCGACGTGGTCGGTCTAGGCAAAACCCTCATGGCCACGGCTATCGCCCGGGTCCTCCAAGAGGATGACGATAGCAACACCTTAGTCATTTGTCCTCCCAAGCTCTTGCCTATGTGGGAGCAGTATCTTCAGGACTATGAGATCACTGGAAAGGTCCTCAGTTTGGGCAAGTGCGACGAACTTTCTCATCTGCGGCGCTATCGCTTAGTGATCATCGATGAAAGCCACAACTTGCGCAACCGTAAGGGTAAGCGCTACCAGGCGATACAAGAATACATCGAGCGGAATGATGCCCGTGTCCTTTTGCTCACTGCGACCCCTTACAACAAGCAATTTACTGACTTAAGTAATCAATTAAGACTCTTTTTGGACGAAAACGAGGACCTCCACATCCGCCCCGAACGGTTTTTCCAACAATGGATCAAGGACGGCAAAACTGAGGCCGATTTCATCGCTCAATTTGGCACTTCCCCATCTTCCTTGCTTGCCTTCGAGAAAAGCCCATTCCCCGAGGACTGGCGAGATCTCATGCGGCTCTACCTGGTTCGCCGCACCCGCCACTTTATCATGAAAAATTACGCCGAGTTCGATGAGACACGTCGACGTTACTTTGTGCGTCTCAACGGCGAGCCCAAGTATTTTCCTGTTCGAGAGCCCAGGCGGGTCTCGTTTAAGATCGATGAGAACGACCCTTCGGATCAGTACGCCCGGTTATTTCGGGACGACGTCGTGCAGATCATCGAGCAACTGGTGCTGCCCCGCTATGGGATGGCTCAGTTCCTCATCGAGAACGCCGATCGCTTGGCCAACGAGGACCAAAAACGCATCCTAGACAATCTCAATCGAGCGGGAAAGCGGTTGATCGGATTTTGTCGCACTAATTTGTTCAAGCGACTGGAATCCAGTGGCCATAGTTTTCTGCTCTCAGTCAACCGGCATATCTTGCGCAATCTAATCGCATTGCACGCGCTCCGGAACGGGCTTCCCATTCCGATCGGCACGCAAGACCCTGCCATGCTGGATACCGCCATCAATGACGCCGACGACGAGCTCATCATCGGCGCTGAAAACGATGACCCGACTGCTGTCGATGCCCGCGAGATCGACGCCGGGCCCGTTTTGCAGACGGCCACCCTGGCTGCATACCAGGCTCTGGCCGCAAAGACGTACAAGGCCTACGCCACCAAATTTCGTACCCGTTTCGACTGGCTGGATCCCAAGTTCTTTCAGCCAGAGTTAGCCAACGTCCTGGAAAACGACGCCCAAGCCCTGTTTACCGTCCTGGAGCAAGCCGGACCGTGGAACCCCGATGCCGATGCCAAATTGACCGCCCTTGTGGAACTCCTTACCCACCACCACCCCAAGGAAAAGGTCTTGATCTTCACCCAGTTTGCCGACACGGCGAGGTATTTACATAAGCAACTCGCAAAGCGAGGCATAACCGACCTTGGTGTGGCGACCAGTGAGATTCACGATCCCGTTTCCCTGGCACGCCGTTTCAGCCCCTCCACCAACGGCGGACTGCGAAATGGAGAGACCGAGTTGCGTGTCCTGGTTGGCACGGATGTGTTGGCCGAAGGCCTGAATCTGCAAGACGCCCACATTGTTGTCAATTACGATTTGCCCTGGGCGATCATCCGGCTAATTCAGCGAGCTGGCCGTGTGGACCGTATCGGCCAGAAGCACGACACCATCCTGGTCTATTCTTTTCTTCCAGCCGATGGCGTCGATCGAATCATCAATTTGCGAACGCGGCTGTTTCGCCGCTTGCAGGAGAATCAAGAGGTCATCGGCACCGATGAATCATTTTTCGGCGAAGATGCTGCCACCAAGCTCCGCGATCTTTACACGGAAAAGGCCGGTACCCTCGATGACGACCAAACAGATGACGACATCGATCTCGTCAGTCTTGCCCTCCAAGTCTGGAACAGTGCCTCGCCCGAAGACAAGAAGGCCGCCCTATCGCTGCCGGCGAACGTCTTTGCCACGCGAGCTCTGCCCGAGACTGCCGATCCCAGCCAACATCCACCTGGTGTGATCGCCTACCTGCGTTTTCCCCATCGCGAGGATACCTTGGTGCGTGTGGATGAGCACGGCAACCTGGTTTCCCAGTCTCTCTCCAGCATCTTTCGGGCCGCCGCCTGCGCCCCCGATACTCCGCCTCTACCCCGGAGTGAAAGTCATCACGACCTTGTGGCCCGTTGTGTCGAGATCGTAACCCAGGCTCAGATATCTACCTTCGGTCTCCTGGGTCCATTGCGTGGCGTCCGTAGGAAACTCTACGAACGGCTCGACCGCTATCGGCAGCTTCAGCAGGAACACCCCACCTCTTCCAGCGATGAAATCCTCGAACGACTCGACACTTTAATAGACCTCATCTACCGCTATCCGCTCAAGCGCGCCGCCCAGGACCCCATTAGCCGTCAAATCCGCCTCGGTATCCCCGACGACGCCCTGCTAGAACTCGTCTGGCGACATGCTGAAGATAAAACCCTTTGTGAAATCACCGAAGAAGACGAAGCCTCGCTCTCCGAGCCACAGATTATTTGCTCGATAGGCCTTGTGAATGACCAATGGGGAGAAAACAGCCATGAATGACCTGTTTCCGAAAATCCAGTCGCAACTAGCCCACAAACTTTCCGACAACCTCGAGACGCTCTTTCGCGGGACGCTCAAGTGGGGTGAGGCGAGACGTATGCCGCCACGTAAACTTCAACTCGGTGTACCGGTGAACAAAACCCTCACGGCCCAGCCGGTGGCGCAGCTTTCTGGAGTTTGCGTCTATCGCATCGACTGGCCAGAGGACCGCCTCCCGGGGATCACCGCCCGTCGGGCCGTTCAGCGCGCACTTTCAGCCCTGCATGCTGAGTACCTAGTCTGCTACGTGACGCAGAACAAAAAGCAAGCGGCATTTGTTTGGGCACACCGCCGGCCAGACGGCAAAACTGAGCTCCGCACACTTCCCTACGAAGTCGGTTCGCCAGCCCGCACTACCATCGAACGCCTCGCCGAAATAGCATTCACACGGGATGAATTTCCCCGCACCGGTGAGCCGCCCATCACCGCCGTCACCGACAAGCTTAGTAGGGCCTTCAGCGTCGAAGCCGTCACAAGCGAGTTCTTTGAAGCCTACAAAACAGTTTTTGCCGACTTGCAACAAAGACTTTACCGGCTTTCGGACGACAAGGTCTGGTCGCACGACTACGCCCTCCAGCTCCTCAACCGTCTGATGTTTCTTTACTTTATCCAGCGCAAACAGTGGCTCGGCGGCGACCCCCGCTTTCTCGCCAATTTCTGGCGAGCCTACAAGACCTCCCGTCAGCCCAAAGACACCTTTTTTGACCAGTGGCTTTCCGTCCTGTTCTTCGAGGCATTCAACAACAAATTCCACGGCGGCCATCGCCAATTTCCCGACCACATCCGCTCTGCTCTTGCCCAAGCCCCCTATCTTAACGGTGGCTTGTTCACCCGCAATAGTCTCGACAATGCCTACCACATCAAAGTGCCCGACGAGTTCTTCGCCACGCTGTTCGACCGCTTCAATGGCAGCACGCCCGGCTTCCTCGAGCGCTACAACTTCACCATTACGGAATCCACACCCCTGGATATCGAGGTGGCCGTTGATCCCGAGATGATCGGGAAGGTTTACGAAAGCCTCGTCAACATCACCTTCGAGGGCCTCACCGAAGAAGATCAGCGCGGTTCCGCCGGCATCTTTTACACGCCGCGCGTGGAAATTGACCTGATGTGCCGTCTCAGCCTCGTGGACGCTCTGGCCAACAAACTCGGCGAGTCCCGCAAACCCATGCTCTACGACGCGGTCTTTGCCTACGATGCCATCGACAAAGACAAGGCCGACCAGGCCCTTGCCGCTCAGAACCTTTGGCCGGAGCTTAACCGCCTGTTGAGGGAAATTACCGTCTGCGACCCTGCCTGTGGCAGTGGCTCGTTCCTGGTGGGCATGTTGCTGGTGCTCGACGATCTTCAGGCCCGGGCCAACGCCCAACTTGGTATCGAGGAAACGCCTTACGAACGCCGCCGTCGCATCATCGGCGAGCAACTCTATGGCGTGGACGTTATGGATTGGGCGGTCCACGTTGCCGAACTACGCCTCTGGTTGCAATTGGTCGTCGAAACCGAACTGAAGCCCGCCGAACTCAAATTTAGACCGCTCCTCCCCAATCTTTCTTTCAAAATCCGCTGCGGCGACAGCCTTGTGCAAGAAATTGCCGGCGTCAATTTCGGCCTACACTACTCCGATCCGGATGTCCCCGCCCCACTCAAAGGCCGCATTACCCAACTTAAGGGTAAAAAACTCCGCTTCTACCAGGGCGAGACCAACTTGTCCGAAACCGAGCTCAAGGCCGAGGAACTCGCTATCTTCCGCGACATCCTCAAGCACAAACGCGACGCCCTACAACAGGAGATCGACAGGCTTACCCGCCAGATCGAATCTCGCGCCGAACAGGGTGAATTTGCTGCTTTCTCCACCGGCAGACCCAAACAGGAACGGCTCAACTTCCAAAAACAATGGCGGGCAGAACGCGACGAAAAGCAAGCCGAACTCAAGCGCATCGAAAAAAACCTCGAGGCCCTTTGCCCAACCAAGCCCGTGCCTTTCGTCTGGGATATTGCCTTCGTCGAAATTTTTAAAGGCGATAAGCACGGCTTTGACATCGTCATCGGCAATCCGCCTTACGTCCGGCAAGAAATGATCGCCCCACCCACACTGGACGCTGCCGACTTCGGCGGGGAAAACTCGGACCGCTGGAAAGAGCAGAAGAAAGCCTACAAAACCAAGCTCCAGCAATCCGTTGCCGCCGCCTGGCCGAAATTCTTCGGCTACACGCCCACAAGCGACAAGTTCCGTAAGGTTGACGGCAAGAGCGACCTCTATGTCTATTTCTATTTACACGGGTTGTCCCTTCTGAATTCGCAGGGCAGCTTCTGTTTCATTACCTCCAACAGTTGGCTCGATGTGGGCTACGGCGCGGAGTTGCAAGAATTTTTGCTCAAGCACAGTCACATCAAATTCATTCTCGATAACGAGCGCAAACGTTCGTTCGCCTCGGCCGACGTCAACACGATCATCGCCTTGCTCGCCCGGCCCGACGACAAAGACGATACTGGCCTCGACAAGACCGCCCGATTCGTCATGTTCAAGGTTCCTTTCGAAGACGTGCTCAACGCCGAAACATTCAAGGCCCTCGAAGCGGCCACCGAAAGGCAAAGCACAGACAAATGGCGCATCTGCGTGCAATCCCAGCGGGAGCTCTACGAAGAAGGCCTGGTCCACGAAGAAGACGAAACAGAACCTATCGCCGGAAAGATCAAAACGCTCCACATCCCACGCCGATACGAGGCCAACAAATGGGGCGGTAAATACCTTCGTGCCCCCGAAATCTTTTTCACCATTCTGGAAAAGGGCAAAGGCAAACTCGTCCGGCTCGGCGACATCGCGGAAGTGCGCCGCGGCTTCACGACGGGCGCCAATGAGTTCTTCTATTTGGACGAAGAAAAAATTCGGCAATGGGGGATCGAAGAAGAGTTTCTCAAGCCAGTGATCAAAAGCCCGCGCGAGTGCCGCTCCATCGTTATTAAACCCGAGGACCTGAAATTCAAAATCTTCATGTGCCACAAAGAGAAAAGCGAGCTGCGCGGCACAAACGCCCTCGAATACATCAAGTGGGGCGAATCAGAGGGATTTCATAAGCGACCAAGCTGCAGAGGAAGGCAGAGGTGGTGGGATTTAGGGGATAGGAGAGCGCCGCCAATTGTATCTCCGAGTAGCATCAGCGGTTTTTATCGCGCGTTTCTGAATGATGCCCGGGTGCTTATAGACAAACGCCTGTACGAGGTCATTCCAAACGCCGGAGGCGCTAGGGAACTTGCCGTAAGCTTGAACTGCACCTTAACGACCTTGTTTCTTGAGCTGGGTTCTCGAATAGGCTTGGGCGAGGGGCTATTGGACATGACGGTTTACGAGGTTGCGAATTGTTTAACACTAGGGCCATTTCTCGTAAAGGACGTGCCTTTATTTAATAGACCCGTGCAAGAGGTCGAATGTGAGATTCGTCAACCCGACCGACGGGCCTTAGATGACATCGTTTTTGACGTGTTGGGGCTGACGGCGGGAGAGCGGGAGGCGGCGTATGAGGCGGTGGTCAACCTCGTCCGCGCCCGCCTGGAAAAGGCCAGAAGTGTGTGAGAAAGGAGCAAGCCATGATTGAAAACAATCCGAGCAATGTGTCAGCGGCCTTCGAGATGCTTTTGGAGGAAATCGAAGCGGAAGTTGATTTCGTAAACCGTATTGGCGCACGTGCCTTCGAAGGGCGCGAGTACGACAAGGCCCGCGAGGCTTTGGAGCGGGTCGCGGCGTTGACCGCCTTCCGCGACAAGGTTGCAGCATTGCGCAAGGAATGGGATGCGATGGCTGCGGTAGCCGACCGCGCCGAGGACGAGGAAACCCGTTCGCAGCGCCGCAATATGGGCCGCCTGCCCAAGGGCGTCCGAACGCCCGAAAAGGCCTTTTATCGTCCCATCCTTCAGGCATTGCAAGAGTTCGGTGGCACCGCTGAGATCGGAAAGGTGTTGGAAAGAGTGGAAGAGCTTATGAGACCGGTTTTGAAGGATGTGGACTACGAGCCTCTCGCAAGTGATGCCGACCTGCCTCGGTGGCGGAACACCGCCCAATGGGCACGCAACAGTATGGTCAAAGAAGGGCTTCTCAAAGCCGATTCGCCGCGGGGAATCTGGGCCATCTCGGACTTGGGGCGGAAGTATTTGGCGGAGAGTGGCGGTTAACGGCCGACGCGGTGCTTCAATGCAGGATTAACACGAGATTGGGGGCTGCCCCGGCGTTGTCACGATCCGGGCAACCACAGGGGGTTGCCCCTACACATCGCATCGAATTCGTAGGGGCAGGCCCCCGTGCCTGCCCGATACCGCGTCCTCCTTTAGGTTGGACAACTCTTGACCCAGACTGATGTGGGGTAACAGACCCGTCCCAAGGGCGCCACAAATGCCCGTCCAAGATTCAGGGTTGGTGGCTTCGTGGTGTTTGTGGGCGGTAGAAGCTTTGTCAGGAAGCTAATCCACATGGACTAGCCCCCATGGGCGCGAAGAGGGAACATGATGTCGGCCCATTTGAGGTGAAACAAATTCGTTGTCCTAGCCTTCTTCTCCTTGACGGACCTAGACAAGCCCGCATGGACCATTATAATTGGTCGAAAAGCCGGCGTAGTTGTTCCCGGGCCTCGACAGGTAGCGCACGGATGATATCCACCAAGGAAGCTAAGTCGGACGGGTCTGGGATTGTTTTGGTCGGCAGTATGGCCGCTGGCATGGCCAAGGATTTTTTGGTATCGTCGTAAATTGCGGTTAAATCGCCATTTGCGGAAATCCGTTCGAGTCCCGCGTGCCCATTTTTCGTTGGGAGGTTGGGTGTCCGCGGGCCCAAAGCTGGAATCTGGTTCTTTCGCGGGCTGCTCGATAATACGGTATGCAAGGCAAGGAAGCGAGCAAAGTGCTATCCTCATAAATGTGGGGAGTCGCGGGGAATAACTACCAGAAGATACTCTGGGGCGGTAGCTCAGTTGGGAGAGCGCTAGAATCGCACTCTAGAGGTCGGGGGTTCAAGTCCCCTCCGCTCCAATTTTGGCATTTGCATCAAACTATAACTAATCTCAGATAAAAGTTCACCGGTGCATCTTGACGTCGCTTGCGGCCAGGCAGGTGAATGTCGTCAGTTTCGCTGCATTTGGCGATGTCGGTTTTGACGCCAGGCCGGCTTCGAATTTGATCTGGGGTGGGTCGCTCCCCGGGATGCCTCGCGCGGCTAACCCAGTTGTGTCCAAAATGGGGGTCACATCAAAAGTCTTTCCTCGGAGATCAATTTACCGACAAGGCGCGGTACTAGGCCCGTGGGAAAACCACTTCGTCGCCATCGTTAGGGGGAGATTCGCTACCAAGACGCTCGCGAAGGTTGTATAAGAGCTTGCGACAAGCTTTCACAGCCCGCTTGATGATCGTGTTGAAAGTCGTTCGAAAGTTTGCATTGGCCCAGGCCTTCGGGCGTTCGGTTCGTTTCTGCCAATCGTTTGGGTAAACGTACCCTCCACCGGAGGGATAATCTGCCGAAGGTCCTCAAAGGTAAGGGCTCATCACTGGGAACTGCGGAATGTCCCGGTACGGCTAGTTTTGGTTGGATGTCTTCAGACCGAGCACGGTGATCCGATTCAAGGATTAGAGCTCCAACGCTACTGGCAAGGTTGCAACGCAACCAGCAGTCTGCGCGTTTCCTCCACAGCCTTCAGACGTAAGGCGTCAAGTTGGTCGGCCATCATCTCGAGTTGGTGAAAATTGGTCTTTTCCTCGTACATCCGCTGCGTCAATGTTTGGTAGGCTTCGTTCCACTCAAGCCACAACTCGAGGACTGATACCACGCGGCTTCTGCTATTGGGCACATCGTTTGATGCCAGATCTGCTCCCTCTTGGGGCAGCGGTTCAGCCGGCGACTCGCAATCCGGAAGCTGAGTCCAGAGAGGCGGAGCCGGTTGGTAGGGTATGTCCTTGGACGTCATGCCGTGTTTCCCCTCAATCATCCGTGATTCTTTGGACTCAAAGGAAGCCGGGATAACCCCGCGGTCCTACAAAACCAATTACCGCGAGCCCAGGCCAGGGTAGAAACCATAATAGTTCATGAAGTAACCGCCGGCAGCGCCCGTGCGCCCAACGGAGCGGGGGCCAGTTGACAGGGCGGACTGCATTTGATTGAGCCGCCGAGAAAGCTGACGCTTGAGCTGCTGTTGTTGCACCATGGGACGCACTAGAGAGTAATAGTTACCAGCAGCCCCAAAAGCCCCCTCGGGTCGATACAGATTGATGTAGGGGCTAACGGACGGTGCTGGAGAATAATCGCCAAATGGTTTCTCCAGAGGGACGGATGTGCCGCCGCCAAAACCGGCAGCGGTTTGACCTGCCCCGTAGCCCGTCATGTAAGCTGGAAACGGACCACCACTGAGGGCCGCCTGGCCCGAGACCCAACCGCCCGTGCCCCGCGCTATCCCGACTGAAGCGGCGGCAGTCGGAGGCAAAGGTATTCCTGAGGAACGCGCGGTCTTGGAGGAAGTACCCGTCCGATTTGCCGAAGTTCGCGGCGGCAAAGGCGCAACGTCGGGTATTGGTGTTCCCGGTAATCCGCTGACTTCACCGGGCAGCGTCGTGCTACTTTCAAGTACCCCGGTTGGTTGTTGTGGGGTATTTGGAACGTACGTACCTACACCAACAGGCGGTTCTGGAATCTGAGCCCAGGCTGACGCCGCAAGTACGACGGCACTGACAATCAGGATAACGGCAATCTTCATAACCGACTCCCGTTTATAAATCCGCGAATTGGTTTCCATCTCCATCGGGCAATGGTCGAGGGCTTGAGGTGGCCAAAGTAATTGTACGGCCACATCCGCGAGTTGACGACCATCACCAGCCGCTCCGGGTGCGGTTATACCCACGGCCCATGGTTTGGAGGGAACGGACGGTGGAGGTTCCCAACCCCGTGAACCCAAATAGCCGCTCCACCGGGGCCACGGTCTTGTCGATCCAGGCGTGGAAGGCAATCATGTCATCATGGGCAATGAAGATACGGTCGCCAGGCATCACCTGGTAATTGGTCGCTGTATTGCCGCCCCGCGTGATGGCGTTCCAATCCACGGGGAGAATCTGTTCGCAGCCCGTCCCGGCGGGGGAAGGTCGGGCAATCCAAATCCGTTTGCTGGAGACCTGGGAAATCCCACCCACTTGGGCAATGGCGTCTAACACCGTCTCGTTCCCGGTGCAAGGCAGGCGGATCACGCTGTCGTCCTCTCCCGGCCCCTCTGTGATCACGTAATAGACCTTGCTGTTATAGGCCAGAACGTCCAGAGACACCTCGGGAGAATCCAAAAACTGACTGAGATGCCGCCGCACGGCCTCGCGGGCCTCGGGGATCGTCAGTCCGGCCACATAGACCGCCCCATATTGCCGAAGGTTGATCGTCCCGTCCGGCCCCACCAGATAGACCCCACTGATCGGCTGCAAACCACTGGCCCGCACCAGTTGCACCGAGACCTCTGGGGCACGCAGGATCTGCCGCAGATGGGCCTCAATGGCCCAGCGGGCCTCGGCAACGGTCATCCCCACCACACGCACAGAGCCATAGGCCGGGCCGAGGTTGATCGTGCCCTCGGCCTCCACCATGTAGTACCCATTGATCGGCTGATCGAGGAGTGTCCCGATGACATCGACCTGGAGGACGTCATAGACCTCAAGGCGATAGGGAGGCAAGGGGACCATCTTGGGGACCTCGATCTGGACGACATCGGGCGGTTCCAGGCGATAGGAGGGGAGGGAGACCTTGGACAGCTCTCGCGGAGGTTCCAATTCCTGGGTAGGGGCCGGCTGTTCCAGCCCACGGTCGTAGAAGTCCATGGTGCGACAGCCCGTGGCGAGAAGGAGCGCCACGAGGGTGCAGAAACAGACAAGCGATCCCAATCCCCACTTATGCGATAAACATGATAATTGATTCTTCGGGGAGCGGGGATCTTTTCTGGTAGCGTATCGCAGGCATTTTCTGGTCTGATCCAGGGGGTCCATGGTCGGGTAACATCCTTTTGAGTTCCAGCGGAACGGCTCACTGAACCCGTACAACCGGATTAAGCGATACTCTCTCTGCATTCGCCGCTGTCGGAATAATCGGCAAAGTTTACCGGAAACTTGGTGAAAAAAGAAAATGCCCCCAGATGTTCTATTAGCCGCCCGCAATTTGGGTGGAATGGCCGCAACATGGTCGTAATGTCTACCCCGAGTAGGCCCCTTCGACAAAGCCTGACAGGAAAGCCTTCCAGAGATTTTCGCGAGTGACCGCCCCGGGCACGGCTGATTTGGAAGAGATCTGGACCGTCGGCAGTTTACCACGTCATTTTGGCATTCGGGAAATAGCTCCGTTTCCGGAGGGAAACCGAACGCTAAGCGACGCACACCGTTAGGTTCCATGTGGCAGGAACGGTTACCGCGTCATTTGGTGCGGCCACGACAGCGCCTGGACTACCAGGATAGCACGCCACGACAGTATGTGGGTTTTCTCTGGAGCGGGCGTCTCTCCAATGGGACCACTGTTGCAATTGTCAGTGCGCTGACTAAAATGCTGCGTGTTCCGACGAAGGGGGGACGGTCCGTGCGTCGCACGGTGTTCTCGTTGTTAAAGACCAGTGGCTTATTTGTACGCTTCCGAAGGAGAGACGACATGACACAGCCATGTGAACGACGCGCTTTTTTGCATCAGGTTGGTTTAGGTTCTGCTATGATTGGGGCTGGCTTAGGGGGATCTCTGCTGGCGGAGGAAGCTGAGTCCCAACGTCAATCGAAGACGGTGAAAATTGTTGCGGTGTCCTGCAGCCCACGGAAAGGCAAAACCACCGCTCAAGGACTGAAGATTGTGTTGGATGCCGCGAAAGCGGTGGCTCCAGAAAAGATTGAGACGGTCCTCATTGAACTGGCCGATTTGCGCATCCCCGTAGAGCCCGCATTGGGGATCCCCTTGCCGCCTGGCGAGCGCGACGATTTTCCGGCGGTGGCCGAGCAGATTGCCGATCCGCGGTTGAAGGCACTCATTGTAGGTTCGCCTGTACACTACGCTAACATGAGTACGCTGTGTAAGGCTTTCATCGATCGTCTCGGCCAGGTGTTCCGAAAGGAGTTCAAGCTGTCTGGAAAACTGGCGGGCGCTTTGGCGGTAGGGGCTGCCCGCAACGGTGGCCAAGAATATGTGTTGGATTCGATCCATCGGGCGCTCATGTGTCATGAAATGGCAATCGTGGGTGATGGTCGTCCGACAGGTCACTTTGGGGCTACATTGTGGAACAATGGCGGAAATGACGACATATCTACCGACGAATTCGGTGTTAAAACTGCCCAGAATCTGGGCCGCCACATCGCCGAGTTGGCTCTAAAGCTATAAGTCGCCCCTACCAGCTCTTAAACTAAGGTCAAATCTTTACGAGACTGTGACGGGATTTCACAGCGAGGTTGGTTATTTATGAAACGCCGCGAATTTCATCAGGCCGCGATTGGATTGGGAACTGCCGGTCTGGCGAGTTTTCTGGGGAGCACTTCGCGAGGGGAAGAAGCTCCGCCTCAAGAAGGCGATTGGTACATGGAACCGCCGAAAAAATTGCCGGTCCGGCGATTTGACGTCGTGATCGCCGGCGGAGGAACGGCTGGTGTCGTCGCGGCACTCGCGGCGGCGGCTCAAGGCGTGAAGACGGCCTTGATCGAAGCTAAGGGTTATACGGGCGGTACGGTTACGGAAGGGGGTACCGCCCTCCACAGTTTCTACAATCTTTGGAAAGCCTTTCCAGGTGTGGAAAAAAGGCAGGTTATCCGGGGATTCCCGCAGAAGATCATCGACCGGCTCCTATCCCTGGGGGCGTGTTCAGGCCACGCCGAAATGGAGAAGGGATTCAACTACGATTCGGTATGCACAGCCATTGATACGGAGATGTACAAGCTGGTCACGATGGAGATGCTAGCTGAGGCTGCCGTTGAGATGTTTCTCAACACGATGGTCGTAGGGGCTATCCGCGACGGAAATAGACTCTTGGGAGCGGTCACGGAGAGTCGGGCCGGTCGGGAGGCTTTTTTTGCTCATAGTTTTGTGGATTGTACAGCATACGGAGATTTGGCCGCATTTGCCGGGGCAGATTTCACAGAACCTAATGATTACGCTGTGGCGAATAGCATTGGTCTGGCCAATGTCAACGTGGAGAAATACTACGAGTTTTTAGAGAGCCATGACGCGTTGACCGAACTGGCCCGGGGTTTACGAAGTGGTCAAGATGGCCAGATCGTGCGACTTGAAGGACGACTTGTCAATCTCCCTGAAGATTTCCGTCGGGAAGCGACTGAAATCGGCATGTCCACCGTAACGACGACGGTTCATGACAATTACTTCATGTTCATTAAGCTCAATTTGAAGCTCCCTGTCAGTCCGACGAATCGAGATGCAGTGACGTGGGCAGAGTTAGAGCTCCGCCGACGGCAGGCCCGTGCTGTGGAACTCTTCCGGAAATACGTCCCGGGTTGCGAAAAGGCGTTTATCGCGAGGACCGCACCGCGGTTGAATATTCGGCGTGCTCGTTGCATCCGCTGCGATTACGACGTAACGCGTGAGGATGTGTTGGAAGGGCGTCACTTCCCCGACGAGGTCTTCGTGTATGGTTTTCATGACATGGCGCCCCGCTATCAAATCAAGGATGGCGGCACATATGGCATGCCGTATCGTGCCCTTTGCGTCTCGGGTCTCGACAATCTTTGGTGTGCAGGGATGTTGATTACGTCGGATTATGTTGCCCACATGTCCACGCGGAACACAGTTTGTTCCATGGCCCAGGGGCAAGCCGCCGGAACGGCCGCTGCCCTTTGCGCTCAACAAAAGTTAACGATGAGGGACTTGCCTTATAAGCTGCTTCGGCAGACACTCGAAAAAGACGATGTTGTGTTCGAGAGCTAATGACGTCCCGTCATCGGGTGGGTTAGGGCAAAGCGGTCAAGCGGGCAAACCGTGGCAGGTTTTTCGCAAGCCGGACCGGCTGGAGGTAGTCAGCAATGTCCCTGGACTAGATAATCTCGGACTATGTGGACTTGGTTTGAACAATACCGTATGGATCCCACGACGTGGCTTTATGTCGCGTCGCTAATGACAATTGGGATCTATTTTCGGTTCTCGCGTCTTTTTTCCATTCGCAATCTTGATCTGATCGGCATTATCTTCTTCGCGCCAGGTTTATTGCTCATCACGCATGGGTTGGAGGGGGCCGGATATTCTTGGCTATTTGCCGTGAGTGCCCTGTATCTCATCCGTCTTTTGGTCGATCCCGCCTTCGCGCGTCGTCCCTTGATGGAACCGAACTTATCGTCCGAAGGCATGACGTTTATGGCGTGCGCCCTTATGTTCTTTCTCGTTGCCAACATCTTGACCGATCGGCTGGTGGAGTCACAATCTCGTCCCGAGACGCCGGTGACCGAAAGCCCTATCTGGCGCGTTCCTGCTCACCGTGGTCCTGGTTATCTGCCGTTTTATCGGGCCATCACATTTACGCCTCAGGTCCCGGCTTCACGCACTGCATCCGAGGGTAACCTCGAGAATCTTGAGAATGCTGAGACATCAACGTTAATTGTCGGAGCGGCCATTAAGATTGTTGCGATTGCTGCCCAGTGCTTCATTGTGTTCGGCTTGATACTCTTTGGTTTGCGGCATTTTGATAACGTGAAAACGGGCTTGGCAGCGGCCTCCCTATATTTGCTATTGCCTTACACCAGCCAGCTAACAGCGAGATTGGATCATATTGTCCCCGGTGCACTTATCGTCTGGGCCTTGGTGATGTACCGTCGCCCTATGATTTCCGGGATGCTGCTGGGAGCCGCGACGATTGTCTTCTATCCCTTCTTTCTTTTGCCGCTTTGGATCGGTTTTTATCAACGACGCGGCCTGATACGATTCCTCGGGGGCTATCTTATCAGTGTTGGTACCCTGATAATACTTCTGTTCTTCCTCTCACCGACGTGGCATGACTTTGGCAATGATCTGGCGGCTATGTTTGGAAAACATCTTTTGCGAACCGAGGGAGCCGATGGCTTTTGGGAATATCATTGGCCGTACTTCCGGATTCCTATCTTCGCGGGATTCGCGGTTCTTTGTGTGAGCTTGGGCCTTTGGCCGTCGGAGAAGAACCTGGCAAACCTGCTCAGTGGAACGGCCGCCGTGTTACTGGCGGCTCAGTTCTGTTTGATCCACCAAGGCGGTTTGTATATGGCCTGGTACGCCCCCGCACTTATTTTAACGGTTTTTCGGCCCACGCTTGAGGACCGAACGGCGGTTCGCGCCGTACCACGCTATTGGTTTGGCGCATTGCCGAAACTTCCGGGCCAGCTCTGAGGATCAGCACAGCACCGGCGTCCGGGATGGTCCACCTTGCGGAACGCGGCAAAGGAACATGAGAGAGACAGTTGAGCCGTAAATATTTTTCCGGAACACAGTTAGGATCATGCGCGCATTTTCAGTAAATCGGCCCAAAAAACCGATGGGCGGCTTTGACTTGTGTGTCCGTCCTTGCTACGATGATAGAGGGTGAAAAGGCAGTGTGTCGTGCACTCATCGCCGACGCGGAGCTTCGGCAGTGGTAAGAGGTAGCTAAGGGTAGGTCGCCGTGCCATGGAAGCGCCGACGAGAGTTGGAACGGAGGGGCGGGCCAGACACTCGGTGCACATGATCGATCCCAACGGGGAGATCGCGAGTTGGGGGGCCTGGGTGTGTTCCGTGCTTGGATTCCGGAACACAAGAATAACGTTCGAGGTCGTCGGTTTTTGGCAACGTTTACGTTGCGTGACCTTTTTTAGAATAGGCGTATGGCGATGGATGTCAGACTTGTAGTTGCGAACGGCCGCTATTCGGGCAAGTCAATTCGGGTGACGGGTTCGAAGTTTTTCATTGGCCGCGGCGAGGACTGTAACCTTCGTCCGGCAAGCGATCTGGTCAGTCGCCACCATTGTGTCTTGATTTTGGACGGTGATTATCTCGCGGTGCGGGACCTGGGGTCAAAAAACGGAACTTTTGTTAACGGCCAGCGGGTCAGGACCGAAACGCCCCTCAAGGATGGCGATCATCTCTTGGTCGGTGTCCTTGAGTTCATTGTGAAAACGGGCGCCGAGGCCCCCAAGGCCAAGCCGAAGGTGGAGACTGTCCAAGAAGCGGTTGCCCGGACAGCCTCGGCCAGCTCGACCGAATTCGATGTCGATCAATGGTTGAGCGAGGACGAAGTAACCGCCGAATCACCCGCCGACGCTGACACGCGGACGATTCAGGTCAAGCCCGCGGAGAATGCAGGTGGTGGGCCGCCAGCTCCCCATGCCACGCCGGAAAAACCCGTGGACGAAGAAACTCGCAAAGCTCTTGCCAGCCTCTTCAGCGGTGAAGAGGGTAAGGAGGAGCCGGCGCCCGGTGGGAAGAAACAAGGAGACTCGGGCAAGTTCAAGCAACCCCAGGCGGCTGATACACGGCAAGCGGCGGCCAGCGTTTTAAAGTCCCTCTTTAGACGCACGTAAATCACGCGGAGGAAGCACGTGAGCAATTCGGAACCGACCAAGGATAAACCGCAATCGCGAAAAATTGCGGGCCTCGTGGGGATCGGCCTTGATGGGGATGATGGCCAGACCCGCGTGACACGAGGAAAAAATTTTGTCCTTTGGGGTGGCAGTCAAGAGACACATGCTGTGATGCAGGAGACAGCCATTAAGGTCAACGAACGCCTCGATCAAAAGGGTAAGAGAATGGAGGATGTGTCCGTAAACGAGTTGCGAGACATTATCCACGATGTAGCCGATTCCATGGGACTCAAACGCCGGGATTGAGCTGCCCTCAACTCATACCCGCAGTGGCATTACGCCTACTTGCGGCTTGCTTTGTTTCTTGGGGTATAGGCGACAACCAGGAACAAGGGGCAAGGTTTCTCAACTGGCCACTCACGGCCGGTCTTGTGGACCGTTGATGCTGGCCTCTTCCTTGATCTCATTCAGCCAGGTGTCCCAGTCGCCGGCGGTCATAGGACCGAGTCTTGTGCGGATGGATTTGATGGAATAATCGACCAAGCGCTGCATTAAGGGATCGCGGAGATACTGGCGGATCGGCCAAAGCTCGTTGAGTGCCCGTGATGCTTCCTGATCTCTCTTTTGCAGCACATAAACGCCGGTCATTCCGGCCAGGCCAAACGCCCGCAGTTCTGGCTCGGAATCATCGCTCGCGGCAAGTTCCTGGAACATGCGGAGGGCCTCATCCAGCCGGTCTTCCCGGAGGTATATTTGAGCCAATCGCATCTTGGCCCGCGATGTCCAGTAGGTTTTTTCCGGAAAGTACTCAATAATGGCACGCCATGCCTCTTCCGTGCCCAACTGACTAGCATGCAACCATTGGGCAAAGATGCTATCGTATTTTGGGACAGTGAGAGTTGGCTGAGTAGGTGTGCCGGCGAGCAGGGGTGGTTCGTTGATCCGCCAGTAACCAATGAGCGTGCCGACTGCCAGCCCCACCACCCAAAGCGCGACCACGGCAAGTATCCAACGGCGGGTCGTTCGGCGCTGGGAAAGACGCATCGCCTCCTCGAGTTTCTTGATGGCCGGGGCCGTCATCGTGGCGGACAATTCGCTCGACTCGAGGTCCGGTAGGTTTTCTGGCCAGGCTTCGCCGACATGCTCGGCATAGATTTTCCTCAACTCCGCTAAAAGGACCTTGGGGGAGGAAAAACGATCCGCGGGATCTTTGGCGAGCATCCGGTGGATCAGGCGGCAGAAACTTGGCGGCAGGTCCGGACGTTTGCTTTCTAATGGTTCGGGGGGCTTGGTCAAGTGCATCACGCCGACCACCATGGCGTTTTCCCCTTTGAAGGGTGGTTCACCGGTGAGAAGCTGATAGCACGTCACCCCCAACGAGTAAATGTCGCTGCGGATATCCAGGGGCTTTCCCTGGATTTGTTCTGGGCTCATATAAAGTGGCGTTCCCATCGTCATTCCGACGCGGGTCAATTCCAATCCATCTTCAGCCGGTCGCAACCGAGCCAGGCCGAAATCCGCCACTTTGACCTCTAAATTATGCGTGACCAGGATGTTTTCCGGCTTGATGTCACGATGAACGATGCCTTCTTCGGCGGCTTTCACCAGGGCGGCCACGACCTGACGCATAATGATGAGGGCGGTTCTCAAATCGGCGGGACCGTTTTTCTGCAGCCACTGGCGGAGGTTCAGCCCCGGCACATACTCCATGGCAATGTAATGGATGTTGTTCTCCGAGCCAACTTCGTAGATCTGAACGATGTTGGCGTGGATCAATTTGGCAGCAGCCTGGGCTTCACGCCGGAATCGCTCCAAATACGTTTCGTCCTGGGCCAAGTCAAGACGGAGGACCTTCAACGCCACCTGGCGGCGAAGGGAGGGCTGCTCGGCCAGATAGACGTCCGCCATGGCCCCAACACCCAAACGGCGAAGGATTTTAAACTCGCCGATTTCGCGTCCAGAAAAGTCTCGCAGAGGTGATTGAGCCATGCTGTCATCTCCTACCAGGGGATGGTTCGCCACAATGGTTCGGGACGCTCACACCACGGTAAGCTATCCCAGAAAATGTTGCCGGAAAATAACAAGGATTGCCACGACCACAACCATCAAAAACAGCACGGTCAAAAGAATTGCCGTCGTCGGGTCCCGCCAAATACTCTTGCGGCGTCGGCGATAGAGCGACAGGACACTTGGGCCAGCGATCGCTCCCCCCTTTTCTCCTACCGCGGAAAAAGACCCGCCACTAGTTGCAGGCACCCCCTCTGACCCCCATGGCGGGGGGATTTCTCGCTGCGCAAGCGGTGTGGCCACAGGGAAGGGCAACTCCCGTCCCGCCGCCCGAAACTCGAAAAAGAGCTTCTGGTCATATGCCCGCTTCCGGACCGGATCAAGAAGGCAAACCCTTGCGGCGGCCAACTCATTGAGGATCTTTTGGCATACCTGCGCATACCGACCTGCCTGGAACCGCCGAACGTGTCCCATCTGGCGATCAGCGGCATTGACGATGACATCCGGGTCTGATTCAAACGGGGCGATTCCTAGCAGCCGATAGTAATTCGGCGGTTGCTCCTCAGGCGGGATCCCTAGCCATTTTCGGTACGGATCGAATGTGACATCGTCACTCATTGAATCAAATGCGGCTCGTATGACGTGATCGAACCGGAAACCCCAGCTTTACGGTAGCTCTTTGATTCGGATGTTTCGAAACTCAATCTGCATCGGCGGACCAACGTGGAGCTGCAATGCAATGATGCCTTCTTTCGCCCCTTCTGGGCTTTTCTCTTCGTAATCGACCGTCGTAAAGCCGTTGAGTTGGATGCGAATCTTTGGCCCATCGCACGTGATCACGTACTCATTCCAGTCGTTGGGCTTAACGTGCTTCGCCACTTCTTCTGGATTCACATCGGCGAGGATTCCCCGGCCTCTTTCCTCATAGAGGATCCCCATGTAGCGTTTGTCCGCAATGTCGGCCTGATAACCAGCCACGATGAAATCGTCCAACCGTTTGCTGCGAATCTGGACGCCCGAATTGTGGTTTCGCAAGCGAAATTCCAGTTTCAGAATGAAGTTTTTGTAAGTCTTCGTTGTGCAGAGGAATGTGTTGTGGGTGGTTTTGTTCTCATCGGTGCTTCCCACAATCACGCCGTCTTTTACCGACCAAAATCGCGCGTCTCCTTCCCAGCCGTTAAGTGTCTTGCTATCAAAGAGCGGTTGAAAACCTTCCTCTTCTGCCGCCACGGTTGGCACAAACACAGATGATACCAGACAACACGAGATTGCCGCCGCCAAAACAATAAAGCCAAGGTGTCGCCACATCGTTTGTGCTCCTCTGGAACTGGACCTCAGGACAGCGAACGCGCACAATCTGCACGTGCTTAAAGAGACCGTAACCTACAGCCAGAATACCACCCCATTGGAGCAGACTCAAGTCTGTCTCTATCCCGGGCAGGCATAGCTACGTCCGACGAGCGATTAGCGGGTCGCAATCACACGATAATTAAGGATACGACTCCCTCCGATTTCTTCTGCGCGAAGCCAGAGGGTCTTTCCAATCAGTTCTTCTCCGCGTGGAAAGCGGTACGTCTGTACATGGCGACCCGGCGCTTGGCCTTGAATCAAACAGAACTGGCGACGTCGATCGGGAACAAACAACTCACAGCGGAAGGACACCGTCTCCGGCGTGTCGTTGACAAGCACCTGTTGGACAATAAGGTCACCGGATTCATCCAACCGCGTGGTGATCTCCACGTAAACATCGCCCATACCAACTTCAATGAAGTGATAGCTACTGAACTCGGTAAATTGGTCCGTTCCTACCTTGAAATCCAACCGCACGGGTTGAGGGCCCGCCTCGGCATCAAACGGAAGGGTAATCACAAAGTCGCGCTCAACTTTCTCACCCGGCGTCAAGTGAAAAGGAAATCGCTGAGGTGTCACCCGCCACCCCGGTTTGGTCACGATCGTCACCTCACCCGAAACCGCCCGATCAAATGTATTCTGCCAGCGAATCTTATTGCGATGAGGCACACCATAGATGCTGGGCAAACGGGTGACCGCGATATTTGCCTCTTGCCTCCAACGAGCTATGGGGATGGAAACGCCGTGAACAAACCGAGGCCACTCGTCAACCAAAAATGACTGCCCCTGCGGACCACCTTGATAAGGCAATGTCGTCCCCCAGACATCTGTCACGCGAATATCCTCACCCAGGTACACATTCTCTCGGACCGTTCGATTGTTCCAGACAATCATGACACCTTCATCGTCTCGGGCAAAAATCAGGTTGGAAGATCCAGCGGGTAGGGCTACCGACCCCAAGCACTCGCCTTCCCCAATGGCGTGGATGGTCGTCCGCCAAGGGAGATACAACTCCGCGGGCGCACCATTGGGATAGAACAATCCGCAGTCGGGGTCAAAAGGATTAGGGTGAAAGCCAATGACGTTGCTGGCCCGCCTCACACTGGCCATCCGCAAAACCAGATCTTGAACGCGAAGTCCAATCGAGTAGTCTTGGCGACTCAGTGGCTTGAGCTCGACAAGAAGGAAGACCTTCTCCGAAGCGATCGACTGCCGAGCCAAATAGTTCTCCAACTCAGCGGCCGTCAACGGTGGTTCTTCAGACAAAGAGATGAAGCCGATGTTGGCCTTCGGGGGTGGCTCCAACCACCGCCAAGGTACGCCCAAACGGATATCAGCGACGACCTGCCCTAAAGCGTTCTTCAGTTGGACAAAGCTCTTTTGCAGCGATGGATCATTGGCCGAAATATGCTCGTTGTCCCCCCCGATTTGCCAAAACGGAACCAAAGAGGCCATCTTCACGAAGCTCAGCGTCAGCGAAGGTTCCCACACCTTCTGATCGCGGAGGAATACCCCGGCCGTGTGGCTAGGAGCTATGGGACCTAGTGCCTCACGAACGCTTTGGGGAGGAATAAGCACACCAATGATCTTGACCCCATGATTGCTTAGCCGATCCAGTAGCACGGGGACGTCTTGAAGGACGGCGGGAGAGGTTTGCTCGTCATACCACACAGGAAACTTGATCCAACCTACGCCAGATTCTGTGATCAACTCCGCAAGCCGCCTTGCACCCAGTGGCTCTAATCCTTGCGGCAGTGACCACCCAAAGAACGCACTTGTACTCCCCGGGACAGCCTCCATGAGCACAAATGGGATTCGGGTTTCACGAAAGGCATCGTCTTTCCAGGGAATGCGGGCCACCAGCCAGTAGAAACCGGGCGTTAATGGGTCCGGTTGCCACTGGACCTGAGACGAGAACACCTGTTGACTGTGAATCGCGGATTCAGCCGATGCCACCGCCGTCTCCACCTTTTCATACTTGGGATGGAGCTCAACATCGTGGACAGTCTTTCCCTCCGCATTAAGAATCGTGATGCGAAGCGGTGTATCGGCCGACCGAACACCGGAGAGGTGACAGTTCACCACCGGGCGGGTAGGCAGTCGATAAAGGCCCAACGGCTGATCGAGGACGACGCGGAGCGACGGCATCCGATGGACGTGAACGTTGCCGAACCACACCTCGGCCTTCACATCACGATTGACGTCGGCCTCCACGTGTAGTTCGACAACCGCTTTGGAAGCCGCCGGGACGTCCACCTCAAAAGGCCCCAATTGAAGGAGTGTCCAACTTGGCGTTTCACCCAAGGGTTGTGACCGGAACGTGGCAAGGGGCTTATCATGGGCATCCAAGACGACATAACTCACCCAAACACGGTCGTTCACGATCCCCCGGGTCTTCACCCACACATTGACTTGGTAACTGAAAAGAGAAGAAACAGGAAATTTGGGTGATGTTGCGGCAAAGGAACCCCCGTCGAGAAACACCCTTAGACAACGCGCCGCCTCGGGCGAAGGCTCTCCAACGATCTCGGCCTTGACGTACAGCGGATATCTCGGCCCAGTATGACGTATCCAGTAATCGGGCCAGTTGTCGTAGTTTTGATCAAAACTCTCTGAATAGTCGCAACGGTAAGCCGTATCAAAATCGGTCGATTGCGCCGCTGGGGGCACCAAGGGAGAACCCTTGGGTGGATCCCCTCCAAACCCTACAATGAGCATGAAAGCCGCAATCGACAGGTAATCCATCATATTGTGTGTCCGTCCGGGAGCGCGGCCCCGCGGTTTTCGAGCGTTGATCACTCTCCACACCGTGGTGTGTGAATCCTTACGTGGGGTGCGTTGCCACGTTGGGCAAATTTGTATCATCGGACTTTGCTGCGGGTGGTCTAAAGTTCTCCTGGAAGCGCTTCGGCTTAAGCATTGAAAAACGTTTAGGAGGATCAAAACGGTGCTGCGAATTCGACTTGCCGCAGACTTGGGCCCCATTGACCTACCATTTCAGCAAGCTCTTGACCACATCCGCGAGATCAATTTGGAGGCGGTGGAACTCGATCTATTAAAGCTTATGCCAGTGGAAGATTTTACCAGAACGGCCGTCCGTGAAATCCGAAAAAACTTAGCCGACCGGAATCTTCGACTCGCGGCAGTACGATTCCGAACGTTGCGCGGCTTTGATGATCCCCTGGGGTTGGAACAGCGCATCGCGCAGGCCAAGAAGTCTATGGAACTGACGTACCAATTGGGGGGGAATCTCCTCCTGATTCGGTTGGGATGTCTGCCGAAGGATCGGTCTTCTACCGATTGGCAAGTGCTGGAGGAAGTCGTCAAGGAGTTTTGCCGGTTTGGTGAACGAGCGGGAGCGATCGTTGTGGCAGAAGCCGAGCGCTCGCCGCCGGAGGAGTTGGCCGCCCTCCTTAACGGGGTTCCAGAGGGGGGCTTCGGGGTAGATATCAATCCCGGAGAGCTGGCAGTTCATGGTTTTGACCCGGTTTCTGCGATCGAGACTTTGGGCTCACGGGTGGTCACATTCCACGCCACAGATGCCACGATGCGACCGGGGGGACATGGCTACGAGTTAGCACCTTTGGGGAGTGGTGGCATTGATTATCCGCCTATCCTAAGTGCCTTGGAGGCTACAGGTTTTTCGGGGTTCCTCATTCTCAGACCATGCGGAGAGCGGGATCCCCTCAGCGAGGTACGGCGGGCCAAGGAGTTTATCTACAGCCTTTGAGTGTAACCGCCCATTTCTTTAGTTCTGCCTCTTTTTGCCAAGAACGTGAGGTAAGCGTGTGACGGCGCCGCCGATGGCAAAGTTGGATGCTCACGACGCTTGTTCCGCCCCGATCCGACAGGCCGGAAGCCAGGGCCGTTGCCATTCGTCTCAGCGGATTGGACTTACCTTCTCGCTGTATGCGCGGAATGCTGTGTTTTTTGTGATTCTCATGCTCATGATTGACACCTGGCTGGTGTCGGGGATTGTCTATCCCATTCGCGTCGCCGGTCCCTCCATGATGCCCTCACTGGATGGCCCAAGGTTTGAGATAGCGTGTCCGCAATGCGGCTATCCCCTGTGTTGGTGTGCGGCAACCCAGTCATTCGCTAATTGCCTCGAACGCGCCCGATGTCCCAACTGCGGGACCCGGCTAGCCCGACTGATGACCAGCGGAAACCAGCAGCCGCAGCCGAACGTTCGGGCGGGCAATCCCGTCGTGATCTTGAAAGGGCTTTGGCGAGCTTGGAAGCGCTGGGACACCGTGGCTTTTTATAACGCTGGCGAGCACGGCGGTCTTACCGTGAAAAGGATTGTGGGGCTTCCCGGGGAAAGGACTGAGATTCGCGACGGCGTTCTTTGGGCGGACGGCCGCTTGCAACCCCGCCCTTGGGAGGTTCAGCGGAGCATGTGTGTGCCGGTCAATCTCCCCCGCAATAGGGAGGATTCTGTGATTCACCTCGATGCGGCATCGTCGTTGTCCCAATGGGAGGTGGAGGCAACCCACAACACGGTAACGACATATTGCCATTTTCATCCGGCCTTGGATCAGTACGAAAAACCAACGCGGAACCTTATCCTTCGTTTTTCCCTGGAAAGATTTTCACCGGGAACACGGCTTCACATCCGCTCGCGCTTCGGCTCCGGCCATGTCGAGGCCACACTGACTCTGCCATCCGAGTTTTCGGTTGTGTGTTTTGATGAGAGCCCTGACGGTACCAGCACGAAACGCGAACAAATCTCGGGGAAGCTGCCACCGCTGATCGGTGAAGGTGAATTTGCAGTCTCCCTCGTTGACCAACATTTTCTCCTGATCGTTAATGATCGTGTGATTACGCAAATGTTCTATGCGGCCCGTCCCCTCGCCAAGCCCATTCAACGGCCTTTTGAAGTAATAGTAGAGCGCGGTTCGGTCGCAATTCACAATCTCGGCCTTTGGAAGGTAAGCTGTTACGATGACGAACACCGCTGGGCGGATCCTTTGCCCGGTTATTACGTGTTGGGCGATGATCCCCATGTCTCGCTGGATAGTCGCCATTTCGGGATTGTCGCCCCCGATCGCGTTATTGGCCGAGTGATCAAATGGCCGTTCTAAAGGTCGCTTACCCATATGCGGACATTGGCCCATGGCAAGCCAAATGAAACGGACAAGGAACTCGCTGGCTGGCGTTAATTTGCCTGACCTTGAGGCGGCCTTGCGACGTCTCATCGCCGCGATTCCCGCCGGTCATGTCGTAAGTTGCGGAACGCTTGCGGAGGTTTTGGGAGATTTCCGCGCTGCCCGGTGGATTGGCTCCTGGTTGGGCGATCATCAGCATGACCCAGGTTGCTGCTGCCATCGCGTGGTACGAGCCGGAGGCCGATGGGGCCCTTCCCCACTTTCCCAGGAAGATCGGGAAAAGCTCCTCCTGAAGGAAGGCGTTCTGTTAACATCGTCGGGAGCGGATCCAAGGTGTTTGATGGATGCCGCGCAACTACGTGCGTTATGTCCAGAAGTCGCAACGAAGTCACCGCTTTTGGAGCTTCAGGCCTTGCAAGTCAGGCTCTGCCGCGAAATTCGACTTTGCCCGCTGGAACGTGAGCCGCAATCGGTAGGCGGTGTTGATGTGTCGTATCGAGGGGACATGGGTGTGGCGGCGTATTGTCGCATCGCTTGGCCGAGCGGCGAGAAACTCTGGGATACGCACATCGCACTGCCAACGCGATTCCCTTATATCGTGGGCTATCTCGCCTTTCGTGAGCTGCCACTCCTCCAGGCCGTTCTGGATAAGGCCGAGCAAGAGGGGCAATTGGCGGAGGTCATCATGGTCGATGGCAGTGGCCTTCTTCACCCAAGGGGCATGGGCATCGCCAGTCATCTGGGTCTCCTCCTCAATCGTCCCACCATCGGCGTCACGAAAACATTGCTGTGCGGGAAATGTGAAACGGAAGACCTATCGCCCGGCCAAAGTGCCCCGATCGTTTACAGGGATCAAGTCCTGGGGGCCGTGCTCCGGAGTCGGACGGGCCACGCCCAGCCGGTGTTCGTCTGTCCCGGTCATCGCATTGACGTGGCGAGTGCCGTGAAGATCGTAAGTCCCTTGTTCGGGGCCCACCGCCTTCCCGAGCCCATCTACTGGGCTGATAGGATTTCACGAAGCCTGGCGCGGCGGTTTATTCCGCAGAATCGTTAAGACACATAAGAGTCTATCCCATAATCTCTTCTTACCCGTTCCGCGGGAGAGGGGTCGGGGGAGAGGGTGCCTCGAATTGCTGCCGGTTTTCTCAATCGATGCCGACGTTCGCTTGCCCTCACCCCAACCCTCTCCCGGAAGGAGAGGGGGACTTTTTTAAGATAGGCTCTTAAATCCCCCAAACAACGACCTTTTGCCTTGCCGCCTGTTTATCTGTGAAGGATAATCGGGTAGTGGGTTAGTCCTCAGAGTCTTGGTTGAAAAACTTATGACACAGTCACGCGAAGTTTCCTCTCCCCCAGGTCATCCCGAAGTTACTTCTTCGCTCGCAGATCGGTCATCGCCAGCGACCGGTGGTTTCTCCCCGCGGGATGCATCAAAAGAAAAAACGTCGCAACCTGGCAAGCGACACCATTTTCTTCGTCGCCTCTATGACTGGGTTCTCCATTGGGCCGATACCCCCTATGGAACGCCCGCTCTATTTTTCTTGGCATTTGCGGAAAGCTCTTTCTTTCCGATTCCGCCAGACGTCCTTCAGATTGCCTTGTCGGTCTCCAAGCCCAAGCGATCCTTTTTCTACGCTGCGATCAGTGGGACGGGCTCGGTCTTGGGCGGGGTGTTGGGATACATCATTGGCTTCGCCCTTTGGGCGGCGGTAGGCGGTTTCTTCATGCGGTATGTTCCCGGTCTTACCGCCGAAAACATCGACTACGTGGGCCGGCTTTACCAGCAAAACGCTTTTTGGGCGATCGTGTGTGCCGGCTTCACACCGATCCCGTACAAGGTGTTTACAATTGCAGCCGGTATCTTCCACGAGTACGTTTCGCTCACCATTCTCATCCTGGGTTCGGTGGTGGGCCGATTCGGGCGGTTTTTCCTCGTCGCCGCTTGTCTCTACTTCTTTGGTCCTGGCGTTAAGGCCTTGCTGGAAAAATATTTCGATTGGGCCGCCTTGGGCCTTGCCGCCCTTGCCATCCTAGGATTCGTGGCTATCAAGTGGTTACTATGAATCCGATCACCAGATGGCTATTCGCCCACAAAGCCAAGCTCGGCTATGGAGGCCCAAGGCCCTCCGTTGACCTCCGAGAAAATCCGCAAGCGGACGTAACGGCCTCGGACCTCTGGGAATAACCGCTCCTGGCATTCCCTCGTCTTGCTGAATTGTAATTTCACGGTTGGTTCGTCTGGGAACTCCGGTGTTGCACTGACCGTCAGGTCACAGTCCTTGATCGTCCCATTCCATGTGGCATCCTGTCGGGCGAGATAGCGAACACCACGGATGATGTGCTCACTCCCCAGGTCGATGACCAACTCGTGAGGTGGGCGTTTGACCTCAGGCGAAAACTGGGTGTGCCACCAAGTCCGGGGATTGCCGTCAATAGCGTGCTGGGCCAAACGACCGTTGGATATCGATTCGCTGCTGCACGATACGATCCGATAATTCTTGCGAGGAATCAGCCCAGCCTGCGGCATATTTTGGACAAGCGCGACGTTGATTTTTTCGGGCGGAACAGCGTCGCCGAACTTCGCGCGGCGGTCTTTTTCGTTCAACTCCGGTTGCAGGAAATCACCTTCCACCGCCGGCTGATGGGCCTTTTCCGCCAGGGCTATCAATTCCTTGAGTATTTTCGGATGTTCAGCCGACAGGTCCATCGTTTCGCTGATGTCCTTCGACAGATCATAAAGCTCCCACGGTTTTCCCGCCCCTGGCCGAATCGCCTTCCAGGTTCCTCGCCGTACGGCTATTTGTCCACTCAATTCCCAGTACAGATAATCGTGCTGGCTTTGTTTGCGACCGACTACCTCTTCTCCAAGGAGCTCGGGAACGATAGATATTCCGTCAATGTCGGGCGGAGGCGTCGCCCCGGCAATCTCGGCAAGCGTGGGCAGGACATCGGGGAAGTACCAAAGAAGGTCGCTAACCCGACCGGGTTTGATCCGGCCTGGCCAGCAGACAATCATGGGGACGCGGAGTCCGCCCTCATACAGATTGCCTTTTCCTCCGCGGAACTGGACGCCGGTAACCGGGTTCACATTGGGAGCGTGGAACCCTCTGGGATGATCAGCATCTCGGAAATACTCGGCGCCACCGTTGTCACCGGATACGAAAATGATGGTTTTCTCACGGAGTCCCAGCTCCTTGAGAAGATCCACTATTTCCCCCACATGGCGGTCCACCATATTGACCATGGCGGCGTATTTTCTGGCATCCAGCGGCCAAGGTTTGTCGCGGTAGATCGCCCAAGCGGGGTCGGTTTCAGGAATATCGTGAATACCATGCGGTGGTGTCACGGGCAAATAGCAGAAAAAGGGACGATCCTTGTTCTCACGGATAAATTTCTTGGCCTCTTCCACAATGAGATAATGCGAGTATGTGGTGCCCTCGCTCAAGCCGCGGTTGCCTGGCAGGGGGACCTCCTCACTGTTGCGAATCAGGTAAGGCGGATAGTAGGAGTGGGCGTGAACTTGATCATAATAACCGAAAAAGATGTCGAACCCGTGAAGTTCTGGCACCCCTGTGGAACCACGTCCGCCACACCCCCATTTGCCAAATCCACCAGTGGCATAACCAACCTGTTTGAGCACCGAGGCGATTGTGGTTTCCTCCGGTCGGAGTGGTGTTCCACCACCGTTGGTGCGGATCGAAGTATGTCCTGAGTGTTTACCCGTCATCAAACAGCATCGTGTTGGCGCGCAGAGTGAGCTTCCGGCAAGTGCTTGTGTAAACCGAATCCCCTCAGCGGCCAGACGATCGATATTGGGCGTTTGAAAGTGGGGATGTCCCATGCACGAGAGCTCGTAATAACCCAACTCATCGGAAACGATATACACAATGTTGGGCCGCAAATAGGGCTTTCCCTCGTTGGCCCAAGCCCTCAGGGTCGGGCACAAGCAGACAAATGGAACAATTCCCAAGATGGTAACAAGCAGCAATGACCGAACTTTGCACGCCATCGAGTAATCCTCCCCAAAAAAGCGATCAAAACTGTCCACAAAGTATTGTCGATTATAGGTGTAGGCCTCATGGTTTCACCACAGGATTGCCTTGGCGTCGCTGGGTGACAGGGATGGCCGCTTCGGGGTACTGGGCAAGAATCTTCTTCAGTTGGGCCGCGACATCGGGCAGCTTGTCAATGAGGTTTTCTCGTTCTTCGGGGTCTGTCTGGTAGTCGTAGAGCTCATATTCTGCCGTTTCTGCTGGGGCACCGATCTTTTTCCACTCCACCAGTCGATAACGTTCTGTACGAATGGCACGACCCATCACGGCACCTCGCGGAAAACAGTGGTAAGCGTGATCGTCCACGCGAGTATCGGGATTGCGAAGAACCGGGACCAGGCTGACGCCGTCAATTGGCTGGGGGCCGGTGGGGCGCGGTAGTCCGGCCAGCTCGGCCAGTGTCGGAAAGATATCGACGTTTTCAGCCACTTGCCGTGTTACCGATCCTGGCGGTGTCACACCCGGAGCAACGATGATCAACGGAATTCGGACCGCCTGCTCATAATTGGTATGTTTGGTCCAGATACCGTGATCGCCCAAATGGAAACCGTTATCACCCCACAGGACAACGATCGTTGATTCTGCCAGTCCTAGTCGGTCAAGTTCATCAAGCACCCGACCAATTTGGGCGTCCGCAAAACTTGTGGCCGCATAATAGCCGTGGATCAGCGTGCGCTGAATCTCATCGGTCTTCAGGTTTTCCATAGTAAGGGGATCGTAGTTCAAGATTTCCCCACCGCGTTTATTTGCCACAGGCGGCGCCCCCTTGGGGGGCTCTTGATAAGAGGCCAGCTTGAATTCAGTCGGACTGTAGAGATCCCAGTATTTCTTTGGTGCTGTAAAAGGCAGATGCGGCTTAACGAAGCCCAAGGCTAGGAAAAATGGTGTACCCTCCTTCTGGCGGCGTTCTTTGGCTGCTCGTAATCGCTTGATACCCTCGTCGGCGATTCGCCCATCGGCATAGGCTTGATCGGCGACATCAAGTTTCTCCCAGGCAGCACCGCGGGGCAAACTGCCGATTCGGTCCAGTATTTGATTGGTAAAATAGGCCTCCTCTCGCGTCAGTTGTCCTCCTGCCGAATTCTGAGGATCCACATATTCCACCACCTTTTCAATGACGCTGGGCACGCTCCAAGATGCTGCATCGTCGTGGTTCCCGTGACCGGTATGGAAAACCTTACCAACCGCTTCGGTCCGCCAGCCGTACTTCATGAAATACTGAGGCATCGTAACGGCATCGGGTACTGCTCGGCGAAAGTTTTCGCTCAAGCCATAGATTCCAATGGATGTAGAACGCGAGCCTAACAGCAAGTTATTGCGGGATGGGGCACACACGGCCTGATTGCAAAAAGCCAGCTCAAATCGCATGCCACGAGCCGCCAGCCGATCCATGTGCGGCGTCTTAGCCACGGGATCACCATAACACCCAAGGACCGGCTTGAGGTCATCGACGCAGATCAGCAATATGTTGCGGCGCTGCTGACTTGTTTCCGTTGCCGAAGAGGTCGCGACCAAAGCGACAATTGTCAACATCCATGCCAACCAAGAAAGAGCCAGTTTGTTCGCTTTCATTGAAGGCATTGCCCAGAAATTCATAGTCGTTGTCTCCTCCCCATAGAAATAGTGTGCTCACGACGACCAACACCCCTCATTGTGGTCAAGCGCGCTGGTGTCAGCAATGGACTTTTGCGCAAATCGAATGTACAAGTGCGCAAGCCCCTTGCCACATGTCGGCAGGTCTTCTACAGTGCCAATATCATGATGGACGCGCAGGCCTTCAGGGGCGTGGCGTCAGCCTGTTGTTTGCAAGAATCTCGTTTAAACTTGGGGAGGTTACGATGCGCGCTATTTTTCTGCTGGGAATCAGCTTTACGCTGCTGCCAATATTCGTCCATGCGGCCGACACACCGGAAACGATCGTTGCCGGTCTGCAGGCCCACAATCGGGCCCTTCACATTAAGGATGGCTGGATTCGGGACCCTTTTATTGTTCTCGCGCCGGATGGTTACTACTATCTGACGGGCACCACGGCCCTGCCTGGCGATGCCCGCGAAAGAAACGACATTCTGAACACGGGACTGGGCCCCCAAAGCATTGTGGGATGGAAGGTGCGTCTTTGGAAGAGTCCGGACCTGATCCACTGGGAGTACTGCGGAGAGCCATTCAGTTTGAAAGACGGGGTTTGGGCCGAGGTGCAGCCACAACGCTTCCGACAAGTGCCGGAATCGGCTTGGCGTCTGTGGGCGCCGGAATTGCACTGGCTGGGCAATCGTTGGGCGTTGGTCCACACCAGTCCGTCGCCTGTTCGTGCCTCCAATCTTTCCCTCACGGAAGGCCCAGAAATCAAGGGGCCATGGAAGAACCCCATGGGCGAAAAGATTGGTCATCGCCACGATCCGTCGCTCTTTCGAGATGATGATGGCACATGGTGGCTTGTCTGGGGGGCTACGGAAATTGCTCCGCTTAAACCTGACTTTAGTGATTTCGCCCAACAGCCTATTAAGATCGGCCCCACCGAACCGGACGGAACTCTGGGCACGATGGGACATGAAGGATGCTTCATCAAGAAGTTCGGACGCAAGTATGTGCTCTTCGGTACGGGCTGGTCCACCCGGCAGATGCGTAAGGGAAGTTATAACCTATACTATGCCACAGCGGATCGTATCGAGGGGCCATACAGTGTTCGCCGCTTCGTGGGGCGGTTTTTGGGACATGGCACCCTCTTTCAAGACAAGGCCGGCCATTGGTGGTGTACCGCCTTTTATAATGCAAATGTGCCCCCCCTTTCGCGCGAAGAAGCCCGTGGCAAGGATCTCTCCGAGACGGCACAAACAATCAATCCCCAAGGCGTGACGATTGTGCCCATTTTTATAAAGACACTTCCCGATGGGGACGTGTTCATTCGGGCGAAAGACCCCGATTACGCCAACCCTGGCCCGGATGAATTGCAACAGTTCGATTATTGGGAACCTCAGGAGTAGTCTTTCGAGAAAGTCGGGACAACAGTCCAGGCCCGACCACCAGGGCTCTGTGTCGAGTCTTGGAAGCTTTTCTTTGCCCGGAGGAATAAGCATAATAGGGGCAAAAGTGAGCAAGGCCCAACGATTAAGCCTCCGGAGGTTGCCCCAAATGGACACATCTCTTAGCCGCCGCATGTTCCTCAAGAGTCAGGCCGCAGTTGCCGCCGGGGCAGTTGCAGCAGGTGTCCTTTCGGCTGAAGAAACCCCGCCGCAAGGTGCTCCCTTGCGAATAGGCGTTATTGGTGTGGGTGGTCGGGGAACATACCTTTTGCGATTGCTTTTGGAACAGGGTGCCGAGGTCCCGGCAGTCTGCGATATTCGTCCGGCACGACTGGAGATTGCCGGGAAACTTATCGCCGAAATGCGAGATGGGCAGCGACCAGCGACTTATGGCGACACGCCCACCGATTATCGCCGTATGCTAGAGCGTGATGACTTGGAGGCGGTGCTCATCGCTACGCCCATGCAATGGCACGCCGTGATGGCAGTGGATGCCCTCCGCGCAGGAAAGCACGTGCTCAGCGAAGTGGCCGCCGCTATGACGGTCCAGGAGTGTTGGGACCTCGTCAATGCCGTGGAAGAAACGGGCAAGATTTATATGCTGGCCGAAAATTGCTGCTTCTGGCGACCTGTGCTCGCCATCGGTCAGATGATTGCGGCGGGCCTCT